>JAKOZZ010000257.1 GCA_029779755.1 Pseudomonadota bacterium
CTGTATCGGGAAGTAGGTGGGGGTCCGTTGGGCTTCCGATAAGGTGTACGATGAATAGATCTTAATGACGGCACCCGCCGCCCGCACGCATGCCCACCCCCGACCTCTGCACCGAAGACGACGTCGTCCGTCTCGTCCACACGTTCTACGCGAAGGTGCGCGCCGACGCCGTGCTCGGCCCGGTGTTCGACGCCCACATCACCGACTGGCCGCACCACCTGTCGAAGATGGTCGACTTCTGGTCGTCGACGCTGCGCGGCACCGCGCGCTACCGCGGCACGCCGATGCCGGCGCACGTGGCCCTGCCCGGCCTGGAGCCCGCGCTGTTCCACCGCTGGCTGGCGCTGTTCGACGAGACCACCCGCACGATCGACAACCCGGCGATGCAGGCGCGGGCCAACGACCTGGCGCGGCGCATCGCCGAGAGCCTGTGGTTCGGCTACCAGGCGCACCGTGATCCGGACCGCATCGCGCGGTCGATGGACCATGCGCGTGCGCACGCCGCGACGCGCGACACCCGGACCCCGTAGCGCGTTCCGCGCCGCGCGTGCGCGGCACACCTCGGCGGCACACGTCGGCCGCACACGTCGGCGGCACAGGTCCGCGGCACAGGTCCGCGGCAGGCGCCCGCGGCACACACGCGCCCGCCCGCACGGTAGTCTCCCGGTCATTCCGCAACTGAACGATGGAAGACCCATGACCAGGGTGATCTGCCTCACCGGGGGCATCGCGTCCGGCAAGTCCACCGCGTCCCGTTTCCTGAAGGCGCAGGGCGCGCACGTGATCGACGCCGACGTGCTCGGCCACCGCACCTACGAACCGGGCGCGCAGGCGCATGCGCAGATCCTGAAGGCCTTCGGCGACGACCTGCGGACCGCGGACGGCCGCATCGACCGCAAGGCGCTGGGGGCGCGGGTCTTCGGCCGGCCCGACGCATTGAAGACGCTCACCGACATCGTCTGGCCGGGCATTCGCGCGCTGGCCGAGGAGGAGATCGCGCGGGTGCGCGCCGAGGGCACGGCGCCGGCCATCGTGCTGGAAGCGGCGGTGCTGTTCGAGGCGGGTTGGCAGGACCTCGGCGACGAGGTCTGGGTGGTGATCGTCGATCGCGAGGTGGCGATCGCCCGCGCGATGCAGCGTGACGGCAATGCCCGCGCGGCCGTCGAGCAGCGCCTCGACGCGCAGCTCTCGAACGCCGAGCGCATCGCGCGCGCCGACGTGGTCATCGACAACAACCGCACGCAGGACGCGATGCTCGCCCAGCTGCATCGCCACTGGGTGCGCGTGCGGGCCGCGGGGGCCGGTGCCGGGTTTGGCGCGGGCATGGGCGCAGGTGCGGCTGCGGCCGCCGCCGCCGCGGCGCCCTTCGCCGCCTCGTTCGCCCTGCGGATGCCGCACGTCGGCCGCGGGGTCCGGCTCGACGGACTGGCGCTGCTGCACCCCACGGCGCAGCTGCACGGCGACGTCCACGTGGGGCCGGGCGCGTCGATCTGGCCGTACGTGGTGATGCGCAGCGAGATGCACCACATCCGCATCGGCGCGCGCACCAACCTGCAGGACTTCGTGATGGTGCACGTGGGCAACGACACGCCGACGATCGTCGGTGAAGACTGCTCGATCACCCACCGCGTGACGCTGCACGGCTGCACGATCGGCGACCGCTGCCTGATCGGCATCAACGCCACCATCATGGACGGCGCGAAGATCGGCGCCAACTCCATCGTCGCGGGCCACGCGATCGTGATGCAGAACCAGGTGTTCCCGGAGAACTCGGTGATCGCGGGTGTGCCCGCGAAGCTGATCGCCACGCGCGACAACGGCGCGGCCAACGTGCGCAACGCGCGCTTCTACGAGGCGATCGCCCGCGGGCTGGTGCGGGGCGAGGAGCGGCTGTCCGAGGAGGAAGCGCGCCGGATCCTGCGCGAGGCGCCGGCGTCGTAGGCGATCGGGCGGTTCGGGCGCGTTCGGGCGGTTCGCGCACGTTCGGGCGGCCCCGGCGCGCCTTCGGCGGGGGCCGGCCGGCGCAGTCGGGCGATCCTTCGGCGCTCTGAGCAACCACACCCCGCGCAGGGGATTTCATTCCGGGGAATGCTCGCCGGCGGGTCGGCGTCGATGCGGCGACACTCGGCGGTTTGAGGGAGAAGCACATGAACGACACCTGGAGGCAGATCCGGCCGGCAACGGCGATCCTGATCTGTGCCTCGATCATGCTCACGCTGAGCATGGGCCTGCGCCAGAGCCTCGGGCTCTTCATGCAGCCGATGACGCGCGACATCGCGCTGACCGTCTCCGAGTTCACCTTCGCGATCGCGATCCAGAACCTGGCGTGGGGGCTGGCGCAGCCGTTCACCGGTGCGCTGGTCGTGCGGGCCGGGTATCGCGCGGTGATGGTGGCGGGCGGTGTGCTCTACGTGCTCGGGCTGGTGTGCCTGGCGATCGCCGACGGCGTGTGGATGGTCACGCTCGGGGCGGGGGTGCTCATCGGCCTGGCACTGGCCTGCAACGCGTCGTCGATCGCCAACGCGGTCGCGTCGCGCGCGGTGCCTGCCGGGGTGCGCAGCACGGTGCTGGGCCTGGTGTCGGCGGCCGGCTCGCTCGGCGCGATGCTCGCCGCCCCGATCGGGCAGTCGCTGCAGACCGAGTTCGGCTGGCGCATGGGGGTGCTGGGCTTCGTGGTCGTCTCGCTCGTGCTGATCCCGGTGGGATGGATCGCGGGCCGCGTCGACCGGGTGCCCCTGCCCCCGCGTGTGCCCTCCGACGTCCACGAGGAGGACGACGCGCGCCGCATGGCGATGGCCGCGCTGCGTCACCTGCCGTTCCTGGTGATGACGGTGGCCTTCTTCGTGTGCGGGATGCAGCTCGTGTTCCTGACCACGCACCTGCCGTCGTACCTGGAGCTGTGCGGCATGGACCCGATGCTCAGCGCAAAGGCGCTCGGCATGATCGGCGGGTTCAACATCCTCGGCAGCCTCTTCTTCGGCTGGGCGGGCGAGCGCTGGTCGAAGACCGGGTTGCTCGGCACGCTGTACATCTCGCGCTCGCTGGTGCTGGCCTGGTTCTTCTCGTCCGCGGCCACGCCCGAGTCGACGCTGCTGTTCTCCGGGCTGATGGGCTTCCTGTGGATGGGCGTGTCGCCGCTGTTCGCGGGTGCGGTGGCCGAGATGTTCGGCCTGCGCTGGCAGGCGATGATCCAGGGCATCGCCTTCTTCAGTCACCAGATGGGCAGCTTCCTCGGCGCCTTCGGCGGCGGCCTGGTCTTCCAGGCGTTCGGCTCCTACGACCTGGCCTGGCGCTTCGGCGTGGGCCTGGGCCTGGCCGCCGGGATCGTGCAGCTGGCGTTTGCGGTCATGCGGCCGCCGCCGGCGATGGCGCACTGACGGGCAGGCTGCGCGACGCCCGAACGCGCGGCGCCCGAACGCGCGGCGATCGCGGTGCGCGCGCGCTGCGCGGTGGATCCGACGTCTGCGGTGGGCGCCGTGGCCGTCAGACCACGTACCCGAGGTCGATCGCCGTACCGCTCGCGTCGAAGGCTGCGCGCTGCTCCTGCGCGCCGTAGATCACGTAGTGCGCGATGGCGCCGTTGCTGCGGCTGCCGAGGAAGTCGGCCAGGTTGCCGTCGACGTAGGCGGCCACGTCGGGGTTGTCGGCGAGGTAGCGGTCGCCGTCGAACGTGTCGAAGCGCGGGCCGGCCGAGCGGCCTTCCCACACGCCGTACAGGTTGTAGTGCTTGAACAGCGTGGCGGCGTCCAGGTTCAGCGGCGCGAGGTCGGCCCAGCGCTGTGCGTAGTAGCCGGCGTCGAACCACGCGTTGGGCGCACGGCCCTGGGCGGCGCCGGTGTCGAGCCAGTGCTGCGCGGCGGTGGCGGGGGTGACCGCGGGCGCCAGCTCGGCGTAGCGCAGCAGGTAGTACACCGGGTCGAGCAGGAAGGCCGGCTGCTGTCCGAAGGCGGGCACGGCGTCGCGCGCGGGCGGCACCAGGGCCAGCACCTTGTCCGAGAAGCGCAGCGCCTCGACGTTGGAGAGCAGGTCGGTGCCTTCGGCGCCGACGCGGTCGGTGACGCGCCAGTCGGCGCCGGTGCGCTCGATGGTGAACGCGCTGCGCACCCGTCCGTAGCCGGCCACGTCCAGGCCCGGCCCGCCATCGATGCGGTCGTTGCCGGCGCCGCCGAACACGGCGTCGTCGCCCGCGCCCGGGTTCAGCGTGTCGTTGCCGTCGTTGCCGGCCAGGAAGTCGCCGGTGGCGCCGGTGGTGACGACGTCGTCGCCGCCCCAGCCCCACACCTCGCGTCCGGTCGTGCCGTCGGTGAGCGTGAAGGTGTCGGCGTCGGTCGAGCCGGCGGTGAAGCGCAGCGCCGGGTTCACGCGCTCCTGGTAGTAGATCGCGTACGGGCCGGTCTGCAGCAGTGCGTTCGACGTAACGTCGACGATGTAGGTGCCGGTGGTGTCGGCGGTGAACGAGGTGGAGTAGCCGGTGCCCGCGTCGGCGTACGACAGCGCCAGCCACAGCGGGTTGCGCACCGACACGAACAGGTCGGTGACGGTGTTCGAGCCCAGCGTGAGGAAGTAGCTGCGGCCGGCGACGAGGCTGATCGAGAACGTGTCGCTGTCGCCCACCTGGTCGAGCACACCGTTGAACTGCACGCCCGCCGTCAGCGGGGTGGGGAAGGTGCCGCCGACGTCGTCGGGGCCGCTGGAGGTGAGCACCACCTCGTAGCCGCCGATCGAGTCGGTGAAGTAGCCCTGCATGTCCACGTACAGCGTCAGCGCCGCGTTCGCGGTGAACTGGTACACGTAGCGTCCGTCGACCAGCACGGCCTGGTCCAGCACCGTGCCCGCGGTGTCGCGCAGCACGAAGTACGGCAGTGGGTTGGGCGTGCTGGTCAGCGAGGGCCAGGTGGCGGGCAGCGTCTCGATCCGGTACACCAGCCCGGGCTGCGTGCGGAACACGTACAGGTCGTGGTCGCCCAGCGGGCCGCCCGCGCCCGCGATGGTGCCGACGGCGATCTGCCCGATCGTGAGATTGCCGGTGCCGGTGCCGGCGCCCGGGGTGCCGGAGAGGTCGCGGGTGGTGGTGCGTTCGTCGAGGCTCATCGTGCGCGCGTCACAGCCGCGTCAGCGCGTTCTGTGCGTTGGCCAGGCGCTCGCCGATCTGCGTGCGCATGCGCACCAGGTCGGTGGTGCCGGGATCCTTGGTGCCCGCGCGGTAGCGCGCGTACACGCCCTGCAGGATCGCGGCGCTCTTCCAGAAGTTGAACGCGCTGTAGTAGGGCAGGCTGTCGAGGCGCGCGCCGGTGCGCTCGGCGTAGCGCTGCGCCAGGGTCTGCGGCGGCGGGAAGCCGGGCAGGGCGGTGGCGCTGTTCGGCGGCATGATCTGCCCCGGGTGCGGGAACCAGTTCAGCGCGTAGGCGAGGTCGGCCATCGGCTCGCCGAGGGTGGCGATCTCCCAGTCGATGATGGCGGCGATGCGGTCGTCTTCGCCGATCAGCGTGTTGTGCACGCCGTAGTCGCCGTGCACGACGCGCGCCGGCCCGGCCTCGGGCACGTGGGCGGCGAGGAAGGCCCTGACCTCGTGTGCGCGGTCGTCGTCGTACTCGGCGGCGGCGGCCGAATTGGTCCACGACAGGTACCAGCGGTCGAGCTGGCGCGTGATATAGCCGGTGCGCGGGCCGAGCGTGCCGAGCCCGACGGCGTCCGGGTCGACCGCGTGCAGCGCGGCCAGCGCGTCGATGAACGACAGTGCGACCGCATGCCGGCGCGCGGGCGGCACCCAGGTGTTGGTGTCGGTGGCGTTGTGCAGCGTGTGGCCCGCGACGTGGCCCATCACGTAGAACGCGGCGCCGGTCACCGACGTGTCGTCGCAGAAGGCGATCGCGCGGGGCACCGGCACGGCGGTGCTGCCCAGCGCACGGATGATCGACCACTCGCGCCCCATGTCGTGCGCCTTGGGCAGCAGCGGGCCCGTCGGCGGCCGGCGGATCACGGCTCTGGTGCCGCGCGTGTCCTCGATCAGGAAGGTGAGGTTGGAGTGGCCGCCGGGCAGCTGGGTCCAGGTGAAGGGCGGCACGAGCGCGTCGGTGGCGCCGAGGATCCAGGCCTCGACGGCGGGGATGTCGAAGGCGGTGGTGTGGGACGTCATGGGGGGCTTCCTCTGTTCAATAGCCGAGCGTGCGTGGCAGCCACAGCGTCAGCTCCGGCACGGCGATCAGCAGCACCAGCACCGCCAGCATCGCGAACACGAACCACATCACCCAGGGCACGGTCTGCTCGATGCGCACGCCGGCCAGCCGCGACGACACCATCAGGTTGACGGCCATCGGCGGCGTGAACTGGCCGATCGCGACCATGTAGGTGAGCAGCACGCCGAACCAGACCGGTTCCCAGCCATAGGCCTTCATCAGCGGCAGCAGCAGCGGCACGAAGATCAGGAAGATCGAGATGCCGTCGAGCACCATGCCGATCGCCAGCAGCACGACGACGATCGCGCTCAGCGCGCCGAGCGAGCCCAGGCCGCTGTTCGTCACGGCCTGCGCGAGCGGATCGACGATGCCCAGTGTGCTGACCGCATAGGCGAAGATGCTCGCCAGCGCGACGACGATCATGATGACGCCCGACAGCTCGGCCGCTTCGACGAAGATGTCGACGAGCGCGCGCGGGCGGATCGTGCGGTAGACGACCAGGCCGACGAACAGGCCGTACACCACGGCAACCACGGCGGCCTCGGTGGGCGTGAACCAGCCGGCGCGCATGCCGCCCAGGATGAGCACCGGTGCGAACAGCCCCCAGGCGGCCTCGCGCAGCGACCGCAGCAGCGGCGGGCGCGGCGCGGCCGATTCGGCGGCGCCGAAGCCGTGCCGGCGGGCGAGCCAGACGGCCGGCACGATCAGCGCCAGGCCGGCCAGCACGCCGGGCACCATGCCGGCGGCGAACAGCGCCGGCACCGACGCACCCGGCACCATCACCGAGTAGACGATGAACGCGATCGACGGCGGGATCAGGATGTCGGTGGCGGCGGCCGCGCCGATCACGCTGGCCGAATACGCGGGCGGATAGCCGGCGCGCGACATCGCGGCGATCATCACCGCGCCGACGGCGGCGGCGTTGGCGGGGCCCGACCCGGAGATCCCGCCCAGGAACATGGCGACGGCGATCGCCACCAGCGGCAGCATGCCGGGGCCGCGGCCGACCAGCGCGGTGGCCAGGGTGACCAGACGCTGCGCGACGCCGGAGCGGTCGAAGATCGAGCCGACCAGCACGAACATCGGCAGGGCCAGCAGCGGGTACTTGGCGATGCCGGCGTAGAAGTTGTTGGGGATCGCCAGCCAGCCGAGTTCGGCCAGGCCGATGCCGACGGCGCCGCCCAGCATCAGCGCCACCCCGATCGGCACGCCCAGCAGCATCAGCGCGGCGAACACCGCGAAGATCAGCAGCGCGGTCATTGCGGGCGGAACGAACGGACCAGCCGCTGCATCGCGCGCGCGGCGATCGTCAGCGCCAGCACGGGCAGCCACACCGTGTACCACCACTGCGGCACACCGATGCCGGGCGACGAGACCTCGTACCGGAAGTCGTCGAACGCGAGCCGTGCACCCAGGCCCGCCAGGCACAGGAAGGCCAGCACCGTGGCCGCATCCGACAGGCGAGCCAGCGCGCGGCGTCGCGCCGGGCTGCCGCGCTCGTAGAAGAACTCGATGCGGATGTGGCGGTCACGCACGACCGCAGCGCCGGCGGCGACCATCGCCAGCACCACCATCAGCGACACCGACAGCTCCTCGGTCCAGGCGAACGACTCGTCGGTGAGGTAGCGCGCGATCACGTTGGCGAACGTGATCGCGGCGAGCAGCGCCATCGCGATCGCACCGATCCAGTCCTCGATCAGGCGCGAGGGCGTGCCGGGAGCGGTGGACGTGGTCGCCTGCGCCGTGCCTGCGTCGAGTCCCGGCACCGGGCCCGACGCGCCGGCGGCACCGGGCGCAGCGCCGGGCGCCGGCGCATCCGGCGCGGGCACCTGCGTCACGCCTTCTTGCGGGCTGCGATCGCCGCTTCGGCGCGCTTGACCAGGTCGGGGCCGATCTGCTTCGTCCACTTCTCGACGACCGGCTTGACCGCCTGCCGGAACGCCTCCTTCTCGGCCGGCGTCAGCTCGGTGATCTTCACGCCCAGTGCGGCGGCGTCCCTGACCATCGACGTGTCGTCGGCGGTCAGCCCCTTGCGGGCGATCGCGACTTCCTGTCTGCCGGCGTCGATGGCGGCCTGGCGGACGATCTCGCGGTCGGCCGGCGTCCAGGACTCCCAGACGTCGCGGTTGACCACGTAGATCAGCGGATCGGCCACGTAGCCCCAGCGGGTGATGAACTTCTGGCCCAGCGTGTGCAGCTTGGCGGCCATGAAGATGTGCAGCGGGTTCTCCTGGCCTTCGACCGCGCCGGAGGCGAGCGCCGGCTGTGCGTCGGCCCAGGTCATCTGGGTGGGATTGGCGCCGAGCGCGGTGAACGTGTCGTTGAAGATCGGCGAGCCCACGACGCGGAACTTCAGGCCCTTCATGTCGGCGGGCGTGCGGATCTCGCGCTTGGAGTTCGTCACTTCGCGGAAGCCGTTCTCGCCCCAGGCGAGCGGCACCACGCCGGCCTTCTCGACGACCTGCAGGATGCGCTTGCCGACCTCGCCCTGCGTGAGCGCGTCCAGGCCCGCGTGGTCCTGGGTGAAGAACGGCAGCGAGAACAGGTTCAGCTCCTTGACCTGCGGCGACCAGTTGATGGTCGAGCCGACCGCCATGTCGATCACGCCCTGGCGGATCGCACTGAACTCGCGCGTCTGGTCGCCGTTGATCAGCGACACGCCCGGGTAGAGCTTGATGTTGATGCGGCCCTGGGTGCGCTCCTTGACCAGGTTGATCCAGATCTCGGCGCCCTTGCCCCAGGGGAACGCGGTGCCGACGACCGTCGACAGTCGGTACTCGGCGCGGTAGGGGGCGGCGGCGGCCGTGCGGGTGGCGATGAACGGTGCAGCGGTGATCGCGCCGCCGGCGGCGCCGGCTTTCAGAAGCGAACGACGGTCCATGGTCTCGGGTCCTTCGGATGACGGTTCGTGTGAGACCGCGATTCTATCGCCCGCGCCCGTGCGTCCGTCCGGGCCCGCGCGCGGGCCGAGCGTTCGCGACCCGATCACCGCGTCAGGCGGACGATCTCCTCCTCGACGTCGCGCAGGTGCTCCTTGCCGAACCAGATCTCCTTGCCGACGAAGAAGGTGGGCGAGCCGAACGCGCCGCGCTCGGCGGCCTCCTCGGTGTTGGCGAGCAGGCGCGCCTTCACGTCGGGGTCCTGGCTCTTGTCGGCGATCGCCTGCGCGTCGAGGCCGGCGGCGGCGAGCACTTCGGCGATCTGCGCGTCGTCGCTCATGTTGCGCTGCTGCTCCCACATCGCCGCGTACATCGCGTCGACGTAGCGCTCGAAGCAGCCCAGCGCCTGCGCCGCGACGGCGCCGCGCATGATCTTCAGCGTGTTGACCGGGAAGTGCGGATTGAAGCGGTACTGCGTGAGGCCGTGCTTCGCGACGAAGCGGTCGACCTCGAGCTTGTTGTAGGCCTGCTTGTTGCGGATGCCGGCGAAGGCTTCGGCCGGCGAGCGGTTGCCGGTGATCTTGAACAGACCGCCGAGCAGGATGGGCACGTACTCGAACTTCACGCCGGTGCGCGCTTCGACCTGCGGGATCACCTTGTGGCAGAAGTAGGCGTTGGGGCTGCCGAAGTCGAACAGGAACTGCACGGATACGGACATGGTTCGGGTCTCCTCAGGGGGTGTCGCGAAGCCTTCGCGACGTCGTGTTCATGGGATGTGCGATCGCGTTGCCGGGGGCCGGCGGTTCACCACGACTCCATCCACGGACGCAGCTCGGTCTCGTGCGTCCAGGCGTCGCGCGGCTGCTGATGGATGTTCCAGTAAGCCTCGGCGATGCTGTCCGGATTCAGGATGCCCTGCTGGTCCTTCAGCGCGTAGCGCTGCGGGAAATTGCTGCGGATGAACTCGGTGTCGATCGCGCCGTCGATCACGGGATGTGCGACGTGGATGCCCTTGGGCCACAGCTCGCGTGCCATGCTCTGCGCCAGCGCGCGCAGCGCGTGCTTGGCGCCGGCGAAGGCGGCGTAGCCGTCGCGTCCGCGCAGGCTGGCGGTGGCGCCGGTGAAGATGATCGTGCCGCGGCCGCGCGGCAGCATCGCCTTGGCCACTTCGCGACCCATCAGGAAGCCGCCGAAGCAGGCCATCTCCCACACCTTGAAGTACACGCGTGCGGTGGTCTCGGTGATGCCGAAGCGCACGTTGGCACCGATGTTGAACACCGCCACCTCGATGGGGGCGATGTCGCGCTCGATCCCTGCGACGAGCGCGACCATCTCGTCCTCCTTGCGCGCGTCGCTGCCGAACGCGTGCGCTTCGCCGCCCTCGGCGCGGATCTGTTCGACCAGCGGCTGCAGCTTGTCGACGCTGCGGCGGGTCACGCACGCGACGTAGCCTTCGCGTGCGAAGCGCCGGGCCACGGCACCGCCGGTGGCGTCGCCTGCACCGATCACCAGGATCGCTTTCCTGTCATTCATGCGCCGTCCTCCGCGTGTTCGTTGCAGACGATTGTAGCTACAAAGGAACGTGGCCGGGGCCTGCGCACCGTGACGATCAGTCCGTCGATCCGAGCACCGTGCGCAACGCGTGATAGAGCGCCCCGCCATCGGCGAGGACGACATAGTGCGCACCGGCGGCGCATGCGGCAATGGCGGCGCTGATGACCAGTGTGTGCGTGAGCTCCGATGACGCGACCCGTACCGCTTCGCCGGGCTGGATCGCATGCTCGGCGGTGCGCGGGCCAAAGCCGACCTCGATGCGTGGCGGCAGCGCGCGCCAGGTGCCGGTGACGGTCACGGTGCAGCCGACCGGGATCGCGCGCTCGGCGAACATCCACGGGCGTTCACGCAGCCGCGCCAGGTAGTGCTCGGGGGTGGGATCGCTGGCGTCCATCTGCAGCGCGTCTGCCGCACGCCGGTCGACGAGATGGGCGGGCAGCGCATCGGCGCCGTGGTCCCGCAGTGCTGCGACCGCGTGAAGGTCGACGTCCGTCAGATCGGGGGCGATCTGCCAGACGGTGTTCGCCAGGTGCCGGGCCGCGTCGCACAATGCGGCTTCGCCAGCGTGCTGCACTTCGGGGAAGTGACGCAGCGTCGGGGTGCCTGATAGCGCGAGGCGCATGCTTCCCGTGTCGAGCAGGCTGGCGACCGAGGCCCGACCGCGCCAGCCTGGGCTGCCCTGGCGGACGTCGTTGTGGTGCTCGGTGGTGCGCGCGCGATACTCCATGGCCACCGCATCCAGGTGACCGAAGGGTGTGCGCAGCGCCTCGCCGTGCGGGCGGATCGTTCCGCTGAGCCGGACCGTGGCCCCGTCCTGCCAGCCCGACGGATCGGTCTCGGGGGCCATGCGCCGCCGCAGGGCGACGACGACGCCGTGCACGCAGCCGACGGCCAGGGTTGCGAGCACCGCGAGAACCGTCGACACGACCCATGTGTGCGTGCGCCCGAGCGCCGGCACGTGCTGCAACTCGAACGTCAGCGCTGCGGCGAACACCACGGTCAGGAACAGACAACCTCCGAGCATCGCGGTCTCCTCTGCGCCCGGGTGCGGCGTGCCCGGGCGCGTCATCGTAGGACGGAACGGAGCGCCGTGCAGAATGTGCTTCTGCATCGGGTTGAAGCGGTCTGCCTTCGGGCGCGGGAGTGGCGGCACATGGACGAGCGCAGGGCTCTGCAGGACGTGATCGTGCCGGGCGGTCCCGGAACCGTCGACGCGCACCTGCGCGAGGCGCATGCGGTGGCGGACGCCCTCGAGGTGGATCCCGGCCACGGGCTCGACGCGGCCCAGGCCGCCGCCCGCATGGCCCGGCATGGTCCGAACGAACTCGCCGAGCGTGCCGCCCGCGGGCCGTGGGGGCTGCTGCTCGACCAGTTCCGCGACTTCATGATCCTGGTGCTCATCGCGGCCGCCGTGATCTCGGGTCTGATCGGCGACCTGGTCGACACGCTGGCCATCCTCGTGATCGTGGTGCTGAACGCGCTGATCGGGTTCGTGCAGGCGTGGCGCGCCGACCGGGCGATGGCGGCGTTGCGGCGTCTGGCCGCCGCGCACGCCACCGTGCTGCGCGACGGCCACGTGCAGGTGCTGCCGGCCGGCGCGCTCGTGCCCGGCGACATCGTGCTGCTCGAGGCGGGCAACCAGGTGCCGGCCGACCTGCGCCTGCTGGAGGTTGCGCAGTTGCGTGTCGACGAGTCTGCGCTGACCGGTGAATCGGTCACCGTGCACAAGGAGGTGGCGGCGCTGCACGCCGGGGCCTCGGCGCTGGGCGATCGCATCAACCTCGCCTTCAAGGGCACCAGCGTCGCGCACGGCCGTGGACGTGGCGTGGTGATTGCGACCGGCATGGCCACCGAGCTGGGCCGCGTGGCAGGACTGCTCGACGAGGGCGGCGAGCGCAGCACCCCGCTGCAGCAGCGGCTGGCGGCGTTCGGGCGCCGTCTGGCGCTGGTGGTCATCGCGATCTGTGTGGTGATCTTCGCGGTGGGCGTGCTCCGCGGTGAGGCGCCGCTGCTGATGATCCTGACCGCCGTGAGCCTGGCCGTGGCCGCGATCCCGGAGGCGCTGCCGGCGGTGGTGACGGTGCTGCTGGCGCTTGGGGCGCGCGAGATGGTCCGACTGAACGCCCTGATCCGGCGGTTGCCGTCGGTCGAGACGCTCGGATCGGTGTCGACCATCTGTTCGGACAAGACCGGCACGCTCACGCAGAACCGGATGCAGGTCGACGCGCTGGTCGTGCCCGGCGCGTGCTGGGCGCCCGGCCCGCGGGCGCCGGGCGCGGCCTTCGTCGAACTGCTGCGGGCGGCAGGGCTGTGCAACGACGCGAGCCGGGGCACGGACGGGACCTGGCAGGGCGATCCGACCGAGAC
The DNA here is from genome assembly GCA_029779755.1 of Pseudomonadota bacterium. Classification (GTDB taxonomy): domain Bacteria; phylum Pseudomonadota; class Gammaproteobacteria; order Burkholderiales; family Burkholderiaceae_E; genus Quisquiliibacterium. The sequence goes on from JAKOZZ010000257.1 coordinate 12,977, forward strand.
CGCGCTGGCGCAGGCGGCATGGGACGCCGGGGCGATCGGAACGCCGACGGCCGCGTCCGACGGCGATGGCGAGCGCCCCGCGTCGGAGGAATGGCCCCGTGTGCACGAGTTCCCGTTCGATTCCGAGCGCAAGCGGATGACCACGGTGCACGCGCACGACGGCGGCTTCGTCGCGTATACGAAAGGCGCGCCCGAGTCGGTGATCGGACGCTGCGTGGTCAACTGGCCGTCGGAGGATGCGTGCGCCGTGGATGCGCCTGACGGCGTCGGCGTCGGCGTCGGCGGCGCGTTCGACGCGGCGGCGTGGCTGCAGACCGCCGAGGCGATGGCTGCGCGCGGGCTGCGCGTGCTCGCGCTCGCGCGTCGTGCCCACCCGCACGGATGCCCGGCGTCGCAGGCCGACACCGTCGAGTCGGAGATGCAGTTCATCGGTCTGGTCGGTCTGATCGATCCCCCGCGGCCGGAAGCCGCCGAGGCGGTCGCCGACTGCCTGACCGCAGGCATCACGCCGGTGATGATCACCGGCGATCATCCGGCCACCGCGCGGGCGATCGCGTTGCGCCTGGGCATCGTCGGCGCGGGCGATGCGCCGGTGCTGACCGGCGTCGAACTGGCGGCGCTCGACGATGCGACGCTGCGCGAGCGCGTGACGACCGTGCGGGTGTACGCACGGGTCGATCCCGCGCAGAAGATCCGCATCGTCGAGGCCCTGCAGGGGCGCGGCCGGTTCGTCGCGATGACGGGCGACGGCGTCAACGATGCGCCGGCGCTCAAGCGTGCCGACATCGGCGTTGCGATGGGGCGCAACGGCACCGACGTGGCACGCGAGGCCTCGAGTCTGGTGCTGCTGGACGACAACTTCGCGACCATCGTGGCGGCGGTGCGCGAAGGTCGCCGCATCTTCGACAACATCCGCAAGTTCGTGCGCTACGCGATGACCGGCAACTCGGGCGAGATCTGGACGATCTTCCTCGCGCCGCTGGTGGGGTTGCCGATTCCGCTGCTGCCGATCCACATCCTGTGGGTGAACCTGGTGACCGACGGACTGCCCGGCCTGGCGCTGGCGGCCGAGCCGGCCGAGCGCGGCATCATGCAGCGGCCGCCGCGCCCGCCCGACGAGAGCCTGTTCGCGAACGGGATGTGGCAGCACATCCTGGGCATCGGCCTGCTGATCGGCGGGCTGTGTCTGGGCGTGCAGGCCTGGGCGCTGTCGCACGGCAATGCGCATGCGCAGTCGATGGTGTTCACCGTGCTGACGCTGTCGCAGATGGCGCACGTGCTGGCGATCCGTTCCGAGCACCGCTCGCTGCTGCGCATCGGGCTGATGTCGAACCGGCCGCTGCTGGGCGCGGTGCTGCTGACCTTCGGACTGCAGCTGGCGACGCTCTACGTTCCCGTGCTCAACCCGGTGTTCCAGACGCAGCCGCTGTCGGCCCTGGAACTGGCGGTGTGCTGCGCGGCCGCGCTGGTGGTTTTCGTGACGGTGGAGCTGGAGAAGTCGTGGCGGCGCCGGCGTGCGCGGTCTGCGTCCGACAAGGCACCGGACGCGCCGGGCTGAGCGGCGGCGCGCACGGAGGCAGCCGATATACTGCCGCGCTTTCCCCCCGATCCTGCCGCCGAATGATGCCTGCCGACGTATCGCAGGGGCGCGCCGCGCGCCCGGCGACGTGAGCCTCGTGCGCCTGTCCGACCGACTGCGGTCCCCCGCCCTGTGGGCGTTCGCGCGTGCGCTGGCGATCGCGGTGCCGGCCGGGGCGCTGTGCGCCGCGCTGAAGACGCCGCTGCCGTGGATGATCGGCCCATTGGTGGCGTGTGCGATCGCCAGCGGCTCGGGCATGCGCCTGCTGTGCCCGGCGCCGGTGCGCTGCGCCGGGCTGTGGGCGATCGGCACGGCCCTGGGCCTGTTCTTCACGCCGGCGGTGCTGCTGCGCATGGCGCAGCAGGCGCCCGCGATCGTGGCGGGCGTCGTCTGGTCGATCCTGCTGGGGCTGGCGTTCGCCTGGGCGCTGCGCCGCTTCGCGCAGCTCGACCCGCCCACGGCCTTCTTCGCCGGCGCCATCGGCGGCGCCTCCGAGATGGCGCTGCAGGGCGAGCGCAACGGCGGCACGGTCGAGACGATTGCCGCGGTGCACAGCCTGCGCATCCTGCTGGTGGTGATCGCGGTGCCGTTTGCGTTCAAGTGGCTGGGCGTGCGCGGCACGGACGTCTACGAGCACGTGGCGCGGCGCATCGACTACGACGGCCTCGCAGTGCTCATTGCGGCCACCGTCGGCGGTGCGCTGGTGCTGCGGTGGGCGCGCTCGCCCAACCCCTGGGTGCTGGGGCCGCTGCTCGTGTCGATCGTGCTGACCGGGGCGGGGCTGTGGTTCTCGGCGCTGCCGCCGTGGATGATCACCACCGGCCAGGTCTTCATCGGCATCTCGCTGGGCACGCGCTTCCGGCCGGGGTTCTTTCGCCGTGCGCCCCGCCCGCTGGGGGTCGCGCTGGTCTCGACGCTGGTCGGCATTCCCGTGACCGCCGCGTTCGGCTGGGGATTGGGCGCGCTCACCGGCGTGGCGCCGGCGACGATGGTGCTGGCGACCGCCCCGGGCGGCATCGCCGAGATGAGCCTCACGGCGAAGATGCTCGCGCTGGGGGTGCCGGTCGTGACGGTGTTCCACGTCGCGCGGGTCGTGTTCCTGGTGCTGGCCGGCAACCTGGTCTACCGGCTGATCGCGGCGCGGGTGGGCTGGCCGCACGTGCACGCGCGGCGCGCGCCCGTGCGGGCCGGGGACGACGACTAGCCGGTCGGCCCTGCGCGGTCCGATCCGGGCGCGATCGCCTCGAAGCGCCCCAGCGCACGGTTCTTGCGCACGCGGTCCCAGGCGAACGCGCAGCCCTGCATCGCCACGTACACTCCGGGCGGCAGGCTGCGCGCGCAGCCGATCGCATGGCCCAGGTTGAACAGCGCGTCGGACCCTTCGATGTCGTAGGGGACCATCGCGCCCGTGAGCACGATCGTCGCGGGCAGCGCGGCGGCGCCGAGCACGCGCGCCGTGTCCACCATCGTGTCGGTGCCGTGCACGATCACGATCGCCGGCTCGGGGGCGCCGCGGCAGGCCGCGAGCAGCTGCTGGCGGTGGTCGTCGTCCATGTCGAGGCTGTCGATCTGCATCTGCACGTCGACGGTCACGCCGCCGTCGAGGCGGGCGCGCCGGACGATGGCCTCCAGGTGACTGTGGCCGAAGGTCAGCTGTCCGGCGACCGGGTCGTAGCGCTTGTCGAAGGTGCCGCCGGCGGCGATCAGGCGCAGGGGCGGGGCTGCGGCGTGGGCGCTGGTATCGGGTGCGGGCATGGTGCTCCTCGGGTGTTCTTCGGGTGTTCTTCGGGTGTTCTTCGCGGTTGCCTCGGGGGCGTTCCCGGCCTTCGTCTGGAGTCTTCGTCAGCGACCTTCGTCAGCGACCTTCGTCTGCGACCTTCGTCGGGGGCGGGACCGGGGGCTGGCCTCAGGGGTCGATCCAGCGGCCCTGCGGCGGGCCGTCGCCGAGGGTGAACGCGGCGCGCAGCGGGCGCTCGGGACCGATGTGCAGCCAGTCGAGCTGCAGGATGCGCAGACGGATCACGCAGAAGCGCTCCGGACCGGCGTAAAGGGCACGGCTGTGTCCCGGCAGCGCTGTCCACGCCGCGGCGGCGACGGCATCCCCCACGTGGAGGTCGGCCACGCCGTGCAGGCGCAGCTGGATGCGACGGGGCCGGTGATAGGCCACCAGTGCAACGCTGGGGTTGGTGCGCAGCTGCGCGATCTTGCCGGCGTCGGCGTCGCTGTGCACGGCGACGCGGCCGGTGTCGCGGTCGCTCGCGCGCAGCACGACGGTGCGGGCGTCGGCGAAGGGCGCTCCGTCGCCGGCCTGCCCGACGGTGGCCAGCACCGGCCAGTGCAGATCGTCGGCCGGATCGTCGACGCCGCGCGCCAGCATCGACCAGGCGTCGTCGAGGAGGTCGGACAGGGGGCTCAGGGGTGTCATGTGCGGGACGGGGCTCAACGCGCCTCGACCGGTACCGCGCGGGCCAGCAGTGCGCGCCACTGCGCGTCGTCGGTCGGCCAGCCGCGGTCGCCCAGTGCGTCGAGCTGGCGCAGCACCGGCGACAGCTGCCATGCCGGGGGCTGGCCGAGCGCGCGCGGCGTCTCGCGCCACAGCCGGCGGAGGGTGTTGTCGGAGACCGCGAAGCGCTGCGCGAGCGCTTCGATCACGAGCCGGTCCTGTCCGGCGTCGATCGCGCGGCGCAAGGCCCCGGCCCAGCGCACGGTGTGCGACGAGTCGGTGCGGGCGGCGATCGTGCGCAGGTCGAACCCGTCGCCGCTCCTGCGCCGCGGATCCGGGGCCGGGGCGTCCGAGGTCGTGGCGCCCGAGTCCGGCGTCATCCAGTCGTCTTCGCGCGGATCCGGCGGCTCGTCGGCGTCGAGGCGGCGCGCTTCGAGCGGCAGCAGGGTCTGCGCGAGGAAGCTGGCCAGGCCGGGCAGGCGGCCCAGCACGTGCGCGCGGCTGGCGGCGTGGCGGGGATCGATGCGCAGCCAGTTGTAGCAGCCCAGGTGCTTGCCGGCCCCGGTGCGCACCAGCTTGGCCATCGTGACCTCGTCGAGCGCGCCTTCGATCAGCGACGCGACCCGCTGCTCGAACGTGGTCTCGCGCAGGTCGATCGAGCGCAGCGCGCGGCCGTAGAAGGCGACGTCGATGATCTCGGTGCGCAGCGCTTCGCGCAGCTTGGCGAGGAAGTCCGGGTAGCGGCTTGCGCGTGCGAACAGCGAGCCCTCGGCATCGGGCTCGAGCCGGTGCTCGACCGCGAGGTGGCGGTCCCAGCCGCTGCGGCGCTGCTGCAGGATGGTCAGCATCTCGCCGGCCAGCGCCGCGAACAGGGTGTCGAGCACGGCCGGATCGTGGCTGCGGTCGAGGTCGCATTCGAGGAACTCGAGCAGCAGCTTGAGCGTGCGGTCGGTCAGCAGCGCCCGGAAGTCGTAGCACAGGCCGGTGCGATCGACACCGACGAAGCGCACGTTCAGCCCCCAGGCGCGGGTGAGCTGCGCGAAGATGGGGTTGGCCATCAGCGACAGGCGCGAGGCCAGCGGCAGCAGCAGCACGAACAGCCGCCAGTCGGACGAGGGGTTGCGCCACACCAGCGCGCGCGGGCTGTGCCGGTACACGCCGGCGAGGTGCGCGAGTTCCGGTCCGACCGAACCGGCGTCGAGCAGGTCCTGGTCGACCGGGAAGTGGTCGACGCGAAAGGCTTCGAAATCCATCGATGAACTGTTGCCGCGGCCGGGGACTGGCCGCGAGGGAACCGGGGGCGGGACGGGGGCGGCGGCGCCGGGGTCAGTCGGCGCGCTTGGCCACGAACAGCAGGCCGCCGCCGAGGGCGAGCACCAGGCACGCCATGACGGTGCGTGCGACGGAGCCGCGCCACAGCGCCTCGACCGCAAAGACGACGCCTGCGGTCACGAGGATGCGGGCGGTGCCGGCGGTGCGCTGGGCAGGGCTGAGCTCGGACATGGCTGAAACTCTAACTCAGTTGAGGGGCCCGCGGGTCAGAACAGGCGACTCTGTGGCGAACGATGCTTCAGTCGGTGCATCTGTTCGATGCTGACGACACGATCGCCCACGCGCTTGAGCACCGGCTGCCCGGCGGCCAGGCGGCCCGGACGGACGACCGCGCAATAGAAGCCGGTGTAGCCGCTCTGCACCATCATCTTCGACGCCCACGAGAAGCCGAGGTGGGCGTTGAACTTGAAGCAGGGTGCGCGCGGGCTCTCGACCCGCAGTTCGACCTCGCCGACGCTCAGCACGTCGCCGACGTACACGTCGCCTTCGAGCAGGCCTTCGACGGTGAGGTTCTCGCCCAGCGCGCCGGCCGGCGGCAGGGGGGCGAGCCCGGCCTGGCCGCGCACCGTGTTCCAGAATGCGTAGTGCTCGATCGGATACACGTACACCGCCTTGTCGAGCCCGCCGTGCACCGACTGGTCGACCTGTTCGTCGCCGGTCACACCCAGGCGGCCGACCGCGACGGCGTCGGGTCGCGCGACGGTGCTGACCGGATGCTTGACGATGGCGCTGGCGACCGCTTCATTGCCGCCCCGTGCGCGCACGCCCAGCGGGGCCGACACGCCGACGCTGACGGCCAGCAGGCGCGGCGTGTTCACTCGGCGCGTGAGGCGACCGACGCGAGGGCCTCGGCGTCGACGCGGAAGTGGCGTCCCTGGCGGTCGAGGCTTTCGAGCAGGCCTTCACGCCGGAACGCGGCGACGGCCCGGCTGGCGGTCTCGGTGGTGATGCCCAGCATGGCGCCGACGTCCTCGCGCGGGGGCAGGACGATCTGCTGCCCGCTGTCGCCGTGCGACAGGCGCAGCAGGAGCCGGGCAAGGCGCTGGCGCGCACTGCCCGACGCGAGGTCGGCGATGAAGTCGTCGGCCTGCTTGAGCGCTTCGTGCCACTTGCGCAGCAGCTGCGTGTGCAGGCGCGGCGATTCCTTCTCGATGCGCTGGATCACCGAGGTCGGGATGCGGCAGGCGGTCACGTCGGTCACCGTGATGGCCGACGAGTTGTACGTGGGGGTTGCCGTGACCTCGAGCCCGGCGATGTCGCCGGGCGTCAGCAGGCGGATGATGCGCTGCGTGCCGTCGCTCTGGTAGCGCACCAGCTTGACCAGCCCGCTGCGCACGGTGAACAGGTACTGCCCCGGCGCGCCCTCGTCGAAGAGCGTGGTGTGCGACGCCACCGACACGTCGTGGATCGGCTGGTGGATGAGGCGGAAATCCTCGCTGATCAGGTCCGCGAACAGCGACTGATCGCGGATTCCGCAGCTGCCGCATTCCTTTTCACCAATTGGTACGATCTTGACGTGCATGGCCGGTGGTGCTTGACAATCGTCATGGCGACGACGGATCGATTATGCGCCCTTTTGCAGGCGTGCGCGCCTGCATCACCTTCGGCGGATCGTGACATCGGTCGCAGCACCGGCATGTGCGCACGTGAATTCCTGCGCAGTCCGAGCCGTGTCTGCGTGGCACTGTGGCGGTCCTCGCGCCCCGAACGGAAGACCGTAGCGAGACGAATTCCTTTCACGGTGTAAAATGGAAGGTTCCTCGGCTTGCAGCCAATGGTCCTGGCGGGCACCGAGTCACGGAGAGCTGAATGAATCACCCGTATCCCGCCTCGGAGATCGAGGCCGGCGCCGCCAAGCGCCTGAACGTGCCCGACTACGTGAAGCATCAGGGTCTGATCGACTGGGTGGCGTCGATCGCCGCGCTGACCAAGCCCGACCGCGTGGTGTGGGCCGACGGTTCCCAGGAAGAGAACGACCGGCTGTGCGCCGAGATGGTGGCGGCGGGCACGCTGCGCAAGCTGAACCCCGAGAAGCGTCCGGGCTCGTACCTCGCGTGGTCGGATCCCGGCGACGTGGCGCGGGTCGAAGACCGCACGTTCATCTGCAGCCGCACCCGCGAAGAGGCGGGCCCGACCAACAACTGGACGGACCCCGACGAGATGCGCGGCACCCTCAACGGCCTGTTCGACGGCTGCATGCGGGGGCGCACGATGTACGTCGTGCCGTTCTCGATGGGGCCGCTGGGCAGTCACATCGCGCACGTCGGCGTCGAGCTGTCCGACAGTCCGTACGTGGTCGTCAACATGCGGATCATGACCCGCATGGGGCGCGCGGTGTACGACGTGCTCGGCGAGAGCGGCCACTTCGTCCCCTGCGTGCACTCGGTCGGCAAGCCGCTCGCGCCCGGCGAGAAGGACGTCGCCTGGCCGTGCAACAGCACGAAGTACATCGTGCACTATCCCGAGACGCGCGAGATCTGGTCGTATGGCTCGGGCTACGGCGGCAACGCGCTGCTGGGCAAGAAGTGCTTCGCGCTGCGCATCGCCTCGAACATGGGGCGGCAGGACGCGCTGTCGGGCGGCATCGGCTGGCTGGCCGAGCACATGCTGATCCTCGCCGTGACCTCGCCGGAAGGCCGCAAGTACCACGTGGCCGCGGCGTTCCCGTCGGCCTGCGGCAAGACCAACTTCGCGATGCTGATCCCGCCGAAGGGCTTCGAGGGCTGGACGGTGCGCACGATCGGTGACGACATCGCCTGGATCAAGCCGCACTCCGACGGTCGCCTGTACGCGATCAACCCGGAGGCCGGCTTCTTCGGCGTCGCCCCGGGCACGAGCGCCAAGACCAATCCGAACTGCCTGGCGTCGCTCGACCGCAACGTGATCTACACGAACGTTGCGCTGACCGACGACGGTGACGTGTGGTGGGAGGGGCTGAGCGAGCCGCCCGCGCATCTGCTCGACTGGCAGGGCAAGGACTGGACGCCCGAGCTGGCGCGGGCCAATCCGGTGAACGGCAAGCCGAAGCCGGCGGCCCACCCGAATGCACGCTTCACGGTCGCGGCCGCGCAGTGCCCGTCGATCGATCCCAACTGGGACAGCGTCGATGGCGTGCCGATCGACGCGTTCATCTTCGGCGGTCGCCGCTCGACGACGGTGCCCCTGGTGACCGAGGCGCGTTCTTGGGAAGAGGGCGTGTACATGGCGGCGACCATGGGCTCGGAGACGACGGCCGCCCAGGCCGGCGCGACCGGTGTCGTGCGTCGCGATCCGTTCGCGATGCTGCCGTTCTGCGGCTACAACATGGCCGAGTACTTCGGCCACTGGCTCGACCTGGGGCATCGCCTGCAGGTGGGCGGCGCGAAGCTGCCCGGCATCTTCTGCGTGAACTGGTTCCGCACCGACGAGAACGGCAAGTTCGTGTGGCCGGGGTTCGGCGACAACATGCGGGTGCTTGCGTGGATGCTCGGCCGCCTCGAAGGCAAGGCGCAGGGCGTGGAGCACGTGTTCGGCACGTCGCCGCGGTACGAGGACCTGAACTGGAACGGGCTGGACTTCCCGCGCGCGTCGTTCGAGCGCATCACGTCGATCGACAAGGAGGCGTGGAGCCGCGAGTTCCAGCTCCATGCCGAGCTGTTCCAGCAGCTGTCGCACGGTCTTCCGCCGGCGCTCTCGCGTGTGAAGGCGTCGTTCGAGAAGCGCCTGGCAGCCTGACCGCAGCAGGGCCGCGTGCCCTGCCGTGCGCTCCGCGGTGCGCCGGACGGTTCCGTCCGGACGGATCGCCGCGTGGGGTTCGGGTGGTGCCTCACCCGAACGAAAACGCCCCCGGAAGGGGGCGTTCTCGTTGCAGCAGGCCGCGTGAGCAGCCCGCCACGGGGTGAGGGTTACTGCACGTCGCCGTAGTTGTAGCTGCGCGACCAGCCGGTCGTCTGCGCTTCCTTCTGCACTTCGGCGCGGGTGCGCGCGGTGACCTTGCCGTCCTGGGCGTCGACGGCGGCGGCTTCGCTGTGGATCAGGTTCAGCGCCACGCCACCCGACGCTGCGGCGGCGGAGGTGGTCGAGGCCGCCGCGCTGTGCTGCGCGATCACGTCGGACGGATAGTCGATGTTGACGATGCCGGCCTGCGCCGTGGCGGCGGTGGCGACGAGGGCGAGGGGGGCGAGGATCTTGGTCAGTGCGTTCATTTCGGACTCCATCGGTTCTGTGGGTGTTCTTGCCGGGTCGAGCAACACTGCGTTGCGTCGATGGGATGAAGTCTGAGATCACGATCTGTCGCTGCGGTCCTGCGTTGGTCGACGTTGGGGATCGCTTCGGTCTCGATTCCGTCTCGTGCAGTGCAGCATCGCCGCCGGTCAGCGGCGCGCCAGGTAGAAGCCTTCGTTGAAGAGCCGCACGCTGCCGGGCAGGTAGACCACCAGCAGGGTGACGAGCATGCCTTCCAGCCAGGCTTCGCCGCTGGCCAGCAGCAAGGCGTAGGGCAGCAGGTTGTCGACCACGCTGTCCGGAACGGCGTCGCCGAACCAGCGCCAGGCGAGCAGGGTCACGACGACCTGCACCGCGTAGCTGGCGAACAGCCCGAACAGGCCGCAGCCGAGCAGGAACACGAACGGGTTGCGCGGCAGCCAGCGCAGCGCGGCGCTGACGATCAGCCACATCGTCCAGATCGGCAGGACGCCCGCGAGCAGCGTGCGCACGCCCCAGTCGGCGAGCCGTGCGGGATCGATGACGCCCGCTTCGGGCCACAGGCACTGGGCGAGCACGACGAGCGCCATCGACAGCAGGGCGCGCGGGTAGCCGAGCAGCAGCGCGAGGAAGGCCGAGCCCAGGTAGTGCAGCGTGACGCCGTACTCGAGTTCGATGCGCATGCGGTGGCCCAGCAGCACGAAGGCGGTGGCCAGTGCCCAGTGCAGATGCTCGGACACCGGCGCGTTCCAGCGCGCGCGCCGTGCGGCCTCCAGGCACAGCAGCGCCGCGAGTGCCGTGGCGAGCAGCATCAGCGGCTGGGGCGGGGCGAACGCGAGCATGGGTGTGCCGGCCCCCGCGGGATCACCGGTGGGATGCGAGCCGGTCGGCTTGCACGAAGGCGGCCACGAGGCTGGCCGGGTCCGCGGCGCCGAGGCCGTGCGGACCGGCGGTGCCGGCGATGTCGAACGCCGTGCCGTGGTCGGGGCTGGTGCGGACGAACGGCAGGCCGATGGTGATGTTCACGCCTTCGTCGACGCCGAGGTACTTGACCGGGATCAGGCCCTGGTCGTGGTACATGGCGACGACGACATCGAAATGCCGCATGCCGCGGGCGCGCATGAACACGGTGTCCGGCGGGTGCGGTCCGCTGGCGTCGATGTCGAGGGCGCGCGCCTGGGCGATCGCGGGTGCCACGATGTCGATCTCCTCGCGCCCGAACAGTCCGCCTTCCCCCGCGTGCGGATTGACACCGGCGACCGCGATGCGCGGCGTTGCGATGCCGGCGCGGCGCAGGGCGTCGTCGGTGATGCGGATCGTCTCGAGCACCAGCGGGACCGACAGGGCCGCCAGCGCGTCGCGCAGGGCCATGTGGATGGTGACGAGCACCGTGCGCAGCTCGGTGTTGGCCAGCATCATGCGCACCGGCACGTTGCCGGCCAGTTCGGCCAGCAGTTCGGTGTGGCCGGGGTGATGATGGCCGGCGCGGTGCATCGCCTCCTTGGAGATGGGCGCGGTGACCACGGCGCGCACCTCGCCCCGCAGCGCCAGGGTGGCGGCCCGCGTGATGCAGCGCCACGCGGCTTCGCCGGCGCGCGCATCGACGACACCGGGCCTGAGGTCGGCGGGCAGTGCGGCGGCCGCGATCACGGGCACGTCGATGCCCAGTTCGGTGATCGCCCCCAGGGGCTCCGCGTTCGGGCTGGCGCCCGGGGGCAGCGCCGCCGACGGCGTGGCCACCGGACGGATGTGCACCGGCAGCCGCAGGCGCTGGGCTTCGCGGTGCAGCAGCCCGGGGTCGCCGACCACCAGCGCCGGCGCGGGCAGGCCAGCGGCGAAGGCCTTGAGCACGATCTCGGGGCCGATGCCGCAGGGGTCGCCCATGGTGATGGCGATCGGCGCGCGGGCGCCGCGCTGCGCGGTGCTCATCGTGCGGCTTCGAGCATCGCGTGCAGCAGCACGTCGGCGCCGGCGGCAAGGTGTTCGGGGCGCGCGTTCTCGATCTCGTTGTGGCTGATGCCGCCGTCGCAGGGGACGAAGATCATCGCCGTGGGGCAGGTGCGGGCGACGTAGACGGCGTCGTGGCCGGCGCCGCTGGCCAGCCGCCGCACGCTGTGGCCGAGTTCGGCGGCCAGGCGTTCGATGCTGCCCACCAGCACCGGGTCGAAGGCGCAGGGCGGGAAGTGCACGACCTCGGTGAGGGCGACGTCGACGCCGTGGCGCCGTGCGACGTCGGCGGCGCTGCGCTGCAGGTCGGCGCACATCGCGTCGAGCGTCTCGGCGCGGGCGTTGCGGAAGTCGACGGTGAAATCGACGCGGCCCGGGATCACGTTGCGCGAATTCGGCGACACGCGCATCTGGCCGACGGTGCCGCGCGCGTAGTCGGGATGCGCCTGTGCGATGCGGCGCACCTCCAGCACCAGCTCGGCGGCGGCGAGCAGCGCGTCGCGCCGCATCTCGATCGGGGTGGGGCCGGCGTGCGCGTCCTGGCCGGTGACGACGGCGTCGAACCACCGCTGCCCGAGCGCGCCTTCGACCGCACCGACGACGATGCCCTCTCGCTCGAGCACCGGCCCCTGTTCGATGTGCGGCTCGAAGTAGGCGGCGAAGGCGGGCGCAGTCGCGCGACCGTCGTAGCCGATGGCGGCGAGCGCGTCGCCCACGCTGACGCCGTCGAGGTCGCGCTGCCCGAGGCAGTGCTCGAGGGTGAACGCGCCGGCGTAGACCCCCGAGCCCATCATCACGGGAGTGAAGCGGGTGCCTTCCTCGTTGGTCCAGATCGCGACCGTCAGCGGACGTTCGGTGACGATGCCCGCGTCGTCGAGCGTGCGCAGCACCTCGAGCCCCGCCAGCACGCCGTAGTTGCCGTCGAACTTGCCGCCCGACGGCTGCGTGTCGATGTGGCTGCCCACGGCGACCGGCGGCGCGTCGCGGCGGCCGGGCCGCCGCGCGAACACGTTGCCGATGGCGTCGACGGAGATCGTGCAGCCCGCGTCGCGCAGCCAGCCCGTGACGAGGTCGCGCCCCTGGCGGTCGAGATCGGTGAGCGCCAGTCGCCGCACGCCGCCCTTCTCGGTGGCGCCGATCGCGGCGAGGCGCATCAGGCTGTTCCACAGGCGGTCTGCGTTCACGCGCAGACGGGGTAGCGTGGCGGGGTTGGCGGCCATGGCGCGCTCCAGGTGGGCAGAGCGTCGATTTTCGCAGGAATATGCTTGCCCGGACGGGCCGGGGCAGGCAGTGTTCGCGGCACCGGCACCGGCACCGGCACCGGCACCGGCACCGGCAGGGGCTGGGTTCAGCTCGGTTGGGACTCGAGTTCGCGTGCCGGCGTTCGGATCGTGTTCAGGGAGGTGGGAATGGATCTTCTTCGGGGGTCGATCGCGCAGGCGCGTGCGGCCTTGGCATGCGGCGACGTGACGAGCGCGGCGCTGACGGCCGCAGTCGTGGCCGCGGCGCGTCGGGTGCAGCCGACCATCAACGCGTTCCTGCGCATCGACGAGGCGCGCGCACTGGACGCGGCGCAGCGTCTCGACGACGAGCGGCGGGCGGCGCGCGAGGCCGACGGCGGACTGCCGCCGCTGCACGGCATCCCGATGGCGCACAAGGACATGTTCTACCGCGCGGGCCGGGCGTCGAGCGGGGGCTCCCGCATCCTGGGCGAGCAGGTGCAGACGGTGACCTCGACGGCGCTCGCGGCGCTGGACCGGGCCGGTGCGGTCGAGTTCGGCGTGCTGGGCATGTCGGAGTTCGCGCTGGGGGTCACCGGGCACAACGTGCATTTCGGGGATGTCTGCAATCCCTGGAACCCGGTGCACGTGACCGGCGGGTCGTCGAGCGGGTCGGCCGCCAGCGTGGCCGCATGCGTCGATTTTGCGGCGCTGGGGTCGGACACGGGGGCGTCGGTCCGGGTGCCGGCCGCGTGCAATGGGGTGGTCGGGATCAAGACCAGCTTCGGCGCTGTCAGCCGGGCGGGCGCGATGCCGCTCTCGCAGTCGCTGGACACGATCGGGGTGCTCGCGCGCACGGTCGAGGATTGCGCCGAGGTGTTCCAGGTGATTGCCGGTCACGACCCGGCGGATCCGCCGACCCGGCAGTGGCCGGTCGTGCAGGGCGCGGTCGTACAGCGGCGGGGGGATCTCGCCGGGGTGCGGGTCGGGGTGGCGGCGAACTTCGGTCACGACGCCTGCGGCGGGGAGGTCGCGGCGGCCATGCAGGCGAGTCTCGACGCCCTGCGGGCGCGGGGTGCGGTGCTGGTCGACGTGGTGATGCCGGACCCGGAAGCGCTCAACCGTCTGGCCACGGTGGTGCTCCAGGCCGAGCCGGCCGCGCTGCATCGGCACTGGATCGAGCAGCGTCCGCAGGACTACGCGCCGCAGGTGCTGGCGCGTCTGCGTGCCGGGCTGGAGATTCCCGCGGTCCGGTACATCGAGGCGCTGCGCGCCCGGAGCCCCTTTCTGGAGCGGATGCGCGACGAAGTGTTTGCTCACTGCGATGTGCTGCACGCGCCCGTGCTGAGCTTTCCCGTGCCCACGCGGGCGGAAACCGACGTGGGCGGCGGGCCGGGCATGGCGGAGATGCTGGCATCGTTCGCACAGTGGACGCGGCCGATCAACTACCTGGGCTTGCCGGCCCTGGCCCTGCCTGCGGGGTTCGCCGCCGGTCTGCCGGTGGGGCTGCAGCTGATCGGTCCGATGTTCTCCGAGCCGATGCTGTTCGCGATCGGCAGCGTCTATCAGGACGAGATCGGGTTCACCGGCTGGCGTGCGCCGCTCGCGGGGTGAACCGATGGACCGTTCGACGTACGGCGTGAGACGGGCTAGCCGGTGCGGCCGCGCGGGCGCATGGTGGCGGGCCGGGGTGCTGAGCACCGTGGTCGCACTGGCCGGGTGCGGGCTGACGGGGCCCAAGGAAGTTCCCCAGGATGCGGGTTCGGGCGTGCGTGTGCGCTTGCTCGCGTTCAACGATTTCCATGGTCAGCTCGAGTCGTCCGGGCTCACCCTGCGGCTGCGCGAGCCGACGGGCGCCCTGCGCAGCCATCCGGTGGGCGGGGCGGTGAATCTCGCTGCGACGCTGGCGTCGCTGGCGGCCGAACGGCCCCACGCGATGATCCTGTCGTCGGGCGACCTGATCGGGGCGTCGCCGCTGAGCTCCGCGCTGTATCGCGACGAGCCGACGATCGAGGTGATGAATGCGGTCGGGCTCGGATTGAACGTGGTCGGCAACCACGAGTTCGACAAAGGGGTGGCGGAGCTGCGCCGGATGGTGTCCGGCGGGTGTCACACCCAGGCCGCGTCGCGCGGCGGGGACGCGCCGGGGAGCGGTTCAGCGTTTTCGTCCTGCGAGGGGAAGGATGGTCGGTATGTGGGTGCTCGCTTCCCGTTTCTGGCCGCCAACGTGGAGCTCGAAGGGGGCGGCACGCTGTTTCCCCCGTATCTGATCCGCACGTTCGGCGGGCAGCGCATCGCGTTCATCGGGGTGGTGACGCGCACGACGCCGACGATCGTGTCGCCCTCGGGTGTTGCCGGCGTGCGGTTCCTGGACGAGGCGACCACCGTCAACCGCTACGTCGACGAGGTGCGCGCGCAGGGCGTCGAGGCGATCGCGGTGGTGATCCACGAGGGGGGCGCGGTCGCGGGCGACTGGAACGATCCGGCGTGTCCCGGCGCGCGGGGACGTGTGTTCCAGATCGCCGATCGCCTGAGCTCGGCGGTCGATCTGGTGTTCTCGGCGCACACGCACCAGGGGTACAGCTGCGTGCGGGATGCGCCCGGCAATCCCGGGCTGCGCATCGTGCAGGCCTATGCGCAGGGGCGCGCCGTGTCGGTGCTGGACGTGGTGATCGACCCGGCCACGCGTGACGTGGTGCGGTCCCGAACCGTGGCGCGCAACGTGCCGGTGCGTGCGGATGCGTCGGCAGCGGTGGCCGCGCCCGGCGCGGCAGGTGGGGCGGGGCAGGCAGGTGATGCCGGCGGATCAGGCGGGACCGGATCAGGCGGGACCGGATCAGGCGGGACCGGATCAGGCGGGACCGGATCAGGCGTCTCGGGCGGATCCACCTTGGCCGTCGCCGACACCGTCCGGCGGGTGGCCGCGATCGTCGACCACTACGTGCGCGCTGCCGAGACGCGGGCTGGGCGGCCGGTCGGATCGATTCTCGCGACGTTCGACCGCGAGGGACGCCGGGGCGGCGACAGCGCAGCCGGGCGGCTGGTGGCGGACGCGCACCTGGCGGCCACGCGCGCGCCGGCGCTCGGCGGTGCGGTCGTTGCATTCACGAATCCGGGGGGCGTGCGGACCGATCTGCGCTGCATCGGGACGCCGCCGTGTCCGGTCAGTTACGGCCAGGTCTTCGCCACCCAGCCGTTCGGCAATGCGCTGGTGGTGATGAGCCTGAGCGGGGCCCAGATCAAGGCGCTGCTCGAGCAGCAGTTCACCGGTGTGAATGCGGCGTCGCCGCGCATCCTCAATCCGTCGGCCGGATTCTCGTACCGGTACCGGCCGGCCGCGCCGGCAGGCGAGCGCGTGTCCGACATCCAACTGCACGGTGCGCCGCTCGACCCGGCCGCGCAGTACCGGGTCACGGTCAATGCCTTCCTGGCCGACGGTGGCGACGGGTTCGGCGTGCTGCTGGAAGGCCGGGACCGGCTCGGCGGACCGCTGGACGTCGATGCGCTGGCCGACTACCTGCGCGTGCATTCGCCGGTGTCCGTGGATCGGACCCTGCGCGTGCTGCGCGAGGAGTGATCGCAGCGGTCGGGCGTGTATCGCAGGGCGCCAGGCGTGCGCCGCAGATCGTCAGGCGCGCGCCGCAGGGTGTCCGCCGTGCGTTGCAGTGCGTCAGGCGGCCGGATCGGCGCCGAGCTGCGCCGACAGCCGGGCGGCGAACGCGCGGATCGCCGAGATCAGTTCCGTACGGCGGCGCGCCGGCACGGCGGCCTTGATCACGCTCACCGCGACGGCCGCGATCGCCTCGCTGCGATGGGCGGCGAACACCGGCGCGCCGAAGCAGTGCATGCCCTCGGCCGTCTCCTCGTCGTCCACCGCGTAGCCGAGCGCGGCAGCTTCCTCGAGCTGCCGCTGCAGCGCGGTCACGGCGCCGACGCTGTGGCGCGTGAGCCGCTGCAGGCTTCGGCCGGCGAACAGCGTGCGCACCCGTTCGGCCGGCAGGGTCGCCAGGATGGCCTTGCCCGAGGCCGTGCACGTCGCGGGGAAGCGTCCGCCCACGCGGAAGTTGACCGCCAGCGGACGCGTGCCCTGGCGGCAGCCGAGGTAGGTCACGTCGGCGCCGTCGAGCACCGCGAGCATGACCGTCTCGGTCTGCAGCGCCGGCACGCGGTCGGCCTGCTGCTCGAAGGCCCGCAGCACGTCGGACTGCGCGCCGAAGGCGCCCGCCCACTGCAGCGGCTTGGTGCCGAGCGCGAACGCGCCGTCGTCGTCGCGACGCACCAGGCCCAGCGCGGCGAGCGTGCCGAGCAGGCCGTGCACGCTGCTCTTGGGCAGCGCCAGCATGCGGGCCAGGTCGGCCAGCGACTGCGGCTGGCGCGTCACCGCGAGGGCGTCGAGCAGCCGCACCGCGCGCTCGACGGCGGGGACCAGCCGGGGTTCGGTGTCGGTGCGGGTTGACATGGACGGGGGCTTCATTAACATCGCGATTGTTCCAGAGAATGAATGAGTGTTCAATAGGTTGAACACTTCCCCGATCCCGCTCCCGCCGAACCGGTGCTCTGGCGTGCCGGCTGCGCGGTCGGGCCTTCGTCGCGACACAGGAGAGTGCAATGGGAAGTTCCGACAACGCGCTGGCCGCCCAGCTCATGCAGGAGGTCGGTCACTGGGTGGACGGTGCGCTGCGCGCGCCGGCGGCCGGCAGCCGCTTCGGTGACGTCTTCAACCCCGCCACCGGCCAGGTGGCCCGCCGCGTGGGCTACGCGTCGCCGGCCGAGGTGGATGCCGCCGTGCGGTCGGCAGCCGCGGCGTTTCCCGGCTGGGCGGCCACGCCGCCGCTGCGCCGCGCGCGCGTTATGTTCAAGTTCAAGGAGCTGGTCGAGGCCAATGCCGAGCTGCTCGCGTCGCTGATCACCACCGAGCACGGGAAGGTGCTGTCCGACGCGATGGGCGAGGTCACGCGCGGCCTCGAGGTGGTCGAGTTCGCCTGCGGCATTCCGCAGCTGCTCAAGGGCGAGTACAGCGAGCAGGTGGGCACCGGCATCGACATGTACTCGATCCGCCAGCCGCTCGGCGTGTGCGTCGGCATCACGCCGTTCAACTTCCCGGCCATGGTGCCGATGTGGATGTTCCCGATGGCCCTCGCCTGCGGCAACAGCTTCGTGCTGAAGCCCTCCGAGCGCGACCCGTCGGCGTCGCTGCTGATCGCGCGGCTGCTCAAGGAGGCGGGGCTGCCCGATGGCGTGTTCACCGTCGTGCAGGGCGACAAGGTGGCGGTGGACGCACTGCTCGCGCATCCGCAGGTGTCGGCGGTGAGTTTCGTGGGGTCCACCCCCATCGCACGCTACATCCACGACACCGCCGGGGCGGCGGGCAAGCGCGTGCAGGCGCTGGGCGGGGCCAAGAACCACATGGTGGTGATGCCCGACGCCGATCTCGACCAGGCGGTCGATGCGCTGATCGGCGCGGCGTACGGCTCGGCCGGCGAGCGGTGCATGGCGGTGTCGGTGGCGGTGGCCGTCGGCGGCGTGGCCGACGCGCTGATCGCGCGCCTCGCCGAGCGGGTGCCGCGCATCAAGGTGGCCGACGGCATGGATCCGACGGCCGAGATGGGTCCGCTGGTCACGAAGACGCACTACGAGAAGGTCAAGGGCTACGTCGACACCGGCGTGGCCGAGGGCGCGAAGCTGGTGGTCGACGGCCGCGGCCTGAAGGTGCCGGGTCGCGAGCAGGGCTTCTTCCTGGGGGGATGCCTGTTCGACGAGGTGAAGCCGGGCATGCGCATCTACAACGAGGAGATCTTCGGCCCGGTGCTGTCCGTCGTGCGCGCGCGCGACTTCGAAGAGGCGCTGTTCCTGATCAACAGCCACGAGTTCGGCAACGGCACGGCCATCTTCACCCGCGATGGCGATGCCGCGCGCGAGTTCGCCACCCGCGTGCAGATCGGCATGGTCGGCATCAACGTGCCGATCCCGGTGCCGATGGCGTTCCACTCCTTCGGCGGCTGGAAGGCGTCGCTGTACGGCGACCACCACATGCACGGTCCGGAGGGGGTGCGCTTCTACACGCGCTACAAGGCGGTCACGCAGCGCTGGCCGACCGGCATCCGCGCCGGTGCCGAGTTCGTGATGCCGACGATGAAGTGAGCCGGTCGTGATCGCGGCAACGACGACGGGGCAGGCCTGGGGCCTGCTTCTCGTGGCCGGGCTCCTGGAGATCGTCTGGGCGCTCGGTCTCAAGTACAGCGACGGGTTCACCCGCTGGGTGCCGTCGGTGGTGGTGGTGATCGGCGCGGCCCTGAGCTTCTGGTTCCTCGCTGCGGCGATGAAGGTGCTGCCCGCCGGCACCGCATACGCCGTCTGGACCGGCATCGGCGCGGCCGGCACGGCCCTCCTCGGCATCGTGCTGCTGGGCGAGCCCGCGACCCTGCTGCGCCTGGGATGTGTCGGCCTGATCGTGGCGGGGGTGCTGGGTCTGAAGATGGTGTCCTGAGGCGCGCCGACCGGATTCCGCGCGCATCACGAACGAAGGAGAGGGCGATGACGCTGCAACTGAAGGACATGGCGCTGCTGCGCAACCAGGGGTTCATCGACGGCCAGTGGGCCGCGGCCGACAGCGGTCGGATGTTCCCGGTGACGAACCCGGCCACCGGCGCCACGCTGGTGCAGGTGGCCGACATGGGGGCGCCCGAGACGCGCCGGGCGATCGACGCGGCGCACCGCGCGTTGCCCGGATGGCGCGCGAAGACCGGGAAGGAACGGGCGGCCGTGCTGCGCGCCTGGTACGACCTGATCCTCGCCCATGCGGACGACCTGGCCTTGCTGATGACCAGCGAGCAGGGCAAGCCCCTGGCCGAAGCCCGCGGCGAGGTGGTGTACGGCGCCTCGTTCATCGAGTGGTTCGCCGAGGAAGGCAAGCGCACCTACGGTGACGTCATTCCGAGCTGGATGCCCGACCGCCGCGTGATCGTGATGAAGCAGCCGATCGGCGTGTGCGCGGCGATCACGCCGTGGAACTTCCCGATCGCCATGATCACGCGCAAGGTGGCGCCGGCACTCGCGGCCGGCTGCACGGTCGTGGCCAAGCCGGCCGAGGCGACGCCGCTGTCGGCGCTGGCGCTGGCGCACCTGGCGCAGCGGGCCGGATTCCCGCCCGGCGTGTTCAACGTCGTCGTCGGCGATGCCGGGCGTGCGCCGGAGATCGGGCTGGAGATGTGCACGAACCCGATCGTGCGCAAGGTGTCGTTCACCGGCTCCACCGAGGTCGGCCGCATCCTGCTGCGCCAGAGCGCCGACACGGTCAAGAAGCTGTCGCTCGAGCTCGGAGGCAACGCGCCGTTCATCGTGTTCGACGACGCCGACATCGACGCCGCGGTCGAGGGTGCGATCGCCTCGAAGTACCGCAACGCCGGTCAGACCTGCGTGTGCGCGAACCGCATCTATGTGCAGGACGGCGTCTACGACGCCTTCGCCGAGAAGTTCGCCGCCAAGGTGGCGCAGTTCAAGGTGGGTGCAGGCGTCGAGGCGGGCGTGGTGATCGGACCGCTGATCGAGGAGGCGGCACTCGCGAAGGTGGAGGCGCACATCGCGGATGCCGTCGCGAAGGGCGCGACCGTGAAGGTCGGCGGCCGGCGCCATGCGCTCGGCGGGCTGTTCTTCGAGCCGACGGTGCTGACGGGCGTGACCCGGCCCATGCGGGTGTCGAAGGAGGAGACCTTCGGGCCGGTGGCGCCGCTGTTCCGCTTCCACACCGACGAAGAAGTGCTGGAGATGGCCAACGACAGCGAATTCGGCCTGGCGTCGTACTTCTATTCGCGCGACATCGGGCGCATCTTCCGCGTGGCCGAGGCGCTGGAATCGGGCATGGTCTGCGTGAACAGCGGCAACCTGTCGACCGAGGTCGCACCATTCGGTGGCGTGAAGCAGTCGGGACTGGGCCGCGAAGGCTCGAAGTACGGGATCGACGAGTACCTCGAGCTCAAGTACCTGTGCCTGGCGGGTCTGTGAACGGACCGGGCCGGGTCGCGAGCAGGCTTGGCCGCGTCGTCGACGGGTTTGGTCGCGTCGTCGACAGGCTCGGCCGGTCGGTGGCCGTGCGGCGCACGTCGACCCGGTCGAGGATCCCGATGCGTCGCGTCTGTACGCATCCCATCATCAAGCGACCCATCTGCAGGCATCCCTGAGCGGGGTCGATGGCGAGGAGCCCATGGAGCGTTACGACTACGTTGTGGTGGGAGCCGGCACCGCCGGCTGCCTGCTGGCGAACCGGCTGTCCGCGGATCCGTCCAACCGCGTCCTCCTGCTCGAGGCGGGCGGGCAGGACGACTACGTGTGGATCCACATTCCGGTCGGCTACCTGTACTGCATCGGCAACCCCCGGACCGACTGGCTGTTTTCCACCGATGCCGAGCCCGGGCTCAACGGCCGCTCGATCAAGTACCCGCGGGGCAAGGTGCTGGGCGGTTGCTCGTCGATCAACGGGATGATCTACATGCGGGGCCAGCGTCGGGATTACGACGAATGGGCCGCCCTTGGCAACCCGGGCTGGTCGTGGGACGAGGTGTTGCCGTACTTCCTGCGTCATGAGGATTACCACGGGCTGGACGGCGGCGGCTCGGACCCCCTGCACGGCCATGGGGGCGAATGGCGGGTCGAGCGGCCGCGCATCCGCTGGGATCTGCTCGACGCGTTCCAGCAGGCGGCGGCGCAGGCGGGCATTCCGCCGAGCAGCGATTTCAACCGCGGCGACAACTTCGGCTGCGGTTATTTCGAGGTGAACCAGAAGCGCGGCGTGCGCTGGAACGCATCCAAGGCGTTCCTGCATCCGGTGCGCCAGCGCGCCAATCTGACGGTGATCAGCAGCGCGCACGTGCACCGGCTGACGTTGACGGAAGACGGCCGGCGCGTCACGGGCGTCGAGTACCGGCGTGCAGGCTCGGCGGATCTGCGCACGGCGCAGGCCACGCATGAGGTGGTGATGGCCGCGGGGGCGGTGGGCACGCCGCACCTGCTGGAGCTGTCCGGCATCGGTGCGCCTTCGGTGTTGCAGGCGGCCGGGATCCGGCCGCGGGTCGCACTGCCCGGGGTGGGTGAGAATCTGCAGGATCATCTGCAGTTGCGCACGATCTACAAGGTGCGCAACGTCGTCACCTTGAACCAGCAGGCCAACAGCCTGTTTGGCAAGCTGCGCATGGGACTCGACTACGCGCTGTTCAAACGCGGCCCGATGACCATGTCGCCCAGCCAGCTGGGGGTGTTTGCGCGATCCGATCCGGGGCAGGCGACGGCCAACGTCGAGTATCACGTGCAGCCCCTGTCGCTCGATCGATTCGGCGAACCCTTGCACGCGTTCCCTGCGTTCACCGCGTCGGTGTGCAACCTTCGGCCCGCGTCGCGCGGCTCCGTGCATCTGCAGTCCTCTGATCCGACCGCGGCGCCGGCGATCCGGCCCAATTACCTGACGGCGGAAGAGGATCGACGGGTGGCGGCGGATTCGATCCGGCTCACACGGCGAATCGTCAGTGGGGATGCGCTCAAACCGTTCTCACCCCAGGAATACCTGCCGGGTTCGTCGGTGCAGAGCGACGAAGAGCTTGCGCAAGCGGCCGGTGACATCGGGACGACGATCTTCCATCCGGTGGGCACCTGTCGGATGGGGCCGGCGTCGGACCGCGGATCCGTCGTCGACGCACGGCTGCAGTGTCATGGCGTTGCAGGGTTGCGTATCGGGGATGCGTCGGTGATGCCGACCATCACGTCTGGCAATACCAACTCGCCGACGCTGATGATTGCGGAGCGTGCGGCGGAGATGATCCTGGCGGATCGCAAGGGGTGATGCCCGAGGCGCGACCATCGGCCGAGGTGGGCAAGAGGCCGCCGGGGGTGTCGCGGTTTACATGAAACAGGTCTGAGCCAGCGCGCGCGCGTGTTCCACGTGAAACAGCCCTGGGTTGGACACGATCGCGTGTTTCACGTGAAACAGCTTCCGCGTGGCACCCTGGTGTGAACCGCAAAGAACACACTCGAGGCGACCGAGGAAGCATGTTCCACGTGAAACAAGACCGGAGCGCGGAGGACGGCCCGCCCCACGACCGCCAGGCGTGGCGAAGACGCGCATCCAAGCGCGTAACGGGCCAGCCCGACACGGCTAGGATGTCGTACAGGACGCGGCACGCAGCAGCACGTGCCGGACACATGAATCGGAAGAAGACATGGATCGGGTCGATACGGTTGTTGTCGGGGCAGGAGTCGTTGGACTTGCGATCGCGCGCGCACTGGCACGTGCCGGGCACGAAGTGGTCATCCTCGAATCCGAAGCGCATTTCGGCAGTGGAACCAGCGCGCGGAACAGCGAAGTCATCCACGCCGGGATCTACTACGAGGAGGGCTCCCTGAAGGCCGAGCTGTGTGTCGCCGGCCGCGAACTCCTGTACCGCTATTGCGAGGAGCACGGCGTCCGTCATCGCCGCTGCGGCAAACTGATCGTCGCAGCGGACGACACTCAGATCCCTGCGCTTGAAAAGATCCGCAAACGCGCCATCGCGGCCGGTGTGCATGATTTGCACCTGGTGGATGCCGAGGCGGCGCGCGCGATGGAACCCGCACTGCAGTGCGTGGCGGCGATGCGTTCGCCGTCGACCGGCATCATCGACAGCCACGGCCTGATGCTGGCCTACCTGGGCGACGCGGAGGACGCAGGCGCCATGCTCGCCAAGCTGAGCCCGCTGCGCCGGGCGCGGGTGGTGACCGGTGGGTTTCATCTCGAGATCGGTCCGGAGGGTGCAACCACCGAGCTGGCCTGTCGCCAGCTGATCAACAGCGCGGGGCTCGATGCGCCCGATCTTGCGCGCCGGATCGAGGGGCTGGCGGCGGAGCATGTGCCCAAGGCCTGGTATGCGAAGGGGAACTACTTCACCCTGAGTGGACGGTGCCCCTTCAGTCAGCTGATCTACCCGATCCCCAACGAGGCTGGGCTGGGCGTGCACCTGACCCTCGATCTTGCCGGTCAGGGCAAGTTCGGGCCGGACGTGGAGTGGGTGGAGCGCCCGGAGTACGAAGTGAACCCGCGCCGTGCGGACGGGTTCTACGAGGAGATCCGCCGCTACTGGCCAGGACTCCCGGATGGCGCCCTGCAGCCGGGCTATGCGGGCATCCGTCCCAAGGTCGTCGGCCCCGGGCAGGCCGCGGCCGATTTCGTCTTCTCGGGCCCGCAGACCCATGGGGTGGCGGGCCTCGTCAACCTGTTCGGCATCGAGTCGCCCGGCCTGACCTCATCGCTGGCGATCGCGGAGCGGGTCCGCGCGCTGCTGGTCGACTGAGAGATCCCGGCGCCGCAACGCGGTGCCGGCCCACGCAGGGGAGGGCGCGCCGTCAGGCGCCCTTGCGCTGCTCGAGCGGACAGGTGTTCATGCCCAGCAGAGGATAGAACGGACAGAAGCGGAAGACGCCGGTCAGCACCGGGACCACGCCGATCCATCCCCAGGCTCCGACGGTGCCGGTCGCGGCCAGAGCGATCAGCGCCAGGCCGACGACAATTCTCAGGATGCGGTCGATTCCGCCGACATTCGCTTTCATGTGGAGCTCCTCTGAAGAAATTCTGGCTGTGAAGAGCCTCCATTGAAGACGAAACCCCGAACGGGATCTGTGACCCTGGTTACAGAGCGTGGACGCAGGGCGTGCAAGCAGCGGCCGCACCCGGTCATTGTGACCTGGGGTGTGGAGCGCTAGCGGACCTCGCAGGCGGTCGACGCAACGCGCACAGGCGCCTTACTCGGGGTCCGACGCCGCCGCGCGCAAGGACGCGGCGTCGACGATCTCGATCTGCTCGCGCCCCAGGCGCAGCATCCCCTGGTCGGCAAAGCGCTTGAGCAGGCGGGAAACCATCTCCCGCGCCGTACCGACTTCGTCGGCCAATTGCTGATGGGTGGCGTGAATGATCCGACCTCGCCCGAGCAGCGCATGGGCCAGCCGCTGATCCACACGGTGGAAGGCGACGGCCTCCACCAGTTCCATCAGTTCGGCCATGCGGTCGGCCATCACGCTCAGCAGGAACATGCGGACCGGCTCATGGGCGGTCCAGCGCACCAGCAGGTCACGTCCGACGACGATCAGCCGGGTGGTTTCCGCCGTGGTGCCATGCGCGGTCATGGCGGTCGAGCCCAGCAGGCAGGCGGTGGAGACCACGCAGATCTCGCCGGCGTGTACGCGATACAACTCCACTTCGCGACCGCGGACGGAGCCGCGGGCAACGCGCACCTGCCCGCTCACGACGAACGGGAAGCCCCGGCAGGGTTCGTTCTCGCTGAACAGCGGGGTACGCTCCGGCGCGTCGATCACGGAAAGCGTCGCGCAGTCGCGTTCGAAGGCTTCGGGCGGAATCGCGCGAAGGCAGGGGTAGTGGGCCAGTAGAAGTTCGGCGGGGCTCATTGATCAGGGTGTGTTCCACGTGAAACATCGAAGGCGATCCGCGTGATGCAGCGCGCGGTACACACCGACGGCCACACACGCGGGCGCGCCACCCAGTGTACGGCGCCGGCTTCTATCGCACGACGATCGCACCTATAATCCGCGATCCTTCGGCGTCGCCGGCATCACGCCGCGCATGGGTGCAACAGCGTCCGAAGCCTGCAACGCTGTGTCCGGATCGGTTCGAGGCGCGATCCGAGATCCGAGATCCTCCAGCGTTGGAATCGAGTGGTGCAAGCATGAACTATCCAGACGTGTTCGATGTGATCGTGGTCGGTGGCGGCCACGCCGGGACCGAGGCAGCGCACGCTGCCGCGCGGATGGGCGCGCGGACCTTGTTGCTGACCCACAGCGTCGAGACCCTGGGGCAGATGTCGTGCAATCCGTCCATCGGCGGCATCGGCAAGGGCCATCTGGTCAAGGAGATCGACGCGCTGGGCGGCGCGATGGCCGAGGCCACCGACGAAGCGGGCATCCAGTTCCGCATCCTCAACTCCAGCAAGGGCCCGGCGGTGCGTGCGACCCGGGCGCAGGCCGACCGTGTGCTGTATCGCCAGGCGATCCGCCGCCGCCTCGAGAATCAGCCCAACCTGTCGATCTTCCAGCAGGCGGTGGACGACCTGATCGTCGAGGGCGACCGGGTGACGGGCGCGGTCACGCAACTGGGCATCCGGTTCACCGGCCGCGCGGTCGTCCTGACGGCCGGCACCTTCCTGAATGGCCTCGTCCACGTCGGGCTGTCCAACTATTCGGGCGGGCGTGCGAGCGACCCGTCGTCGGTGTCGCTGGCCCGGCGGCTGCGCGAACTGAACCTGCCACAGGGACGCCTGAAGACCGGGACGCCGCCGCGCATCGACGGCCGCACCATCGATTTCTCCAAGTGCGAGGAACAGCCCGGCGATCTCGACCCCGTTCCGGTGTTCTCGTTCCTGGGTGATCCGGCCACGCATCCGCGTCAGCTGCCGTGCTGGATCACCCACACGAATCCCCGAACGCACGACATCATCCGCGGGGGTCTCGACCGAAGCCCAATGTACACGGGCGTGATCGAGGGAGTGGGTCCTCGCTACTGTCCATCGGTCGAGGACAAGATCCACCGGTTCGCCGACAAGGATGCGCACCAGGTGTTCCTCGAGCCGGAAGGGCTGGACACCCATGAGTTCTATCCCAACGGCATCTCGACCAGCCTGCCGTTCGACGTCCAGCTGGCGCTCGTGCGGTCGATTCCCGGCCTCGAGCACGCGCATCTCACCCGCCCCGGCTATGCGATCGAGTACGACTTCTTCGACCCCCGCGGGCTGAAGCGCTCGCTGGAGACCCGCGCGATCGGCGGTCTGTTCTTCGCCGGGCAGATCAACGGCACGACCGGCTACGAGGAGGCGGCAGCCCAGGGCCTGCTGGCCGGCATCAACGCCGCGCTGCAGGTGCAGGGGCGGGACGCCTGGTGTCCGCGTCGCGACGAGGCCTACCTGGGGGTGCTGGTGGACGACCTGATCACGCGCGGCGTGACCGAGCCGTACCGCATGTTCACGAGCCGGGCCGAGTATCGGCTGAGCCTGCGGGAGGACAACGCCGACCTGCGCCTGACGCAGATCGGCCGTTCGCTCGGCTGCGTGGGCGACGTACGCTGGGACGCGTTCTGCCGCAAGCGCGACGCCATCGAGCAGGAACTGCAGCGTCTGCGCTCGGTGTCGGTGTCGCCGGCGAACCTGTCGCCCGAGCGGGCGACCGAGGTGATCGGCCAGCCGATCGACCGCGACTACACGCTGGCCGACCTGCTGCGACGACCCGAGGTGCGCTACGACGCGCTGGTCACGCTGGCCGAGCCCGGCCTGCACCAGCGCGCCCCCGAGCTCGGCCTCGATCCGCTGCGCGTGTCGCAGGCGATCGAGCAGATCGAGATCCAGAGCAAGTACGCCGGCTACATCGCGCGTCAGCAGGCCGAGGTCGCGCGCCACGAGCACAACGAGAACCTCGCGATTCCGCCCGATTTCGACTACACGCGGGTGCGCGGTCTGTCGAACGAGGTGCGCGGGCGGCTCGTCGCGGCGCGTCCCGAGACCGTCGGCATGGCGTCACGGATCTCGGGCGTCACGCCGGCGGCGATCTCGCTGTTGCTCGTCTACCTGAAGAAGCGGCTTCTCGAGACGCGGGCGGCCTGAATGACGCGCTGCGCACCCACGCCCGTCGCGGTCCGGACGACGCGCCCGCCGGCCGGTCCCTGGCGGCCGGAATGACGGGCCGCATGCGGCGCGCGACGCCGCACCCGGCCGCCGACCCAGGGCAGGACCGCGACGCGCTGCGCGCCGCCGCCGCGGACCTGTCGCTGGCGCTGGACGACACGGCCCAGGCGCGACTGCTCGGCTACCTGGCCCTGCTGCGCAAGTGGAACGCGGTCTACAACCTGACCGCGATCCGGGACCCGCAGGCGATGCTGGTGCAGCATCTCTTCGACTGTCTGGCCGTGGTGCCGGCCCTGCAGCCGTACCTGGTGGCCGGCGGCACGGTCGTCGACGTCGGTTCGGGCGGCGGGCTGCCCGGTGTCGTGCTGGCCGTCTGCGCGCCGCAGGTCACCGTGCACTGTGTCGACACGGTGGGCAAGAAGGCGGCCTTCGTCACCCAGGTGCGCGCCGAACTCGGTCTGCCCAACCTCTGCGCCCATCACGCACGTGTCGAGGAACTGCAGGTGCCGCGCGACCTGCCGGCGGCGTGCGTGGTCGTGTCGCGTGCCTTCTCGTCGCTCGCGCAGTTCGTCGCGCTCACCCGCCACCTGCTTGCGCCCGAGGGCGTGTGGGCGGCGATGAAAGGCGTGATGCCCCTGGACGAACTGGCGATGCTTCCGGCCGACGTGCGCATGCTGTCAGCGATTACACTTGCGGTCCCCCGGCTCGACGCGCAACGGCACCTGCTGCTGCTGGCCCCGAGCGACGATTCCCGATCCCCCGCATCCACCCCGTAATGGCACGCATCTTCGTCGTCGCAAACCAGAAGGGTGGTGTCGGAAAGACCACCACCACGGTCAATCTCGCCGCGGCACTCGCGCGCCTGGGCAAGCGCACGCTGCTGGTAGATCTCGATCCGCAGGGCAACGCCACCATGGGCAGCGGCATCGACAAGCGCACGCTGCAGCGCACCGTCTACCACGTGCTGATCGGGATGTGCGACGTCGCCGAGGCGTCCCGCGTGTCCGAATCGGGCGGCTACCGCGTGCTGCCGGCCAACCGCGAGCTCGCGGGCGCCGAGGTCGAGCTCGTCGACTTCGACGAGCGCGAGACGCGCCTGAAGAGCGCGCTCGCGGCGGTCGACGACCAGTACGACTTCGTGCTCATCGACTGCCCGCCCTCGCTGTCGCTGCTCACGCTCAACGGCTTCTGCGCGGCACACGGCGTGATCATTCCGATGCAGTGCGAGTACTACGCGCTGGAGGGCCTGTCGGACCTGGTCAACACGATCAAGAAGATCCACGCCAACTTCAACACCGACCTCACGCTGATCGGTCTGCTGCGCGTGATGTTCGATCCGCGCATGACGCTCGCCCAGCAGGTGTCGGCGCAGCTCGAGCAGCACTTCGGCGACAAGGTGTTCAAGACGATCGTGCCGCGCAACGTGCGCCTGGCCGAGGCCCCCAGCTACGGGCAGCCGGGTGTGGTGTTCGACCCGACGTCGAAGGGCGCGAAGGCCTACATCCAGTTCGGCGAGGAACTGATCGAGCGGCTGTCGCATCTGCCCTGACGCGGGGCGGACCGCCGCCGTCTGCCGGGCACGGGGCCGGCAGACGGTCCCACCGTCGAGCGCCCCGTTCCCAACCCAGTGCGCAGGGAGACACACCCCACATGATCAAGCCGAAAGCCAAGGGCCTGGGCAGAGGCCTCGAGGCCTTGCTGGGCGGAGACGAACCGCCGCGCACCGCGGGCACCGAGCCCCGCGGTCCCGTCACCGCGCTGCCGGTCGGCCGCCTGCAGGCGGGACGCTACCAGCCGCGCACGCGCATGGACGAGTCCGCGCTGCAGGAGCTGGCGGCGTCGATCCGGCAGCACGGGCTGATGCAGCCGATCCTCGTGCGCCCGATCGGTGACGATGCGGCATCGTCGCCTGGAGCCGCCGGAGCCGCCGCCGCAGGCGGTGCAGCGGCGGCGGGCGGCACACAGCGCTACGAGATCATCGCGGGCGAGCGGCGGTTCCGCGCGGCGCAGCTCGCCGGGCTGTCCGAGGTGCCGGTGATCGTGCGCGAGGTGCCCGACGAGCAGGCGCTGGCGCTGGCGCTGATCGAGAACATCCAGCGCGAGGACCTGAATCCGCTCGAGGAAGCGCAGGCGGTCAAGCGCCTGATCGACGAGTTCCACTACTCGCACGAGCAGGCCGCCGGCGCGATCGGCCGCTCGCGCAGTGCCACCTCGAACCTGCTGCGCCTGCTGAACCTCGCCGAACCGGTGCAGACCATGCTGCTCGCGTCCGATCTCGACATGGGCCACGCGCGCGCGCTGCTGGCCGTCGACCGTGCCAGCCAGATCATGCTGGCGCACCAGATCGTCCAGAAGCGGCTGTCGGTGCGCGAGGCCGAGAAGCTCGTGGCGCGTCACCTCGAGCAGGCGACGACCGCGGCCACGCGCGCACCGCGCCGCACCCAGGACGGCGACATCGCCCGCGTGCAGGAGCAGCTGTGCGACCTGCTCGGCACCACCGTCACCCTGAAGCAGTCGGCCCGGGGCAAGGGTCAGCTGGTGATCGAATTCACCGGCCCCGACCAGTTCGACGGCATCCTGCAGCGCATGGGGCTGTCGCTCCTCAAGGACTGAACACACCCGACCCACCGCACCCCGCGCGGGAACCCTGCGCGGGGTGTGGCTTTTCCGCCGCACGCACCGCCTGGCGCGCAGCACACCCGCCGCCGCGCGCCAGGCGGTGCGTTGCGCATGCACACCACGCGGATGCGCGCCGAATCCCGCATCCCGCCACGGTTCCCACGCCGACGCAGCGCTGCGCACCGTGCGCGGTTGCTGCGTTGCCACATCTTCGTCTTGATTTTCGTCAAGGCACACTCCGCCATCGATCGATAAGGTTCACGCGAACTTCCACTTACAACAGGAATCACCGAGGGGCCCCGGCGGTGCCGGCACCGACCACACAACGCCCCCGGTCGAGCGTGCGACATGAGAATGGTGAGTCTGCTGCTGTCCGTCCGCCCCGAGCGGCTGACGGCCCTCGCGCATGAGCTGCCCGGCATCCCGGGTGTCCAGGTCCATCCGATGCCGTCCGACTGCCGCATGGTGGTCACCATCGAGGACGTCGACGGTCAGGACGTGATGCCGTCGATCTCGGCCGTGCACGCGCTGCCCGGCGTGCTGAGCACGACCCTCACCTACGAATACAGCGACGAGCAACCCGAGCTTCCGGAGGACCGGTCATGAGCATGAACCGTCGAGACTTCATTCGTTCCAACGCGGTGGCTGCGGCCGCCGGCGCCGCCGGTGCGCAGGTGCTGATCCCGATCCACGCGGTCGCGGCGCCCAAGGCCGACGGCGCGCCCGCGGCGGGCGCGGCCGCCAGCGGCGACATCAAGTGGGACAAGGGCGTGTGCCGCTTCTGCGGCACCGGCTGCGCGGTGCTGGTCGGCGTGCAGAACGGGCGTGTCGTCGCCACGCAGGGCGACCCCGACTCTGCGGTCAATCGCGGCCTGAACTGCATCAAGGGCTACTTCCTGTCGAAGATCATGTATGGCGCGGATCGCCTGAAGACGCCGCTGCTGCGCAAGAAGGACGGCAAGTACGACAAGAACGGCGAGTTCGTCCCGGTGTCGTGGA
>JAKOZZ010000270.1 GCA_029779755.1 Pseudomonadota bacterium
GCCGGCGTACCCGGCCTGCAGCCCGGCGACGCTGGCAGTGCTGACGATCGACCCCGCCCCCTGGCGCTTCATCACCGGCGCCGCATGCTTGATGCCCAGGAAGACCCCGCGCAGCAGCACGGCCATCGTGTCGTCGAACCCCTGCGCGGGAATCGACGCGATCGGACCGTTCACGCCGCCATATCCGGCGTTGTTGAACAGACAGTCGAGCCGCCCGAAGCGCGACTGCGCCAGCGCGATCGCGCCCGCCACGTCGTCCTCGCGCGTGACGTCGGTGCGCACGAATGCGGCCGACGCCCCCAGCGCGCCGGCCAGCCGTTCGCCGCGCGCCTCCTGGAGGTCGGCGATCACGACCTTGCAGCCTTCGGCGACGAAGCGGCGCACGCTGGCCTCGCCGATGCCGCTCGCCCCGCCGGTGATCACCGCCACCTTGCCTTCGAGTCGTCCCATGCCGGTCTCCCTGGTGTGTCGAAGGGAAGTCACTTCTTCGCCTGATCGTGCGCGCGCGCCCGCACCGCCTCCCGGCGGCGCTCGATCTCCTCGGCGCTCACCGAACCGTTGGCGGCGCGCGCGCGCTCCCGCTCGAGCGCGATCCCGTCGCCGAACGCCAGCGCGTAGCCGTCGTCGATCACCTTCTTGTACGACACCAGCATGGCAGGGATCACCGAGAGCATGTCGAGGGCCAGCGCGCGCGCCTGCGGCATCAGCTCCTCGGGCGGCACGACCCGGTTGACCAGCCCCCATTGCAGCGCCTGCTCGGCCGACAGGAAGTTGCCGGTCAGCGACAGCTCCTTGGCGCGGTGAATGCCCACCATGCGGCTGAGCTTCTGCGACAGGCCCCAGCCCGGCATCACGCCCACGCGCGCGTGCGTGTCCGCGAAGCGCGCCTGCGTCGACGCGAGCAGCACGTCGCAGGCCAGCGCCAGCTCGAAACCGCCAGTGATCGCCACGCCATTGATCGCGCCGATCACCGGGCCGCTGAAGCGGGCGAGCGACTGCACGGGATCCTGCGTGCGCACCGCGTCGTTGGTCGACCCCAGGCCCGCCGCGCCGCCGCCCGCGCCGCCCAGCTCCTTCAGGTCCAGGCCGGCGGTGAACGCCTTGCCCGCGCCGGTCAGGATCAGCACGCGCACGTCGGGATCGGCCTCCAGCGCATCGATGGTGTCGGCCAGCGTGGCGCGCAGCTGCTTCGACAGCGCGTTCATCGCCGCGGGGCGGTTGAGGGTGACGACCGCGTAGCCCTGCGGATGCTTCTCGACGAGGACGACGGGTTCGGGGGTGGTGCTCATGGGGGTCACTCCGGAAGGGTCGGGAGGGTGCGCGCGGGGCGGATCCGCCCCGCGTGCCCAGGGCGGGCTCAGGCGTGGGCCACCCGGCCCAGCGCCCAGCCGGTGCGGCCGGCCAGCCAGAACGCCACGACCAGCACCAGCAGCACGAACGGCAGCGACAGCAGGTTCAGGATCGACCAGCCGTTGACCAGCAGCAGCGCGCCCGACGAGGCCGACGAGGTGACCATGGTCGTGAACACGCACAGGTCCATGAACCCCTGGACACGCGCCTTCTCGGTCGGGCGATAGGTGGTCGTGAGCAGCGTGGTGCCGCCGGTGTACATGAAGTTCCAGCCGATGCCGAGCAGGAACAGCGCCAGCAGGAACTGCATCAGATCGACGCCGCTGAGCGCGATGCCCACGCAGACCAGCATCAGCAGGCAGCCGGTCGCGATGATCGGCAGGATGCCGTAGCGGGCGATCAGGTGGCCGGTGAACAGGCCCGGCGCGAACATGCCGATCACGTGCCATTCGATCACCAGGGCGGCGGACGCGAACGGATGGCTGCACACTTCCATGGCCAGCGGCGTGGCGACCATCAGCAGGTTCATGATGCCGAAGCCCAGCGAGGCCGTCAGGATCGCCACCCAGCAGGCGGGCTGGCGCAGGATCTCGCCCAGCGGGCGCGCCGGGCCTTCGGCCGTCGACACCGGCCGGGTCGGCAGGCGCAGCAGTTGCGCGAGCAGCAGCGACAGCAGCGCAAATCCGGCCAGGGTCAGGTAGGTGCCGGAGAACTGCGACGGCAGCCAGGTGCGCGACCACTTCGCCACCTCGGGGCCGACCACGCCGCCGACGATGCCGCCGGCCAGCACCAGCGAAATGGCGCGCGCCTTGAACGAGGGCTTGTACTCGTCGGCCACGTCGGCCGCGGCGAACCGCAGGCTGGCGCCGAACGCGCTGTACAGCCCCACCACGAAGGTCGCCAGGCACAGCAGCAGCAGGCTCTTCTGGCCCATCGCGTACCAGCCGAGCACGGCGCCGAACATCGCGACGATCGACCCCAGCGTGTAGCCGGCGCGCCGGCCGAACCGGTTCATGAAGGCCGCCGCCGGCATCGCCCAGACCGCGCCGCCGACCACGTAGCCGGTGACGGCCAGCGTCGCCATCGCCTTGTTGTCGGTGAGACTCATGCCGGCGAGGCCGGAGACTGCCACCAGCGTGACGTTGTTGATCAGCATCAGCGCCTGCATGCAGGCGAGCAGGATCATCTGGGGGCGCAGGGCATTCAGCATCGGACGAGTGTAGCAGCGGGGTCGTGACGGGGATCACATCCCGGACCGCTGCTGCGACGCCGCCCGGGACCAATCGTTCCACTGTCCGTTAAAATCGCGGGTTCAACCCAATTCTGCGTATTCCTGAGGAGCTCCCCATGTCGATGGCCGACCGCGACGGACTGATCTGGTTCGACGGCAAGATGGTCGATTGGCGCGATGCCAGAGTGCACGTGCTGACCCACTCCCTGCACTACGGCATGGCGGTGTTCGAAGGTGTGCGCGCGTACCAGACCGACAGGGGCACGGCGATCTTCCGCCTGGCCGAGCACACCCGGCGCCTGCTGAACTCCGCCAAGATCTTCCAGATGAACGTGCCCCACACGTTCGAGACGCTGATGCAGGCCCAGAAGGACTGCGTGCGCCTGAACAAGCTCGACTCCTGCTACATCCGCCCGATCATTTGGATCGGCTCCGAGAAGCTGGGCGTGTCGGCCAAGGGCAACACGATCCACGCCGCCGTCGGCGTCTGGCCGTGGGGTGCGTACCTGGGCGAAGACGGCATCACCAAGGGCATCCGGGTCAAGACCTCCTCCTTCACCCGGCACCACGTGAACGTGTCGCTGGTGCGTGCCAAGGCGAGCGGCTACTACATCAACTCGATCCTGGCCAACCAGGAGGTCACCGTCCACGGCTACGACGAGGCGCTGCTGCTCGACACCGAAGGCTACGTGTCCGAGGGCTCGGGCGAGAACGTGTTCATCGTGAAGAGCGGCAAGCTGTACACGCCCGACCTCGCGTCGTGCCTCGACGGCATCACCCGCGACGCCGTCATCACGATGGCGCGCGACGAAGGCATCGAGGTCATCGAGAAGCGCATCACGCGCGACGAGATGTACTGCGCCGACGAGGCGTTCTTCACCGGCACGGCCGCCGAGATCACCCCGATCCGCGAGCTCGACGACCGCAGCATCGGCGAAGGCCGCCGCGGCCCGATCACCGAGAAGCTGCAGAGCATGTTCTTCGACGTGGTCGCCGGCCGCAACGAGAAGTACCGTCACTGGCTCACGCCGGTGGCCAACTGATCCGGAGCCCCCGAACCATGGCCGAAACGCATCCCGCCAGCGCCGCCGCGGTGGAACTCGACGGCAAGGACCTGCCCGCGTTCTGCCCGAACCCCAAGATGCCGATCTGGAGCGGACATCCGAGGGTGTTCATCGACGTGACCCACGCCGGCGAGGGGCGCTGCCCCTATTGCGGCACGGTCTACCGGCTCAAGCCTGGCGCGGTGGTCAAGGGGCATCACTGAGCGCGCATCCGATCCGCGACTGAGCGACAATCCGGTTTCCGGCGACCGTCCGCAGCCGCTGCAGACCATGCGCACCCTGATCATCGCGCCCAACTGGATCGGCGACGCCGTCATGGCGCAGCCGCTGGTGGCGCTGCTCGCGCGTCCGGGCGCCGACGACCGCATCGACGTGCTGGCCCCGCCGCACGTCGCGCCGGTGTTCCGTGCGATGGAGCACGTGCACGAGGTGATCGTCGCGGCCAACGCGCACGGGCGCCTGCAGTTCGGCGCACGCTGGCGGCTCGCGCGCAGCCTGCGCGGGCGGCGCTACGACCGCTGCGTGGTCCTGCCCAACTCGATGAAGTCGGCGCTGGTGCCGTTCCTGGCCGGCATCCCCGAGCGCATCGGGCACCGCGGCGAAAACCGCTACCTGCTGATCAACCGGATGCACGACGCCGCGCCCGGCGCCCGCCCCCCGATGGTCGAGTTCTACGCCCGGCTGGCGTTCCCGCCGGGCACACCCATGCCGCCGCAGGTGCCCAACCCGGTGCTGCGGCACGACGTGCAGCGCAAGCGCGAGGTGCTCGAGCGGCTCGGCCTGCAGCTCGACGACCCGCTCGTGGTGCTGTGCCCGGGGGCCGAGTACGGGGAGGCCAAGCGCTGGCCGGCGCGCCACGTCGCAGCGCTGGCCGCCCTGGTCGCGATCGAATGGCCGGAAGCCACGATCGTGCTGCTGGGCTCGGCCAAGGAGCGGCCGATGGCGACCGAGATCGCCGCCCTGTCGGGGCACGAACTGCACAACCTCTGCGGCGAGACCACGCTCGACGAGGCGATCGCCCTGATCGGCGCAGCCAGTGGCGTCGTCTCCAACGACTCCGGCCTGATGCACGTCGCCGCCGCGCTGGCGCGGCCGCAGGTCGCCGTGTTCGGCTCGAGCGATCCGCGCCACACCCCGCCGCGCTCGCCGCGGGCGCGCGTCGAATGGCTGCACCTCGAGTGCAGTCCGTGCTTCGAGCGCACCTGCCCCCTGGGCCACCTGAACTGCCTGAATCAGATCTCCCCCGCTGCGGTGTTCGACGCACTGAAGAAGGCGATGCGATTCGAAACCGCAACAAGACCCCCCCGATGAGCGCCCAACCCGAATACATCCTCACCCTCTCCTGCCCCGACACCACGGGCATCGTCTACCACGTCACCGGGTTCCTCTACGAGCGCGGCTGCAACATCATCGACTCCGCCCAGTTCGGCGACGACTCGACCGGGCTGTTCTTCATGCGGGTGCATTTCTCGGCGCCCGACGGTTTCGACCAGGCGCGCCTGCACGACGAATTCGCCGCGGTCTGCGCACGCTTCCGCATGGACGCGAAGATCCACGACATGCGCGTCAAGCCGCGCGTGCTGCTGATGGTCTCCAAGTTCGGCCACTGCCTGAACGACCTGCTGTTCCGCTGGGCGTCCGGTCAGCTGAGCATCGACATCCCGGCGATCGTGTCCAACCACACCGAGTTCCAGCCGCTGGCGCACAGCTACCGTATCCCGTTCTTCTACCTGCCGGTCACCCCGGCGACCAAGGCGGAGCAGGAAGCCCGGGTGCTCGAGCTGGTCGAGCGCGAGCGCGTCGACCTGGTCGTGCTGGCGCGCTACATGCAGATCCTGTCCCCGCAGCTGTGCGAGGCGCTGAAGGGCCGCGCGATCAACATCCACCACAGCTTCCTGCCCAGCTTCAAGGGCGCCAAGCCGTACGCGCAGGCGCACGACCGCGGCGTGAAGCTGATCGGCGCCACGGCGCACTACGTGACGGCCGACCTCGACGAAGGCCCGATCATCGAGCAGGACGTCGAGCGCGTCGACCACGCGATGACCCCCGATACGCTCGCCGCGATCGGCCACGACGTGGAGAGCGTCGTGCTCGCCCGGGCGGTGAAGTGGCACGTCGAGCGCCGGGTGCTGCTCAACGGCCACCGGACGGTGGTCTTCCGCTGACGCCCTGCGACGTCGCGCGCGCTCGTCGCGCGTCGGCGTCACCCCCCAGGAGACCCCGATGCGGTGCCGCGGGCGCGCCGCCGAAAGATATTGTCCGAATATAATTTCGGCTTCCTCCCAGAATCTCCGACATGAAACGTGCGATCGTGTTCGCCACGGCCGAAGCCGCCGAAGAAGCCTTCTACGATGCGATGCAGCGCGGCGACCTCACCGCGATGATGTCGCTGTGGGCGGACGACGAGGACGTGGTCTGCATCCATCCGAACGGCGCGCGGCTCACCGGCGTGGCGGCGATCCGTGCGTCGTTCGAGACGATCTTCGCGGGCGGCGGCATCGACGTGCGGGTCTCCGACGTCCGCGTCCACCAGGGCGCGGTCGTCGCCGTGCACAACCTGATCGAAAAAGTCCTGGTCGCGGGGCGCAAGGGCGCCGAGGTGGTCGAATGCGTGGCCACCAACGTCTACGTGAAGCACGCGGCGGGCTGGCGCATCTTCCTGCATCATGCGGCGTCGGCGGCCGAATCCGCCCCCGGCAGCCGGGCGTCCGGCGGACCGGTGGTGCTGCACTGAGTGCCGCCGGCGGCGCTCGGGCGCGCGGCGACGCACTTCAGGATCCGCACCGATGAGACCACTCGAGCGGCGCATGCCGCCGGCACTGCATTCCCATGGCCCGGGCGCGCACCGGTTCGCGCCCGCGCGCTGGCTGCCGGGCGGCCATGCGCAGACGATCTGGCCGGCGGTCGTCGCGCCGCGGCCGCGGGTGGCGTACCGCCGGCAGCGCTGGACCACCCCCGACGGCGACTTCATCGACGTCGATTTCGTCGGCACGTCCGCACGCGCCGACGCCCGGCCGCTCGTCGTGCTGTTCCACGGCCTCGAGGGCAGCGCGCAGAGCCACTATGCGCGCGCCCTGATGGCCGCGATCGACCAGGCCGGCTGGCGGGGCGCGGTCGCGCACTTCCGCGGCTGCAGCGGCGAGCCCAACCTGGCGCCGCGCGCGTACCACTCGGGCGACTCCGACGAGATCGACTGGATCCTGCGCCGCTTCGCGTCCGAGCACGCCGGTACGGCGCCGGTGCTGGCCGTCGGCGTATCGCTGGGCGGCAACGCGCTGCTGAAGTGGCTCGGCGAACGGGGCGAGGATGCCCGGATCGTCGCGGCGGCCGCGGCGGTCTCCGCGCCGCAGGACCTGCTCGCCGGCGCGACCGCGCTGTCGCGCGGTTTCAACCGGGTCTACACACGCAACTTCCTGGCGACGCTCAAGCGCAAGAGCCTGCACAAGCTCGAGCAGCACCCCGGCCTGTTCGACCGCACGCGCATGCTCGCGGCGCGCGACTTCTTCGGCTTCGACAACGACGTCACCGCACCGATGCACGGCTTTCGCGACTGCTACGATTACTGGGCGCGCTCATCGTGCAAGCCCTGGCTCTCCGGCATCCGCGTACCGACCCTGGTCCTCAACGCGCTCAACGACCCGTTCCTGCCCGCGCACGCCCTGGCGACGCCGGCGCAGGTGTCGGCCGACGTCGTCCTCGACTATCCGACGCAGGGCGGGCACGTCGGGTTCCTGTCGGGCGCACTGCCGGGCCGCATCGACTGGCTGCCGCAGCGGCTGCTGCAGTTCTTCCGCGCTGCGACCGACACGGCCCCCATCCCCGGGCGTGACGCCGCGCCGCGGCACCCTCCTCCCAAGACCGGCCAGCCGGTCCGTCACACACCCGAAGGCGACGTCCGATGATCGATGAACAGGTCCGCGCAGCAATGGTCAAGTGGCCCGACGTGCCCGCCGTGTACGGCTGGCTCAGGCTCGACCGCCGCGGCCAGTGGTGGCTGATCGACCGCGGCCGCCCCGGCTTCGACGAAGCGCTGCACGGGCTGGGCAGCCCGATCACCAGCCCGCCGATCATCGACTTCATCGGCCGCAACTACGAGCACGACGCAGCGGGCCGCTGGTTCTGGCAGAACGGCCCGCAGCGGGTGTTCGTCGACCTCGACCTCGCGCCCCTGATCCTGCGGGTGCTCGGCACCGGACGCGACGCCACGCTGGTCACCCACACCGGCTGGCCCATCGAACGCATCGACCGGGTGTCGATGACTGCCGACGGCGACGTGTTCGTCGACACCGGCATGGGGCCCGGCGCCATATACGACCTCGACCTGGGCACGCTCGAATTCGACGAAGACCCGGCGGCCGGCCCCGACGGCGCCGCCGGCGTGTGGCTGGCGGGCCGACGCCATGCGATCGTGCCGCACGATCCGTCGCAGCCCCCGACCTTCGTCACACGGCCGCGCGCCGGCTGATCGTCCGGGCTTCGTCACGCGGCGGCCCGCCGTCCGCGGCCGGCGGTCAGCGCGCCGCGCGCTCCTGCTGCCGCGCCGTGTGCAGCGCCTGCAGCTCGCGCATGCGGGCGTCCACCTGCGAGGCCGCGTAGAAATCGAGCCCGCCGGCGCGCTGCGCGAGCTTGAGCTGCTCGAGCGCGCCGAGCCAGGCGCCGCCCAGCGCGTATTCCTCGGCCACCGCGCGGTGCGCCTCGGCGGTCTGCCCCAGGCCGTTGTGGGCGCGGGACGAGAGCCGCCACAGCACGGGGTCGGAGCGGTACAGCGCGAGCTGGTCCTTCAGGAACACGAGCGCCTTCTGGTACTCCTTCAGTGCGAGCAGCGCATCGGCCTGCAGGTAGACGAGCGCACGCGCCCCCGAGAAGCGACCGGCGCCCGCCTGGGCGACCGCCAGGGCCCCCGCCGGGTCGCCGGCCTGCAGCTTCACGTCGGCCGCCAGCCGCTCGAGGTAGGGATGACCGTCCGGCACGCGCTTGCGCGCCTGCGCCAGTGCACGCTCGGCCGCCGCGAAATCGCGCTGCGCGAGCGCGGTCGACGCCAGGCCGTACCAGGCCGCCAGTTCGTCGCCGGACGTGCGCTCGGAGATCTGCCGCTCGAACATGCGCCGGGTGTCGCGCAGCGCGTCGACACCGCCGGCGGACTGCGCGCGCAGCTTGGCCCGCAGCAGACGGAACTCGAGGCTGTCGGCACGCTGCCGGTAGCGCCCCTCGCGCACGCGGGCCTGCATGTCGGCGATGCGCTCTCCGGTCATCGGATGGCTGCGCATGTACGCCGGGGCGGATCCCTCGTAGAACCGGCTCGACTGCTGCAGGCGTCCGAAGAACGCCACCATGCCGTTCGGGTCGAAGCCCGCCTGTCGCAGGGTGTCGAGCCCGAGGCGGTCGGCCTCGCGCTCGGCATCGCGCGAGAACGACAGCATCTGCTGCTGCTGCGCGCCGCCGGCCATCGTCGCGATCCCGCCGATCGCCATCGGGTTGGAGCGGGCCGCGAGCGCGCCCAGCACGATCGCAGCGAGCGTCATCAGGGAGGTCTGGCGCTGCGCCGACAGCATGCGCGCGATGTGCCGCTGCGTGACGTGCCCGATCTCGTGCGCCAGCACGGAGGCCAGCTCGGACTCGGTCTGCGCGGCGATGATCAGGCCGCTGTGCACGCCGATGAAGCCGCCGGGCAGCGCGAACGCGTTCATGGTGGCATCGCGCACCAGGAAGAACTCGAACGTGTGGCCAGCCGAGACCGAGGTGGTGAGCTGCGCGCCCAGCCGGTTCAGGTAGTCGGAGGCTTCCGGGTCGTCGGACACCGACGCGTCCCGGCGGATGTCGAGCATGATCTCCTCGCCCAGCCGCCGCTCGGCGGCTGGCGACAGGTCCTCGCCGCCGGCATCGCCCAGCCGGGGGAGGTTGTCGGCCTGACCGAGCGCTGCGGGGGGCGCCACGGCCAGCGCGAGCGCCGTCAGCGCGGCGCCCAGCCGGCGCGCGAACGGACCGGAGCGGTCGGGGGGAACGGCAGGGAAACGGCAGCGCACGGTGATGAAACGCCCGACAGGGGTAACCCGCTGACCGCGAAGGGCGGCAATCGAGGAGGTTGCTATGATAGTTCGTCAACAGGTCGCCCGATGAGCCAGCCCCTTACCCCTGCCCTCACCCATTTCGACGCCGCCGGACAGGCCCACATGGTCGACATCGCCGACAAGGCGACGACCCGGCGCGTGGCGCTGGCGCGCGGCAGCATCCGCATGCGGCCCGACACCTTCGAGCTGATCCGCTCCGGATCGGCAAAGAAGGGCGACGTGCTCGGCGTGGCGCGCATTGCCGCCATCCAGGGCGCCAAGCGCACCGCCGACCTGATCCCGCT
Organism: Pseudomonadota bacterium; assembly: GCA_029779755.1. Classification (GTDB taxonomy): domain Bacteria; phylum Pseudomonadota; class Gammaproteobacteria; order Burkholderiales; family Burkholderiaceae_E; genus Quisquiliibacterium. Next base: position 9,998 of record JAKOZZ010000270.1, read on the forward strand.
GTGCCACCCCATTGCAATGACGCGGGTGAGCATCGACTTCGCCCTCGATGCGCCCGCCAGCGCGGTGCACTGCACGGCGCGCGTCGAGTGCGTCGGCCAGACCGGCGTCGAGATGGAAGCGCTCACCGCGGTGCAGGTCGGCCTCCTGACCATCTACGACATGTGCAAGGCGGCCGATCGCGGCATGGTGATCGACGACGTGCGCCTGCTCGAGAAGCACGGCGGCAAGTCGGGCAGTTTCGTCGCCGACACCTCCCAACCCTAGGCCCGGCACACACCATGAATCCGGCGGACAACACTGCTGGGGCACGCCGCGCGCGCCGCCCCGGATGGATCCTCCTGACGGTGCTGCTTCTCGCCGCCGTCGCCGCGTTCTTCGGCTGGCGCGCCTGGTCCGAACGGACCGACGCCCCGGCCTACCGCACCGCCAAGGTGGTGCGCGGCCCGATCACCGCCGCGGTGTCGGCGTCGGGCGCACTGAACCCGGTCACCTCGGTGCAGGTGGGCTCGCAGGTGTCCGGCCAGCTCAAGGAGGTGCTCGCCGACTTCAACAGCGAAGTCCGGCGCGGCCAGGTGATCGCCCGCATCGATCCCGAGACCTTCGAGTACCGCGTGCGCCAGAGCCAGGCCGACCTCGACGCCAGCCGCGCGCAGGTGATGACCGCGCAGGCCAACATCAGCGCGGCGCAGGCCAGCGTGTCGCGCGCCGGCGTCAACGAAGCCGAGGCCCGCCGCGACCTCGAACGCAAGCAGATGCTGCTCGAGCGCAACTTCATCTCCGGGTCGGAGGTCGACAAGGCACGCGCCGTGTTCAACGCCAGCGTCGAGGACACCCGCAGCGCCACGGCGCAGCTCGCGGTCGCTCAGGCGCAGGCCCGCACCGCCGAGGCCACGGTGCGCCAGCGCGAGGCGCAGCTCCAGCAGGCGCGCATCGACCTGGAGCGCACCGCCATCCGCGCGCCGGTCGACGGCGTGGTGATCAAGCGATCCGTCGACGCGGGGCAGACGGTGGCGGCCAGCCTGCAGGCACCGGAGCTGTTCATCATCGCGCGCAACCTGCGCGACATGCAGGTCGACGCCGCGATCGACGAAGCCGAGATCGGCCGCATCCGCCCCGGCCAGCAGGCCACCTTCACGGTGGACTCGTTCCCGGGCCGCACCTTCTCGGGCGAGGTGCGCCAGGTGCGCAAGGCCGCCACCACGGTGCAGAACGTGGTGACCTACGTGGTGGTGGTCTCGGCGCAGAATCCCGACCTGGCGCTGGTGCCGGGCATGACCGCCAACGTGCGCATCACCACCGACACACGCGACTCCGTGCTGAAGGTGCCCAATGCGGCGCTGCGCTTCCGCCCGCCCGACTGGCAGGAGCCGCCGCGCCAGGACGCACCGGCCAAGGCCGCTGCAGCAGCCGACGCGACACCCGCGGTCGCCGCCGTGCGGGCGGCGCTCGACCGGGCGTCGGCGCTGCTGCCGTCCGCGCATGCGCAGGCCGGTGGCGGCGGCACTCAGGGTGGCGGCGCGATGGCCCGCTTCCGCGAGCGCATCGACCGCGAGCTCGCTCCGACCGAGGCGCAGAAGCGGCAGCTCGACGACATCTTCGCGTCGATGCGCACGAAGTTCGCCGCCGTGCGCGAAGCGCCCGAAGGCGAGCGCGGCAAGCTGATCGAACGCCACCGTGCCGAGCTGCGCGCCCGCATCAACGACATCCTCACGCCCGAGCAGCAGAAGAAGTACGCCGAGATCCTCGCCGAGATCGGCGGTCGCCAGGCGACGCGCGGCCGGGTGTTCGTGCTGGGCCCGGACGGCGCGCCGAAGGCCGTGTCGGTGCGCACCGGACTGACCGACGGCAGCGCCACCGAGGTGTCGTCCGACGCGCTCAAGGAAGGCGACGAAGTGCTGATCGGCCTGGCCGGCCCGTCGAAGACGGCCCGGCCGGCGGCGGGCGGCCCGCGGATGCCGTTCTGAGCCCCCGCGCCCCCCGCCGTCCCGCTGCCCCGCCCCCCGCTGCCCCGCCGCCCCCGCCGCACACCGCACGCGCCCCGCCGCCCGCCACGGAACCCGCCACCACAGTGACCACCGTGACCGCACCGCTGATCCACACCCGCCATCTGCGCAAGCAGTACACGATGGGCGACGCGACGGTCCATGCGCTCGAGGACGTGTCCCTCGACATCGCCGCCGGTGAGCTGGTCGCGGTGATGGGGCCCAGCGGCTCGGGCAAGTCCACCTTCATGAACGTGCTGGGCTGCCTCGACCGGCCCAGCAGCGGGCACTACGCGCTCGCGGGCGAGTCGGTCGACGCGCTGGAGGCCGATGCCCTGGCCGACATCCGCAACCGGCGCATCGGCTTCGTGTTCCAGCAGTTCAACCTGCTGCCGCGCACGAGCGCGCTCGAGAACGTCGAGCTGCCGCTGCTCTACACCGCGCTGCCGCGCCAGCAGCGCCGCGCGCGCGCGCGGCAGCGGCTCGAGCAGGTGGGCCTCGGCGCGCGCCTCGACCACCATCCCGGGCAGCTCTCGGGGGGGCAGCAGCAGCGCGTCGCGATCGCGCGCGCCCTGGTCAACGACCCGGTGCTGATCCTCGCCGACGAACCGACCGGCGCGCTGGATTCCCGCACCAGCCTCGAAGTGATGGCGCTGCTGCAGCAGCTCAACCGCGAAGGCATCACCGTGGTGCTGGTCACCCACGAGCACGACGTCGCCGCGTTCGCCTCGCGCATCGTCACCTTCCGCGACGGCCGTGTCGTCAGCGACCTGCCGAACGCGCCCCGCGACGCGGCAGTGGCGCTGGCCGAGGCCGCCACCGCTGCGGGGGCCGCCCCATGAACCTGCTCTCGACCCTGCGGATCGCCCTCAACGCGCTGCGGGTGAACACGCTGCGCTCGCTGCTCACCATGCTGGGCATCATCATCGGTGTGGCCGCGGTCATCACGATGATCGCGGTAGGGGGCGGCGCGCAGGCGCGCGTCGAGGAGCAGATGCGCAGCCTCGGGGCCAACGTGATGGTGATCATGCCGGGGTCGACCACCGCATCGGGGATCCGCCTGGGCTACGGTGCGGCGCAGTCGCTCACCGAGGACGACGCGCGTGCGATCACCGCCGAGGTCGAGCAGGTGGAGTTCGCCGCGCCGCGGCTGTTCAGCACCGGTCAGATCATCGCCGGCGGCGTCAACTGGGCCACCTCGATCCAGGGCATCACGCCCGACTTCCTCGAGACACGCGAGTGGAAGCTGGTCGCCGGCCGCGGCTTCGAGGCCGCGGAGCTGTCGGGCTCGGCGAAGGTGGCCATCATCGGCCAGGCGGTGATGCAGCAGCTGTTCGGCGAGGGC
>JAKOZZ010000280.1 GCA_029779755.1 Pseudomonadota bacterium
ACCGGCCTGCGCGTGCGCGCGATGATTCCCGTTCATCTCTACGGGCAGTGTGCCGACATGGACGGCCTGCTGGCGCTGGCGCGCACGTACGGCCTGGCCGTGATCGAGGACGCCGCCCAGGCGATCGGCGCCGAGGCACCCGGCGGGCGGCGTGCGGGGAGCATGGGCGACGTCGGCTGCTTCTCGTTCTTTCCGAGCAAGAACCTGGGCGCGTTCGGCGACGCGGGCATGTGCACCGCCCAGGACGACGCGCTCGCCGAGCGCATGCGCGTGCTGCGCGTGCACGGCGGCAAGCCCAAGTACCACCACTCGATGATCGGGGCGAACCTGCGGCTCGACGAGATCCAGGCGGCGGTGCTGCGGGTGAAGTTTCGCCACCTCGAGGGCTGGACCGAGGCGCGCCGGCGCAATGCCGCGCTCTACCGGGCCGCGTTCGAGCGCCGCGGCCTGACGTCGGCGGTGACCCTGCCGCGCGCGCTGCCCGGCCACCGCCACATCTACAACCAGTTCGTGATCCGTTCGACGATGCGCGACGCACTGCGCGCGTACCTCACCGAGCACGGCATCGGCACCGAGATCTACTATCCCGTGCCGCTGCATCTGCAGGAGTGCTTCGCCGCGCTCGGCTACGCGACCGGCGACTGCCCGGAGTCCGAGGCCGCCGCCCGCCAGACCCTGGCGCTCCCGATCTACCCGGAGCTGTCGTCCGCGCAGATCGAACGGGTCGTCGACGTCGTCGCGCGCTTCCACGACTGAGCCCGCATGCGCATCCTGCACGTCGTCGGGGCCCGTCCCCAGTTCGTCAAGCTCGGCCCGGTGGTCCGCGCGGTGGACGCCGCCGCGCAGCAGGTGCCGGCGCTGCGGCAGGACGTCGTGCACACCGGCCAGCACTACGATCCGTCCCTGTCGAGGCGGTTCTTCGACGAACTGGGACTGCCGCGCCCCGCGATCGACCTGGGGGTCGGGTCGGGCAGCCACGGCGTGCAGACGGGACGGATGCTGGCCGGCCTCGAGCAGGCGATGTGCGACCTGAGGCCCTCCGTCGTGGTCGTGTACGGCGACACCAACTCGACGCTGGCAGGTGCGCTGGCCGCGGCCAAGCTGGGCAGTCCCGTGGCGCACGTCGAGGCGGGCCTGCGCAGCTTCCACCGCGCGATGCCCGAAGAGATCCACCGCGGCGCGACCGATCACGTCTGCGACCTGCTGCTGGCGCCGACCGACGCCGCGATGCGGCACCTCGAGCGCGAAGGGCTCGCGGCGCGCGCCACCTGGGTGGGCGACGTGATGGCCGACGCGGTGCTG
>JAKOZZ010000307.1 GCA_029779755.1 Pseudomonadota bacterium
ACGGGTGCGCAGCGCGCCGCGATGTAGCGCTTGAGCTGCAGCACGTCGATGGGCATCACCGTGAACCGCTGGCCGCGGTCCTCGATGCCTTCGAATGCGGCGGGCCGCTCGGGGTCGTGGCCCAGCGCCTCGCGGATCGTTTCGGAGAACTTGACCGGCAGCGCCGTCTCCAGGCACAGCATGGGCACGCCGGGCTCGCGGTGGTCGCGCGCGACGTACACGCCGTCGGCGGTGTGCGGGTCGATCGTCACGCCCCAGGCCGCATGCGCGGCGCGGATCGTCTCGACGCGGCGGGCGTGGCTGCTGGCGCCCGACACGAAGCCGAAGCCGCCGATCGACGCGAACTCGGGCGTGCCCGACAGGTCGAACACGCCGGTGCGGTCGAGGTCGCGCCACAGCTGCGCCACGCGGGCGCCGTCGCGGCCGAGCAGGTCGAACACGAAGCGCTCGAAGTTCGACGCCTTGGAGATGTCCATCGAGGGGCTGCTGGTCTGCCAGGTCTCGGCCGTGCCGCGCACGCGGTAGCGGCCGGTGCGGAAGAACTCGTCGAGCACGTCGTTCTCGTTGGTCGCGACCACCAGGCGCCGGATCGGCAGGCCCATCATGCGCGCGATGTGACCGGCCAGCACGTTGCCGAAGTTGCCCGACGGCACCGTGAACGACACCTGCTCGTCGTTGCTGCGCGTGACCGCGAAGTAGCCCTTGAAGTAGTAGACCACCTGCGCGACCACGCGCGCCCAGTTGATCGAGTTGACCGTGCCGATCGCGTAGCGCGCCTTGAAGTCGAGGTCGGCCGACACCGCCTTGACCATGTCCTGGCAGTCGTCGAACACGCCCTGCACGGCGATGTTGAAGATGTTGTCGTCGCGCAGCGAGAACATCTGCGCGCGCTGGAACGCGCTCATGCGCCCGTGCGGCGACAGCATGAACACGCGCACGCCCTGCTTGCCGCGCATCGCGTACTCGGCGGCGCTGCCGGTGTCGCCCGAGGTGGCGCCCAGGATGTTGAGCTGGCGCCCTTCGCGCCGCAGCACGTACTCGAACAGGTTGCCGAGCAGCTGCATCGCGACGTCCTTGAACGCCAGCGTGGGGCCGTTGGACAGCTGCAGCAGGTGCAGCCCGTCCTCGAGCGTGCGCACCGGCGTGATGTCGGGCGAGCCGAACACCTCGGCGGTGTACGTGCGCTCGATGAGCGCGCGCAGGTCGGCCTCGTCGATGTCGCCGGCGTAGCGGCGGATGATCTCGAACGCGAGCTGCGGATAGGCGAGCGCACGCCACGACTGCAGCGTCTGCGCGTCGACGCGCGGGTACTCCTGCGGCACGACCAGCCCGCCGTCGGGCGCGAGCCCGCCCAGCAGGATCTGCGAGAACGGGGAAGGCGGCAGCTCGCCGCGCGTGGACACGTAGCGCATCAGTTCAGTTCTTCGAGTCGGATACGGATCGCCTTGGACAGCACCGTCGGCAGCGCCTCGATGCGGGCGATCGCCTGGTCGACCTGCTTCTCGATCGTGCGGTGCGTGAGCAGGATGATGTCGGTCTGGTGCTCGCCCTCCTCCGGCTCGCGCTGCAGCACGGCGTCGATGGAGATGCGCGCGTCGGCGAGGATGCGGGTGATGTCGGCCAGCACGCCGGGCTCGTCGGCCACGCGCAGGCGCAGGTAGTAGGCGGTCTCGACCTCGGCGATCGGCAGGATCGGCAGGTCGGCCATCGCCTCGGCCTGGAAGGCCAGGTGCGGCACCCGGTTGTCGGGATCGGCGGTGAGCATGCGCGCCACGTCGACCAGGTCGGCGATGACGGCGCTGGCGGTGGGCTCGGCCCCCGCGCCCTTGCCGTAGTACATGGTGTGGCCGACCGCGTCGCCCTTGACCATCACGGCGTTCATCGCCCCCTCGACGTTGGCGATCAGGCGTTTGGCGGGGATCAGCGTGGGGTGCACGCGCAGCTCGATGCCCTGCACCTTGCCGTCGAGCATGCGGCGGCGGGTGAGGCCCAGCAGCTTGATGCGGTAGCCGAGCTGCTCGGCGTAGCGGATGTCGGCACTCTGCAGCTTGGTGATGCCTTCGACGTACGCCTTGTCGAACGCGACCGGCACGCCGAAGGCGATCGACGACAGGATCGTGGCCTTGTGGGCGGCGTCGATGCCCTCGATGTCGAAGGTGGGGTCGGCTTCGGCGTAGCCCAGGCGCTGGGCCTCGGCCAGCACGTCCTCGAACGCCAGCCCCTTGTCGCGCATCTCGGACAGGATGAAGTTGGTGGTGCCGTTGATGATGCCGGCGATCCATTCGATGCGGTTGGCGGTGAGGCCTTCGCGCAGCGCCTTGATGATCGGGATGCCGCCGGCCACCGCGGCCTCGAAGGCCACCATCACGCCCTTGCGCGAGGCGGCCGCGAAGATCTCGTTGCCGTGCACGGCCAGCAGCGCCTTGTTGGCGGTGACCACGTGCTTGCCGTTCTCGATCGCCTCCAGCACCAGGTCCTTGGCGATGCGGTAGCCGCCGATCAGCTCGATCACGATGTCGATGTCGGGGTCGGTGACGACCGAACGCGCGTCGTTCGTGACCTGCGCGCGGCCGGCCGCGACCGCGCGCGCGCGCTCGACGTCGAGGTCGGCGATGCGCGTGATCTCGATCCGGCGTCCGGCGCGGCGGGTGATCTCCTGCTGATTGCGCGACAGCACCTCGAAGGTGCCGCCGCCCACGGTGCCGATGCCCAGCAGGCCGACACGCACGGGACCGAACTTTTCTACGCTCATCGTCGTCTTCGCTTGTTGTTGCGGTTCAGGGGAGAGGCAGCGTGACCGGCACCGCGGCCCGCGGGGGCCGCGGCGCCGGTCACGGCCGGTGCGTCAGGCGGCCGCTTTCGGCAGCACGCCGTCCTTGCGGAACATCTCGCGGATGCCGCGCACTGCCTGGCGGATGCGGTGTTCGTTCTCG
>JAKOZZ010000282.1 GCA_029779755.1 Pseudomonadota bacterium
CGCCTCGATGCCCGCGCGCGCACCGGGTCGCTGGACGAGGAGAACGCGACGAAGTTGGCGTATCAGGAGTTCGGCACCGAGCGCGCCCCGCCACGACCAACGCTCTCCGCCGCGACCGACCGCGCCGAGGGCGACATCGCCCGGGCCATCGACCGCCGCGTCGCACAGGTCGTCCACGGCCAGCGCACGATGACCGGCAAGACGCTCCTCGGCGAGGTCGCCGGGATGCTGCAAGAGCAGGTCGTGGAAGCCATCGACGGCAACACCCCGCCGGAGCTCGCGCCGTCAACCCTCGCAGCCCGGCGCCGTCGCGGCAACGACTCCACGCGCACGCTGGTCGACACCGGCGACATGAAGGCCAGCATCACGACCGAGGCGAAGGACGGGTGGCAGGGTTGGCCTGATGGTGGATGACGTGCTAGGATTGCAAGCATGAAGATCGATTTCATCAAGGGTCAAGTCTGGAATCCGAAACGCGGAGTCTGCGTGGCGGTCATCGAGAAGGTGCTGCCCGGCGGAAAAGTGCGAGTCATCAAGCGAGGCGACGGCTTCGTGGACCGTACCGTCGACATCCTCATCTCCTCACTACGCAGGGATTACACCTTGACGTAGCCTCACCCCGTGGGCCTCACCGCATACCTGCCCCTCGCCTCGGTTTACGACTTCCACGAGAAGGCCGAGTCGTGGGTGCTGCGCCGGTACACCCCGCAGGTCAATGCGACCGCGGGCGCCGAGCGTCGCCGTGCCGCGTTCGCCGAATCGGTCATCGCCGTGTTCCCGGAGCGCGCGCCGTCGTCCACGCAGAACCTCGACGCCGGGCAGGCCAACGTCGAGCGCCGCACCATCTACACCCGCACGCGCATCCTGGTGACGGACACGACCACGGCGCAGGCAACGGACGTGCTGTTCGACCCGAGTGGCGCGGCGTGGCAGACGTATAGCGACGGCCGGTGGGACGAGGCGCGCGGGTATGCCGTGGTCCTGACGCGGGCCGGGCGGCGGGGGTTGGCGCCGTGGCGGTGACGTGGTAGGATTGCAAGCATGCAAATCTCGGTATACGGCAAGATGCGCGACAAGGTCATCGTCACGAGTGCGGCGCGCGGCCGCGTCGTCGCGCTGCATAATCACGCGAAGAAACGCGTCCGCAACAAATACGACAACGCCGTCGTCTTCCTGCGTGGATGGGTGACGCCAGCATCCCTCAACGCCATCGTCCCTCGCCTGCAAGAAGTACAGGCGCTATCCCGTCGCGGGTGGGTGAAGTTCTGCGCTGCGTGTCGCAAGCATGGCATCGATGCCCGCATGGAGCGATGACCTCCCCACTAATCCTGCTCGCCGCCTTGTGGGCCTTCCTGTCAGGCCTTGCACCGCATGAAGCCACCGTCCTTGCCGCGCGCCTCCACGGCCTACAGCGGTACGAATCGGAAGCCCTGCGCATCGTCAAGACCGAGTCGCGCGGGCAGGCTATCGGCGTGCACGGTGACAAGGCCGGCCGCACCCGCGGTTACGTCTTCTGGCGCGCTGGCATCAAGGCCGGACTCGTGCGCCTCGGCGAGTGCGAGTATCACGTTCCTGGGGACGACGGCGCCGAGGGCTGGGGCATCCGCGGCGCACACGGCAACGCGGCGGCCTACTCGGTGCATCTCCTCGGCGACTGCATCGACCCGTCCGCGCTCGATGTCCCGTTCCTGTCGGCCGTCGTCACGCTCCGGCGCCTGCGCGCGCTGGAGCGCAAGCACGGCCTCGCCACCGCCGAGGCCCGGGCGCTCGCGTGGCGGGT
>JAKOZZ010000334.1 GCA_029779755.1 Pseudomonadota bacterium
GCCGCCGAGCCCGGCCCCAACGGCATCGACCGCATCGAGTTCCGCGTCGCCGGCCACGCGGGTGCATCCCCGCGGGCGCTGTCCAAGGTCGCATCAGGCGGCGAGCTGTCGCGCATCGGACTCGCCATCTCCGTGCTGGCCGCACAGGCCAACCCCGTGCCGACCCTGATCTTCGACGAGGCCGATGCCGGCATCGGCGGCGCCGTCGCCGACGTGGTGGGCGCGCTGATGCGCCGGCTCGGCGAATCCCGCCAAGTGCTGTGCGTCACGCACCTGCCGCAGGTCGCAGCCAAGGCGCACCAGCACCTGGCCGTCAGCAAGCACCGCAGCGGCGACACCACGGTCAGCCGCATCCGTCTGCTCGAGCGCAGCGCGCGCGTCGAGGAGATCGCCCGCATGCTGGGGGGTGCCGAAATCACGACGACCACGCGCAAGCACGCGCGCGAACTGCTCGCCCAGGCCTGACGGCGCGGCCTTCAGCTCACACCGTCAGCCACTGCGGCGCGGGCAGCTCGTTGAACACCCGCCGCAGCCCCTGCCCCCAACCGGTGCGCAACGACTGGAAGTACGGATCGTCGGCGTCGATGCGGTGCCTGAAGCCGACCCGCAGCGCATCGCGCCGCACGATCGCCAGGTCCAGGGGCAGCCCCACCGACAGGTTGCTGCGCATCGTCGAGTCGATCGACACCAGCGCGCACTTCACCGCCTCGTCGAGCTGTGTCGCCGGCTTCACCACCCGGTCGATGATCGGTTTGCCGTACTTGCTCTCGCCGATCTGGAAGTAGCAGGTGTCGCTGCTGGTCTCGATGAAGTTGCCCTGCGGGTAGACCAGGAACAGGCGCGGCGCTTCGCCGCCGATCTGGCCACCCACCAGGAAGGTGCAGGTGAAATCGACGCCGCTGGCGGCCTGATCCTGGCCATCGTGATGGTGGATCGTCGTACGCACCGCATCGCCCACGAGCTGCGCCGCGTCGAACATGCTCGGCACGTTCAGCAGGCTGGGCTCGCTCATGTGCATGCGCTTCCTGAGCGTGCTGATCACGGCCTGCGTGGTGGCCAGGTTGCCCGCGTTCAGCAGCACCAGGGCGCGCTCGCCCGGCTGCTCGACGACCGTCATCTTGGAAAAGGTGGACACGTGGTCCACGCCCGCATTGGTCCGGCAGTCGGACGCGAACAGCAGCCCTTCGTCGAGGCTCATCGCGACGCAGTAGGTCATGGCGAGGTCTTGGATTCGGTGGGTTCGTCGGACTCGGCGGCTTCGGCCATCGACACGGAGACGATCGGCACGGAGACGATCGATCGGCATGCGATCGACCGGAACGCGATCGACCGGAACGCGCGCGACCGCTCCGCGGTCGACATCATGCCTGGGTTCTGCGCGCGATGGTCGCGGTGGTCGACATGCGCTCGTCGTCACCGCCGAGCCGCACGCCACGCACCGGGCAGGCGTCCAGGTAGTCGAGCCCGATCGCAAGACGCACGTAGCCGGTCTCGGGCTGCCGGGCATTGCTGACGTCGAAGCGCACCCAGCGGCTGGCCAGCCAGGCCTCCGCCCACGCGTGGGTGGCGACCTGTGCGCGGTCGACCGAATGCACGTACCCGCTGACGTAGCGGGCCGGCAGGTCGAGGTGCCGGCAGCAGGCGAGGAACACGTGGGTGTGGTCCTGGCTGAGCCCGCCGCCGGCGGCGAACGCCTCGGCCGCCGTGGTGTCGGCGGTGGTGACGCCGGTGCGGTAGGGCAGCCGGTCGAGCACCGCGTTCATCAGGTCCGACACCCCGATCAGGGGACGGGTGCGCACCAGCGCGCGCATCGGCTCGGCGAACGCCCGCAGCGCCGCATCGCAGGCGGTCAGCCGGGTCGAGCGCAGGAACACCTTCGGGTTGATGCGCCCGGCCGGCTCGCCGTCGTCGACGTCCGCAACGTCGACCAGCCCCGAGGCGACCAGGCGGATCTCCTGGTGCGGCCGGTCCAGCGTGAGGACGTGCGTGACGTTGTCGAACGCGTCGCGCATGGTGGCGCAGGGCTGGGGCAGCGCGACGTTCCATTCGAGCACGCGCTGCTGGCTGGAGGTCGACGGCGTCAGGCGGATGTACTGCGTGCTGCGGGACGCGGGCGTTGCATACCGGTAGTGCGTCGAATGGGTGACGGTCAGCAGCATCTACTTCATCTCCAGATAACCGTTCTGCACGGCCGAGCCGAGATCGAGCGTGTTGCGGATGAAGCGCTCCAGGAACGTGTGCAGGCCGATGTCGTAGACCTCGTCGAGGTCGCCGTGGGCCAGACCTGCGTGGATGATCGCGGACAGCCGCCGCGCCTGCCGGCCGGCGCCCTGCGGCAGCTGCTGCAGGATGTCCTCGATCTCGTCGAAGCAGAACCGCAGCGAGCGTGGCAGCTTGGGGTCGAAGACCAGCAGCTCGGCGACGCGGCGCGGATCGATCGTGTCGCGGTAGGTGTCGCGGTACGCCTCGAGCGCACTGACCGAACGCAGCACCGCCGACAGGCTGTAGTAGTCGGACACGGAGCCGGCCGCATCGGCCGGGGCGGTGCGCGCCTGCTTGACCGACAGGATGCGCGCCGTGTTGTCGGCCCGCTCGATGAACGTGGCCAGCCGCGTGAAGTGGTAGGGCTGGTCGCGCCGGATGGTGGCGAACGTGACGCCGCGGAACAGGTGGCTGCGCTCCTTGACCCAGTCGAAGAACTCCGTCTCGATCGGCTCGTGCCCGCTGCGCCGCCGGGTCTGCAGCTGCAGCCAGGTGTCGTTGATCGTCTCCCACATCTCGGAGGTGATCGATCCCCGGACCGCGCGCGCGTTCTCGCGGCTGGCCTCCAGGCAGTTCGCGATCGACGACTGCAGGTTCGGATCCCAGGCCAGGAAGCGGGCGACGTTCTCGGGCGTGGCCGCCTTGCCGGTCGCGCGGAAGGCGTCGAGCGTGTCGGTGATCACCAGGGGCTCGATCGCCGTGCTCTCGCCGTCGCCGGGATGTCCGGACAGCAGCGCGAGCGACTGCCCGACGTCGAGGATGCGCGCCATGTTCTCGGCGCGCTCGAGGTAGCGCGACAGCCAGTACAGGTGGGAGGCGACTCTGGACAGCATCACGCCTCCCCGGTGCGCGCGGACGAAGCGGCGCTGTGTCCGTCACCGCCCCCGTCCGGAGCGTCCGCCGGATCGTCGACGACCCAGGTGTCCTTCGTGCCGCCGCCCTGCGAGGAGTTCACCACCAGCGAGCCCCGGCGCAGCGCCACGCGTGTCAGCCCGCCCGGCACGATGCGCACGTCGCGCCCGACGAGCACGAACGGCCGCAGGTCGATGTGCCGCGGCGCCACGCCCTCCTCGACGAAGGTGGGGCACGACGACAGCGCCAGCGTCGGCTGCGCGATGTAGTTGCCGGGGTTGGCCTGCAGCACCGCGCGGAAGCGCTCGATCTCGTCGCGCGCGGCGGTCGGGCCGACCAGCATCCCGTAGCCCCCGGCGCCGTGCACCTCCTTGACCACGAGCTCGGCCAGATGGTCGAGCACGTAGCGCAGGTCGTCCGGCCGGCGGCACTGCCAGGTCGGCACGTTCTTGAGGATCGGCTCCTCGCCGAGGTAGAAACGGATCATCTCCGGCACGTACGGATAGATCGACTTGTCGTCGGCCACGCCCGTGCCGATCGCGTTGGCGATCACGACGTTGCCGAGGCGGTAGGCGGCGAGCAGTCCCGGCACCCCGAGCAGCGAATCCGGCCGGAAGGCGAGCGGGTCGAGAAAGGTGTCGTCGAGCCGGCGGTAGATCACGTCGACACGCTGGGGCCCCGACGTGGTGCGCATGAAGACCATCGCGTCCTTCACGAACAGGTCCTGCCCTTCGACCAGTTCGATGCCCATCTGCTGCGCGAGGAACGTGTGCTCGTAGTACGCGCTGTTGAAGCGCCCCGGGGTGAGCAGCACCACGGTCGGCTCGTCGACTTCGGTCGACTCGCGCAGCGTCTGCAGCAGCAGCGCCGGATAGTGGTCGACCGGCCGCACCCGATAGCGCCTGAACAGATCGGGAAACAGCCGCATCATCATCTTGCGGTTCGACAGCATGTACGAGACACCCGACGGCACCCGCAGGTTGTCCTCGAGCACGTAGTAGTCGCCGTCGCTGTGCCGCACGATGTCGACGCCCACGATCTGTGCATACGTGTCGTACGGCACCCGGATGCCGATCATCGCGACCTGGTACTGATCGTTGGCGACGATCTGGTCCTCGGGGATCAGGCCGGCCTTCAGGATCTGCTGCTCGTGATAGATGTCCCGCAGGAAGCGGTTGATCGCCGTCACCCGCTGCACCAGCCCGCGCTGCAGGAAGCTCCACTCGCCCGCAGGAATGATCCGCGGCACCACGTCGGACGGGATCAGGCGCTCGGTGCCGCTCTCGTCGCCGTGCACCGAGAACGTGATGCCGATGCGCCGGAAGATCAGGTCGGCTTCGGCCCGCTTGGCCGCCATGCCCTCGGCGGTGGTCGATTCGAGCCAGCCGGCGTACTCGCGGTAGTGCGGGCGGGTGTGTGCACCATCCTCGACGAGCATCTCGTCATAGATGCCCCGTTCTGGTGCGATCGGCTTCAGTGATGTGCTGGTCATGCATCCGTCCGTGCAAGACGCGTGCCAACCCCCTCACCGCCGAAGGGTCTCCGGCGCTATGGTCGGTGCGGGCAGTTCGCCTTGGTGCAGTTTCCGTACAGCGACAGCGCGTGGTCCTGCAGCACGAACCCGCGATCGCGTGCGATCTTCTGCTGGCGCTTCTCGATCTCGGCGTCGAAGAATTCCTCGACCCGGCCGCACTGCAGGCACACCAGGTGATCGTGGTGCTCGCCCTGGTCCAGCTCGAAGACCGCCTTGCCGGACTCGAAACTGCTGCGCCTGAGCAGGCCCGCCTGCTCGAACTGGGTGAGCACGCGGTAGACGGTGGCCAGCCCGATGTCCTGGTTCTCGCCCAGAAGCTCGCGATAGACGTCTTCGGCGCTCATGTGTCGCTGACGCCCCGCCTGGAAGATCTCGAGGATCTTCAGCCTCGGAAGGGTCGCCTTCAGGCCGATCGTCCTGAGATCGTGGCTGTTGGGCATCTGCGCTGGGAAGCCGTGGTAACTGGAATCGTTATCATATCGGGTTTGGAATCCCCCTCGGCTGCACGCGCCCTTGCGCGCGGACGGCCGAAGCCACGAGAAGTCTGAATCGGAGCCAGGTCACCCATGCGCGTGCGCCCCGCCATCGCCCGAACCGACCACCGGCTGTCCGGCCCGTCGTCCGGCCCGTCGTCCGGCCCGTCTTCCGGCCCTTCATCCCGCCCGTCGTCCGGCCCGTCTTCCGGCCCTTCATCCCGCCCGTCGTCCGGGCATCCGCACGGCCATCCGCTCGGGTCGACGCCCGTGTCCGACCCCCTGGCCGGCGCCGCCGCGCTGCGCGCGCCCGGTGCGCGCCGGCGCCTCGGACTGCGCGGCGCCCGCCCGGCCGTGCTGGCCGTGATGCTGGGCGCAGCGGCCCTGGCCGGCTGCACCTCGCAGCGCCCGGACCGCAGCGGCCTGTTCGAGCCGTACCGCACCGACCTGCCCCAGGGCAATTACGTGACCAGGGAGATGCTCGACCAGGTCCGCCCCGGGATGAGCCGGGAGCAGGTGCGCGCGGCGCTCGGTGCGCCGCTGCTGACGCCGGTGTTCCGCACCGACCGCTGGGACTACGTGTTCCGCTACCAGCACGCCAGTGGCAAGGTCGACAGCCGCCGGGTCACGATCCGCTTCCGCGACGACCTGGTCGAGCGGATCGACGCCGATCAGCTGCCCGAGCGCGAAGACCTGAACGACCCTGCGCTGCCGGGCGTCCGGCCGCGCGCCCCCAACGCCTGACGCGACGCGCCCGCGCGCGCCGTCCCCCGGACCCGACGCGCCGACCGGCGCACGACACCGCACGGAACCGAACACGATGATGAAGATTGCAGTGGCCGGCGCGTCCGGCCGGATGGGCCGCATGCTGATCGAAGCGGTGCTGGCGGCCGACGACGCCGAGCTCACCGGCGCACTCGACGTGCGCGGCAGCGCGATGATCGGGCGCGATGCCGCCGACTTCCTGGGCCGCAGCACGGGGGTCCGGATCACCGACGACCTCGACGCGGGCCTGGCGGGCGCCGACTTCCTGATCGACTTCACCCGGCCGGAAGGCACGCTGGAGCACCTGAAGGCCTGCGTGCGCCACGGCGTGCGGGCGGTGATCGGCACGACCGGCTTCGACGACGCCGGCAAGGCGGCGCTGGCGGCGGCCGGCGCCCGGATCCCGATCGTGTTCGCACCCAACATGAGCGTCGGTGTCAACGTGACCCTGAAGCTGCTCGAGCTGGCCGCCGGCATCCTGCGCGAAGGCTACGACATCGAGATCATCGAGGCGCACCATCGCCACAAGATCGACGCCCCCTCGGGCACGGCGCTGAAGATGGGCGAGACGGTGGCCGCGGCGCTCGGCCGCGACCTGGGCAAGGTCGCGGTGTACGGACGCGAAGGCGTGACCGGCGAACGCGATCCGTCGACGATCGGCTTCGCGACCGTGCGCGGGGGCGACATCGTCGGCGACCACACCGTGCTGTTCGCCGGCATCGGCGAACGCATCGAGATCACCCACCGGGCCGCGAGCCGCGTCACGTATGCGCACGGCAGCCTGCGCGCATGCCGCTTCCTGGTCGGCAAGGGCAACGGCGTGTACGACATGCAGGACGTGCTCGGCCTGCGCTGAACCGCCCTACCGCCCTGCCTCCGCCGGACGGCCGGGCGGACGCGCACGCAACGCCTGGCAGGGGTCTTCCCGGACCTGGCCGGGCGTGCGCACCACGATGTCGAAGCGCCGCGCATCCGCGGGCACCGGCGCCTCCAGCAGTCCCACCGACAGCACCGCGAGCGGCGGCTGCGCGCGCTGCAGGTGGCGGGGCACGCCGAGATCGGTCCGCACGTGGCCGTTGCCGGCGATCAGCACCACTGGAAGACCATGTGCACGGTGCGCCGCGACCAGCACGCCGGCGATGTGCGCATCGCGGCTGCGCTGCGCGCGGACCATCGGCGCGACGGCGCGCTCCGGCAGCAGGCCGCAGTGCCCGTCGCGGATCTCGGTCGCCAGCGCGGCCTCGTCCGCGGCGGACCATCCGGGCGGTTCCGCAGCATCCGGCACCTGCGCCTGACCGCGTGCGATGCGTGCGGTCCGGGTCGACGACAGGTTGGCCGCCACCAGCGGGAGATCCTCGCGCAGCGCGAGCGCGATGAACGGGCCGTACCCCGCCCACGACCAGCCCCGGGCGTCGAAGCGTGCGGCGTCCGCCAGCGCACGCGCGTCGAGCCGCGTGCCGGTCGCCGCCGCATCGCGGCGGGCCGCGTCGATCGCGTCCTGATGGTCGGAGTCGAGCTGCTCCATCGCCAGCACGAAGCGGCGCGCGCGGGCCAGTTCCTGCAGCCAGCGCAGGCGCGCCTCATGATGGCCGGCGTTGTCGTGCAGTTCGCCCAGCAGCAGCACGTCGGGCGGCGTGCGGGCGGCGAACGCCGCGCTCAGCAGCGCGGGGACGGCGGACACGTCCGCCGCGTTCCGGTCGCCCGGCGCCAGGCGACCCTGCTGCGGACGCCCGTCCGCAGCACCTTCCGGCATCGGCCCCGCACAGGCGGCCAGCGTCAGGGCCATCGCGGCCAGCGCCAGCCGCCCGCGGGCACGCCCCTGCGACCACCGTCCCGGCATCCTTCCTCCCCGTGTGCATGCGCGCATCGTTGCGTCCGTCCCGCTCGCGTCGGCCGATTGTAGGGGCTGGCGTTGCCGCGCCCGCCGCGGCCCCGGAATCTGCGCGGCCGGGTCCGGCCCGGCGTGACCCCGGAATCCGCCCGGCCGGGTCCGGCCCGCCGGGATCCAGCCCATATAATGCGGCGCCATGAAGACCAGCCGCATCGTGGCCGGGAGCGGCACCGTGCTGCTGCATGCACTCGCGATCGGCGTGGCGTTCCTGCTCGGCCCGTCCGTGCACGTCGTGCCGATGCCGCGTCCGGTCGAAGTCAGCCTGGTCCGCCCCCCGCCCCCTCCGCCGCCCCCGCCCGTCGTCGAGCCGCCGCGGCGTCCCGAGCCCCTGCCGGTGCGGCCGCCGACGCGCACGCCGGTCGCTCCGGCGCCGCCTCCCCGGCCGCGCGAGGAACCCGCGCCGCGCCCACCCCAGCCGGCCCCATCGGCCCGGCCCGAGCCGCCCCCTGCCCCGGCGGCCGCGCCGGTCGTTGCCGCGCGCCCGATCGACGAGGCCCGGCCGGCGGGGATCACGGCTGCAGCAGCCCCTGCAGCGGCACCGGTCGCGCCGCAGGTGACCGACGGGACGAGTGCCGGCACCGCGAAGACGCCGCCACCGCCCGCGCCCGTGCGGTCCGGTCCGCGGCTCGACGCGAGCTGGTCCGGCAACGCGCCGCCGCCCTATCCGTCGATGGCCCGACGCCTCGGCGAGGAAGGCGAGGTGCAGCTCGACGTGCGGGTCGGTCCCGACGGCTCGGTCATCGACGTGCGCCTGAAGAAATCGAGCGGCTCGCAGCTGCTCGACCAGACTGCGATCGATACTGTGAAAAAATGGCGGTTCCGCCCGGCGACCGTCGACGGTCAGCCGGTCGCGGAGTGGTACTACAACTGGAAATGGGTCTTCAAGCTCGAGAGCTGAATGCGATGAACGAACAGAATCTGGGCCTGATGCATTTCTGGGAAGCGGGCGACGCCGTCACGCACTCCGTGGCGTACGTGCTGCTGGCCATGTCGGTGCTCAGCTGGTACTTCATCCTGTCGAAGGCGTGGAGCGCCTGGCGGCTGCGCAAGGGCGCACGCGCCGCGCTCGACCGGTTCTGGGCGGCCCGCTCGATCGACGAGGCCATCGCCACGCTGCGTGCCGCCGACCCCGAACAGGTGTTCGCCCCGCTGGCCGAGCGCGCCTGGCAGGCCGCATCGATGCAGCCCGAGTCCTCGCTGGCGGCCTCGATCGACCGCAGCGAGCTGGTCACGCGCACGCTGCGCCAGGAGATCAACGGCATCTCCAGCCGACTCGAATCCGGCCTCACGTTCCTGGCCTCGGTGGGCAGCACCGCGCCGTTCGTGGGGCTGTTCGGCACGGTCTGGGGCATCTACCACGCGCTGCTCTCCATCTCGTCGAGCGGTCAGGTGATGATCGACCGCGTCGCCGGACCGGTCGGCGAAGCGCTGATCATGACCGCCGCCGGCCTCGCGGTGGCGATCCCCGCCGTGCTCGCCTACAACGCGTTCAACCGCGTGAACCGCGTCACCCTCGCCGAGCTCGATGGCTTCGCCCACGATCTGCTGGGGCTGGTCACGACCGGCAGCCGGGTGCGCGAAGGGGGCGGCGACGCGCTGCGCGCGCATCCCGAGCCCAGCGCCGCACCGCGCGCGGTCGGGCACTGAGCGGCCGCGCCGCGCCACTCCAGGAGCACCCGACCATGGCCTTCGGCGGATTCGACCAGCGCAGCGGCAACCAGCCGATGTCCGAGATCAACACCACGCCGCTGGTGGACGTGATGCTGGTGCTGCTCGTGATCTTCATCATCACCGCGCCGCTGCTCACCCACTCGATCAAGCTCGACCTGCCCAATGCGCAGGCGCCGGCGAGCGCCGAGAAGCCCGAGACGGTCACGTTGTCGATCGACGCCAAGGGTGCGCTCTACTGGAACAACGAACCGGTCGCCGACCTGCCCGCCCTGGTCGGCCGCTTCGACGAAGCCGCCAGGCGCACGCCGCAACCCGAACTGCACCTGCGGGCCGACCGCGAGACGCGCTACCAGAACATCGCCGAGGTGATGGCGGCCGCGCAGAAGTCGGGCATCGCCAAGATCGGCTTCGTCACCGACCCCAAGCCCGCGCGCTGACGCCCCCGCTCACAGCGTGAAGTGCAGCCCGGTCAGCAGGGCGCCGGGCGCGCGCACCGCACCGAACGCACGGCCGTCGTAGGTGGCGGTGTCGGGAAATGCGTGGGCGGTGCCGGTCAGCGCTTCGAGGCGGTCGCCGAACACGCGCAACAGGCTGTCGTCGAAGCGCATCGCCTGCACCGGGGCCACCGGTTCGCCGTCCTCGACCCAGAACGTCGCGAAGCGCGTCATGCCGGTGATCCGGCACGCCGGCCGGTCGGAGAAGTTCAGGTACCAGAAGTTGGAGACCCAGACGCCCGAACCCAGCGCCGCGAGGGCGTCGGATTCGGCGAGCGTGCCCGGCGCCAGCGACAGGGCCTGGGGCGTCTCGTCACCGGTCGCACCGTTGCCGGCCAGCCCGAATTCGCGCGCACTGCGCGGCGACACCAGCCGGCCCGCGAACGCCCCGTCACGGATCAGGTCGAGACGCGGCGGACGCGCATAGCCGTCGGCCTGGAACAGCGGCACGCCCGCCCCTTCGAGGTCCTCGACCAGCGACACCCGCGGGTCGAGGCGCGCGCTCCCATCGGCCAGGCGCATCAGGGGCGACTGGCCGCTGGCCAGCGCACGGGCCGAGAATCCGCCCCAGGCGAGCATCTCGAGCAGGTCGGCGACCGCACGCGCATCGAGCAGCGCGCGGTGGCGCCCGGCGGCGAGCGTCCTGGGCGGACGCCGCAGGAGCTCGACCTGGGTGATCGACCGTGCGATCGCGGCGCGTACCCGCTCGGCCGACCAGTCGCCGCCCCCCACCGTCGCCTTGACCGCCTTGTCGCGCAGTGCCGCGTCGACCGCCGCGCGTGCCGGCCGTCCCGTCGCCGGATCGAGCCCGCCGCCCGCGTACACCGAGTAGTCGAAGGTCCAGGAAGCCGTCTCGTGCCAGTGATGATGGCCGAGACTGCTGGCGAACCCGCAGGCCATCGGCCCCCCCGCATGGAACCCGACGAGGTCGTGTTCCGATGCGGCGGCACACACGGTGTCGACGAGTTCGTCGGACGCGGGCATGCGCACCGACTGCGTGTGCGCGCTGCGGGCCGCCAGGCGATCGAGGTCGAGGAACGCGTCGACGCGGGCATGCCCGAGCGCGGCGCGCAGGCGCGCCATGCCGTCCCGCACGCGCGCCGCATCGACGTCGGGGTCGCCGCACAGCGTCAGGCAGTGCCGCACCTGGCGGCCATCGGCCACCAGGCGCAGTTCGCAGAGCGCCCGCTCGACCGTGCCGCCCTGGCGCATCCGTCCGTGGTTGAACCGCACGAAGTCCGAGCACTCCGCACGCACCCACGCCAGGCACACCTCGCCGGGGCGCGCGAGACCGGTCGCCGCGTCGAGCGCATGCCCGTATCGCGCGCGCAGCGCGTCGGCCGGCCGGCGGTTCGACGACATCATTCCTCGGCCCCGAACACGTCGACGTCGTCGAACCGGCAGGCCGGCGATGCGTGGCCCACGCGGATCACCTGGCCGGGCTCGCCCTTGCCGCAGAACGGAGTGCCCATCGTCTCGAAGGTGCTGGCGTCGCCGACCTGCACCAGCGAACGCCAGAACGACGCCGACACGCCCCGGTAGTTGGGATTGCGCACCACGGGGCCGAGCGTGCCGTCCCGGATCAGCTGCCCCCACTCGCAGCCGAACTGGAACTTGTTGCGCGAGTCGTCGATCGACCACGACACGTTGGTGCGCATCAGCACGCCGTGCTCGATCCCCGCGATCATCCGCGCGAGCGGCGCGTCACCGGG
>JAKOZZ010000336.1 GCA_029779755.1 Pseudomonadota bacterium
TTGGCGTCCGTCTCCTTCACCCGGTGCATCTCCAGCCGCAGGCGCTCGAAGGTGTCGCGGAAGGTGCGGCCCAGCCGGCCGATCTCGTCGAAGCGGTCGCAGTTGGGGACCGACGCGCTGCACACCTCCTCGGTGAATCCGGAGGCGCGCACGCGCTCGACCATGCGGGTCAGGCCGATCAGCGGGCGCGTGAGCACCGCGATGATGGTGATGGTGAGCAGCACGCCCAGCGCGATCGTCATCAGGCTGACCGTGATGCCGGTGCGCATCGCGTAGCTGCGCATCAGGTCGGGCACGTAGTTCTTGCCTTCGCCCGACATCGGCACCACGTACAGCCAGCCCATCTGCTGGCCGCCGGCATGCACGGGCCGTGCCGCCACCAGGCAGCGCTTGCCTTCGCCGTCGGGGTCGTCGCCTTCGACCGGGTCGTCGTTGCCGGCGGCCAGTGCCGCCTTCAGCGGCTGCAGGTCGACGCGGTAGTTGCTCCAGAACAGGCGGCCCTCGCCGGCCGACGCCAGCACGCGTCCGTCGTTGTCGACCAGGTACAGGCCGATGTTGGGCGAATACAGGTTGAACTCGCGCAGGCGCGCGCCGAACCCGGGCGGGTTCTGCTCGAAGGTGTCCCACAGGTCGGGGTGGTTCTCGAGCACGCGCTCGGCGAAGCGGATCGCCTTCTCGTAGGTGATGTCGACGTAGTAGCTGCGCACCGACGAGTACAGGATGCCGGCCAGCAGCGCGGCGGTGACGACGCCGAAGCCGGCGATCAGCGCGAGGACACGGAATCGGAGCGACTTCATCGGGCGTCCATGAAGCGGTAGCCCACGCCGCGCACCGTCAGCACGTAGCGCGGATTGGCGGGGTCGGCCTCGATCTTGGCGCGAAGCCGGTTGATGTGGGTGTTGACGTTGTGCTCGTAGCCTTCGAACGTGGTGCCCCAGACGGCGTCGAGCAGCTGCATGCGCGTGAACGCGCGCCCGGGATTGCGGGCGAAGTGCAGCAGCAGGTCGAACTCCTTGGCGGTGAGCGGCACCGGCTGGCCCGCCAGGCGCACCTCGCGGCTGACGCAGTCGATCTCGAGCTCGCCGGCCAGGATGCGCTCGGCCTCGGCGCCCGCGGCGCCGGGTGCGGGCTGGCGTTCGATCCGGCGCAGGATCGCCTTGATGCGCGCCTGCAGCTCGGGAATCGAGAACGGCTTGGTCAGGTAGTCGTCGGCGCCCAGCTCCAGGCCCAGCACGCGGTCGATCTCGCTGGAGCGGGCGGTGAGCATCAGCACCGGCGTATCGATGCGGTCCATGCGCAGCGCGCGCAGCACGTCCAGGCCGTCGCGCACCGGCAGCATCACGTCGAGCACGACGATGTCGTAGGCGCCGCTGCGGGCGGCCTCGTAGCCCTTGCCGCCGTCGTGCACGCAGTCGACGTTGTGACCGAGGTCACGCAGGTGCATCGCGACGAGATCCGCGATGTCCTTCTGGTCTTCGACGACGAGGATGCGACGTTCCATGGGGGCTTTCGGTCGGCGGGCCCGGCCGGACGCGCCGGCGTGCGTGCGCGAAGGGGGTCATCCGTTCAGGGTGGGGGCAGGATAGCAAAGCGCCCGGGGCCCGCAACACGCGTCCGGCGCCGCCCGTGCATTC
>JAKOZZ010000288.1 GCA_029779755.1 Pseudomonadota bacterium
TCGTCCTGGAGCGCGACGGCGAGGTCGTCGATCGCCGAGGGCGCATGGAGCATCAGCATGCCCAGGTTCTGGCGATGCAGCGCCCGGCGTTCGACGTCATCGGCGACCCGGCGCCACGGCAGCAGGCCCACCCCCTTGAAGCGCGGAAACCCCAGCCCCGCCGAGCCCACCATCACGAACCGGTCGACGCCGCCCCGCCGCAGTGCGCAGAGGTGACCGCCCACGAGGGCGCCGAACGAGAATCCGACCACGTCCAGACGGGCGGACGCGTGCGGAAGCTGCGCCAGCCCGGCGGACAGCGTCTCGGCCATGGTCTGCGCATCGCCGCCTTCGCGCAGGTCGTCCGATTCGCCGTACCCCGGCATGTCGGGCGCCCAGACCGCATGTGCGCGCGACAGGGGGATCACGTTGCGCACCCAGTGGTTCCAGGCGCCATGGCCGCCGTGCAGCAGCAGCAGGGAGGGACCGTCGCCCCAGCGGCGCCACACGATGCGCCGTCCGTCGACCATGGTTTCGAAGCGTTCGGCACGCGCGAGCGCGTGTTCCAGTTCGGGATGCATCGTGAGGCCTTCGAGAGGAACGTTCAGGCGGGCGCGGGGGACGCCCGGTCGGCCGGCGCATGCGGCCCGATCGGGGCGCCCTGCTCGAGACGCCAGCGCGTGGACAGGGTGAAGCGATGCGCCGGGCTGACGATCAGCGACGCGCAGAGCGTGCGCTCGCCGGCGCCACGGTAGGTGCGCAGCACCTGCAGCCCGGGCGAGCGTGGCGCCACCCCGAGCAGCCGCGCCTGCGGCGCCGGGATCGCGCAGGCGCCGATCTCCTGCAGCACCTCGACGACACGTTCGCCGGAGCGCAGCTCGATCTGGCGCAGGATGGAGACCGTGCCGCCGTCGATGTCCTGCTCGATGTCGCGGAACTGGGGCGGCACGTGGATCTCGGTGTAGGCGATCGGCTCGGACCGATCGACCGGATAACGCAGGGTGCGCAGCTGGAACCAGCGCTGGCCGCGCCGGCAATGCAGCGTCTCCGCGAGACGGGCGTCGGCCGCGACGCTGCCGGCCGACAGCAGCGTGAGCCGCGTGCTGTGGATGTACTCGACCAGCTCGCTGAGCGAACCGAGCGATGCGGTGTAGCGCGCGGCGGTGGTGCGCGCCTTCACGCGCGTGCCCACGCCGGCCTGGCGGGAGATCAGTCCGACATCGACGAGCCGGCGCGTCGCTTCGCGCACGGTGTGCCGGC
This sequence comes from Pseudomonadota bacterium, assembly GCA_029779755.1. Classification (GTDB taxonomy): domain Bacteria; phylum Pseudomonadota; class Gammaproteobacteria; order Burkholderiales; family Burkholderiaceae_E; genus Quisquiliibacterium. The sequence continues at coordinate 1,240 of JAKOZZ010000288.1, forward strand.
TGACGTTGAACAGCGTGCACAGCTGCGCCTCGGTCGGCAGCAGCGATCCCACCTCGTAGAGGCCGCGGGCGATGTCGCGCGCGAGCGCGTCCGCCACCTGCTGATAGCGCGGGCCGGCGGAGGGGGGGACGTGGCGTGGGTCGGTCATCCAGGGGAACGCGGTTGACAATCGTCGACGGCGTCGAATTAAATGTACGGACATCCGGACCCCTTGTAAACCGGGACGGCCACCACGACACCGGAGACACCATTGGGCACACCGGACGCACCTGGCGGATCCGCGCCGCTGTCGGGCATCGTCGTCGTCGAGCTCGGCGCCAGCGTCGCCGCGCCCTACGCCGCGCAGACGCTGGGCGATCTCGGCGCCGAGGTCTGGAAGATCGAGAAGGCCGAAGGCGACGACGCACGCCGCTGGGGCCCGCCCTTCTGGGAAGGCGCGTCCGCGCTGTTCCAGGGCCTGAACCGCAACAAGCGCTCGGTCGTCTGCGACCTGCGCGACCCCGAACATGTCGCCGCGCTCACCCGCTTCGTGGTCGAACGCGCCGACGTCGTGCTGCAGAACCTGCGGCCCGGCCAGGTCGACGCACTGGGACTCGGCGCGCAGGCGCTGCGGTCGCTCAAGCCGTCGCTGGTGTACTGCAACGTCGGCGCCTTCGGCGCCACCGGTCCGCTCAAGGACCGCCCCGGCTACGACCCGCTGATGCAGGCGTTCGGCGGCATCATGAGCTTCACCGGCGAGGAGGACCGCCCGCCCGTGCGTGTCGGCCCGTCGATCATCGACATGGGCACGGGTCTGTGGGGCGTGGTCGGCATCGTGACCGCACTGCTGCGCCGCGCGACGACCGGCGAAGGCGCCGTCATCGACGTATCCCTGTTCGAGACCGCCACGGCGCTGATGGCACTGCCGGCGGCACAGTTCATGGCCAGCGGCGAGCTGCCCCGCAAGCAGGGCTCCGGCTCGCCCGGCATCGTGCCTTACCGGGCGTACCGCACGGCCGACGGCGATCTGGTCGTCGCCGCGGGCAGCGACGGCCTGTTCCGGCGTCTGGCCGGCGTGCTGGGCCACCCCGAATGGGCCGACGACCCGCGCTTCGTGAGCAATCCCGCCCGGGTCGAGCACCAGCACGCGCTGTACGCACTGATCGAAGCCGAGATGCGCGGTCGCAGCACCGAGGAATGGTCGGCGCTGCTCGACGACGCCGGCGTGCCGTGCGCGCCGGTGCAGAACGTGCAGCAGATGCTCGGCCATCCGCAGACGCGCGCGCTGGGCATGGTGCAGGCGCTGCCCGACAGCCGGCTGACCCTGGTCGGGCTGCCGCTGAGCATCGATGGCGTGCGGCCCCGTCCGCGCAGTGCGCCCCCCGCGCTCGGCGAACACACCGACGCGCTCTTCGATCCGCCTCCCGCACAGGACTGACCCCGATGCAACTGCCCGCCTACGAAACGCTCGCCACGCGCATGGACGCGCCGCACGTGCTCGTCGTGACCCTCAACCGCCCCGAGGTGCTGAACGCGCTCAACACGCAGATGGGCCGCGACCTGCTCGACCTGTGGACCCGCCTCACCGAAGACCCGGAGGACGTGCGCTGCGTGGTGCTCACGGGGGCCGGCGA
>JAKOZZ010000370.1 GCA_029779755.1 Pseudomonadota bacterium
GCGAGCGCCCTCAGCCACGACAGCGGCGACGATGGCGCGGAAGAGGTCGCGTTTCCACGGCAGCGCGGAGCCGCCGCCCTTACGCGTTACCTTGGGGACCGGGCAGCCGAAGTTGAGGTCGATGTGGTCAGCGCGGTCCTCCTGCACGAGGATCCGCGCGGCCGCCCGAGCCGTCACCGGATCGACGCTGTAGAGCTGCACCGAGCGCGGCGACTCGTCGGCGTCATGCTCGATGAGCCGCATCGTCTCGGCGTTGCGCTCGACGAGCGCGCGCGAGGTGATCATCTCCGAGACATAGAGCGCGCCCGGTGCGTGCTCGCGGCACAACCGCCGGAAGGCGCGGTTGGTGATGCCCGCCATGGGTGCCAGGACCACGGGTGTCGACACGGTATGCCGCCCGATGGGCAGCGCAGGCAGCACGGGCAGCACCGACTGCGCGACCGCCGTCATCGGGGGCTGCGGCGCGGTGAGAGTGGTCTGGGCGGTCACCATGGCGCAGTCATTGTCGCAATACCGGCTCAGCTGAGCGAAACCGACGTTCTGACGTCGGTTTCGCTCAGCTCAGGGATCGCCGGCCTGGTCAGTGGTGCAGTCGGGGCAGCCAGGCGGGGCCCTGGTGCGCTCGGTCACCCAGCAGCGCGAGGACGGCCGGCAGCAGCACACCCCGGACGACCGTCGCATCCAGCAGCACGGCGACGGCCAGCCCCACGCCGAGTTGCTTGAGCTCGAGCACGGACAGCGTCCCGAACACCGCGAACACCCCGACCATGACGGCTGCGGCGCTCGTCACGACACCGGCCGACCTGGCCACCCCGAGCCGAACGGCAGCCCGTGCGTCGAGCCCGGCATCGCGGGCCTCACGCACGCGACTGGTGACGAAGACGTGGTAGTCCATCGACAGCCCGAAGAGCACCACGAACATGAGCAGCGGCAGCCACGCGGCAATCGACCCGATCGAGGTGAAGTCCAGCAGCCGCTCGGCCCACGTCCCTTGGAAGACGAGCGTCATCACGCCGTAGGCGGC
>JAKOZZ010000380.1 GCA_029779755.1 Pseudomonadota bacterium
GCCCTACGCGCTCGTGAGCCGCGTGCGCAATTCGGTCTTCAGCACCTTGCCGTAGCTGTTCTTCGGCAGTTCGTCGATGTACAGGTACTGCTTCGGCCGCTTGAAGCGGGCGATGTTCTCCAGGCACAGCGCGTCGAGCGCGTCGTCACGCACGGTGCGTCCCGGCTTCGGGACGACGAAGGCGATGACTTCCTCGCCCCAGTCGGGGTGGTGACGTCCGACCACCGACACCTCGAGCACGTCGGGGTGCTGCAGCAGCACCTCCTCGACCTCGCGCGGATAGATGTTGCTGCCGCCCGAGATGATCACGTCCTTGGAGCGGTCCTTCAGCGTGAGGAAGCCGTCCTCGTCGAAGGTGCCCATGTCGCCCGTCCAGAGCCAGCCGTCGCGCAGCGACTTCGCGGTGGCCTCCGGGTTGTTCCAGTAGCCGATCATCGTCACGTCCGAGCGGCAGATGATCTCGCCGATCTCGCCCACCGGCAGGTCGCGTCCCTCGTCGTCGACGATGCGCACCTCGACGCCGGTGCGGGCGACGCCCACCGAGGCCAGCCGCTGCTCGTAGCGCGGGTGGCCGGTGTCGGCGTGCAGCGCCTTCGACACGTAGGTGATCGTGTTGGGCGTCTCGCCCTGACCGTAGCCCTGCCACAGCCGCGGGCCGAAGGCGGCCAGCGCGCTCTTCAGGTTCTCGAGGTACATCGGCGCACCGCCGTAGAACACCGTGCGGATGCGCTCCACCCGGGCGTTGCGGATGCCGGGGTGGTTCACCATGCGGGTGATCATCGTCGGGGCGGTGAAGAACGTCGCGTTGTCGTAGCGATCGATCAGCGCGAACAGCTCGTCCGGGTCGAAGCCCTGGCTGGCCGGGATCACCTGATGCGATCCCTTCGCGATGTGGGGCAGCGAGTACAGGCCGGACGCGTGCGACAGCGGTGCGGCGTGGATCATGCTGTCGCTGGTGCCGACCGCGTCGACGTCGGCGTAATAGCGCAGGGTCATCGCCAGCAGCGAGCGGTGCGTGAGCGTCGCGCCCTTGGGCCGGCCGGTGGTGCCGCTGGTGTAGAACAGCCACGCGGGCTGCTCGGGCAGGGCGGGCTGCATCTCGATCGGCGCATGCGATGCAAGCGTGCGGTACTCGGCGCTCTCGCTGTCGATCAGGCGGGCGGACACATCGGCCGAGCGCAGTTCCTCGGCCAGCGCCTCGGTGAGATCGGGCGTCGCGAAGCACACCTTCACGCCGCAGTTCTGCAGGATGTAGGCGAACTCCTTGGGGTGCAGCTTGGCGTTCATCGGCACGATGCACAGGCCGGCGTGCCAGGCGGCCCACATCAGCTCGACGTATTCGGGCGCGTTCTTCATCGCGAACGCGATCCGGTCGCCGGCCGCGATGCCGGGCAGCGCGCGCAGACCGCCCGCGAGGCGCACGGCGCGTTCCTGCAGCCCGCGGTAGCGGTGCACGAGGACGTCGCCGAAGGACAGGGCCGGCGCATCGGGGAAGCAGCGGGCGGTGCCGTGCAGCAGGGAGGCGATGTTCATGGTGGGTCCTGCCGTGGTGGGGGCGGTCAGCCGAGGTAGCGGCTGATCAGCGCGGGGTCCTGGAGCAGATCGGCGGGCGGGCCCGACATCACGATCCGCCCGTTCTGGAGCACGTAGCCGTGGTCGGCGATCTTCAGCGCGGCGAAGGCGACCTGCTCGACGAGCAGCACGGTGACGCCCGACGCGGCCAGCGCGCGCAGCGCCGAGAAGATGCCGGTGATGATCTGCGGCGCGAGGCCCAGCGACGGTTCGTCGAGCATCAGCACGCGCGGGCGCATCATCAGCGCGCGCGACACCGCGAGCATCTGCTGCTCGCCGCCCGAGAGCGAGCCGCCGGGAATTTTGCGGCGATCGCGCAGCACGGGGAAGCGCTCGAACTCGCCGGCGAGCCGGGCGTCGATCTCGGCGCGCGACAGGCCGGGCAGGCTGCCCGCGCCGATCAGCAGGTTGTCCTCGACGCTGAGGGTCGGGATGATCTGGCGACCCTGCGGCACGTGCACCAGCCCCATGCGCGTGACGTGATGCGGCGCCACCCCGCCGAGGTCGCGGCCGTCATAGGTGATGCTGCCGGCCTGCAGCGGCAGCAGGCGCGACAGCGCACGCAGCAGCGTGGTCTTGCCGGCGCCGTTGGCGCCGACGATCGCGACCAGCGCGCCGGCCGCGACGTCGATGTCGATGCCGTGCAGCACGCGCACACCGCCGAAGCCCACCTGCAGGCCCTTGATGCTCAGCAGGCTCATGCTTCGCCCGTCCCGAGATAGGCCGCGATCACCGCCTCGTCGCGCTGCACGACGTCCGGCGCACCTTCGCCGATCTTGCGGCCGTAGTCGAGGACCGTGACCGTGTCCGACAGTTGCATCACGAAGCTCATGTTGTGTTCGACCAGCAGCACCGTCATGCCCAGCGCCTTCAGACCGCGGATCTTCTCCATGATCTCCTTCGCCTCGCCTTCGTTGAGGCCGGCGATCGGTTCGTCGAGGAACAGCATCGTCGGCCGCTGCGCCAGCGCGCGCGCCAGTTCGCACAGCTTGCGGTGCCCGTAGGGCAGGTCGCCCGGCAGCACGTCGGCCAGCCGCTCGATGCCGAAGAAGCGCAGCAGGCGCAGGGCTTCGGCGCGTTCGTCGCGCTCTTCGGCGTCGGAGGCCAGCCAGCGCAGCCAGCCGCGGGCGAATCCGCTGCCGCGCTGCAGGCCGAGCATCACGTTCTCGGCGACGGTGAGCGTGCCGATCAGCTGCAGGTTCTGGAAGGTGCGGGTCAGCCCCAGCGCGGCGCGCCGGTGGGGCGCCAGGTGCGTGATGTCGCGGCCCATGAAGCGGATGCTGCCCGAGTCCGGCTGGTACAGCCCGCTGATCACGTTGATCAGCGTGCTCTTGCCGGCGCCATTGGGACCGATCACCGCATGCACGGTGCCCGGCATCACCTTCAGCGACACGGCGTTCACGGCCGTGACGCCCGAGTACGACTTGGTGATGTCCTGCAGCTCGAGGATCGGCCCCTGGCCGGTGGCCGGTGCGGCGAACGAGAACCCGGCGGCGCCGTCCGTCGTCGAGGATGCGCCCGTGCCGCCGGCGTCTCCCGTCTGCGCTGTCGCGCCGGCGCCGCCGCTGCCTGCACCGGCACCGGTGCCACCAGCACCGGCCCCACTCGCATCGGGAACGGCACCACTGCCGCCCCCGGCTCGGCGGCCGAAGAGGCGCTGCACGGCGCCGACCGCGCCGGCCGGGAAGAACAGCATCACCACCAGCAGGATCCCGCCGAAGATGTAGTACGACACTTCGTAGAGCCCGGCCGTGAGCTGGTTCAGGATGACCAGGATGATCGCGCCGAGGATGGGGCCGTACGCGCTGCCGAGGCCGCCGATCACGACCGCGATCAGCAGCGCGATGCTGCGGTCCAGCCCGAAGGCGTCGCTGCTCACGTAGCCGGCCTGGTGGGCGAAGAAGAAGCCCGACAGCCCGGCCAGCACGGCGCTCACCATGAAGACGAGGCTGCGCCAGCGGGCCGCGTCGATGCCCACCGTGAGCGCAAAGCTCTCGCTCTCCTTGATCGCGTGCAGGCTGCGCCCGAAGCGGCTGCGCATCGCGTAGTCGTTGAGCATCTGCAGCAGCAACAGGGTGGCGGCGATCGCCCAGAAGTAGTTGGCCGCGCCGTTCTGGAAATCGCCGAAGTTGAGCTGCGGCACCCCGATCAGGCCCATCGAGCCGCCCGTGATGTCGACCCAGCGCTGCGCGAGGATCTCCACGATGTAGCCGAAGGCGAGCGTCACCATCGCCAGGTAGTGCGTGCGCGTGCGCAGCGCCACCAGTCCGAGCACGCCGCCGGCCACCGCGGACAGCAGCAGACTGACCGGCAGCGTCGCCCACAGCGGCCAGCCGTGGTTGGTGGCGAGCACGCCCGAACCGTAGGCGCCCAGCGCGAGGAACCCGGCCTGACCCAGCGACAGCTGCCCCGACAGCCCGAGCAGGATGTTCAGGCCGATCGCGCCGATGGCGGCGATGGCGATGTCCTGCGCCAGGTTGATGAAGTACGGGTTGGGCGAGACCAGGGGAAAGGCGGCGATCGCGGCCGCCGCGACGAGATAGCGCAGGTGTCTCATGGGGTCAGCGCACGTCCGCCTTGAACTCGCCGAACAGTCCGGACGGCCGGACGATCAGGAACAGCAGGGCGATGATGAACGGGTAGAGGTCGCCGAAGGCCGAGTCGACGTAGTTGGACATCGCTTCGACGATGCCGAAGCCGATGCCCGCGATCAGGATGCCGACCGGGTTCACGAAACCGCCGATGCACACCACCGCGAACCCCTTCAGGATGAACAGCAGGCCCATGTGCGCCTGCACGGTGGTGAGCGGCCCGGCCAGGATGCCGCTGACCGCCGCCAGCACGGCCATGATCGCGTACGACGTTGCGACCACGCGCCGCACGTCGATGCCCAGCAGCGAGGCCGTCCCCTTGTCGAACGAGACCGCCGCCACCTCCTTGCCCCAGCGCGCGCGGAACAGGAACCAGTACAGCACGCCCACCACGACCATTGCGACCAGGGCGACGATCAGCTCCTCCAGGTAGAAGCGGGCGCCCATCAGCTCGACCACCTTCTTCTGCTCGTCGGCGAACAGGGGCGGCGAGTAGAAGCGGCTCTTGCCCCACACCAGCTGCGCGGTGTTCTGCAGCAGCATGCCGAAGCCCATCGTGGTGAGGATCCAGGCCAGCGAGCTGGCACTGCCGGCCGTCATGTTGGCCAGCGGCCGGATCGCCAGGCGCTCCAGCCCCACACCCAGCACCACGAGGACCGCGAGCACCACGACGACGGCCACCACCACCGGCGTGCCGGCGAGCAGCAGCGTCATCGACAGGAACGAGGCGATCATCAGGAAATCGCCCTGCCCGAAGTTCAGCGCACGCGTGGTCAGGAAGGTGATGAGCAATCCCTTGCCCATCAGCGTGTAGATGCTGCCCATCGCGATACCGCTGATGAGCAGCTGGACGAGGTCCGCGGTCTTCATGGTGCCGTGCGGATCACTGCAGCTTCACGACCCGCCCGTTGCGCCAGACGCCCAGGAACACGTTCTCCTGGTCCAGGCACTCGTGGTCCTTCGGACCGAACGGCTTGGCCGGCGTGCCCGACACCGCCTTGAACCCGGAGGTGTCCTCGATCGCCTTGCGCAGCTTCGTCGGATCGGCGCCCGCCTGGTCGGCGGCCTGCAGCAGGATGCGCATCCCGTCGTAGCCGAGCGCGGCCACCACCGGCCAGCGGTACTTGTCGCCGAACTCCTTGCTCATGCGTGCGTTGAACGCCGCCGCCTTCGGGTCGTTCAGGTCGAGCGCCTGACCCATCACCGTGCCTTCGATGCCTTCCTGGCCGACGATGTTGAAGACCATCTGCGACGACAGCCCCCAGTTGCCCGCGATCACCGGCTTGTAGTTCGCCTTGGGCATCGCGCGGTAGAAGAGCTCCAGGCTGTCGTGGAACATCAGCACCAGCTCGGCGCCCGCGTTCTTCAGGTTCAGCACCTGGGGCGTCATGTCGGTGACGTTGGGCGCCGCGCTTTCCACGGCGACCAGCTCCACGCCGCGCGCCTTCATGCCCTTGCGGATCTCGCCCGCGGCGAACATGCCGTAGCCGCCGGTGCCGTGCATCAGCCCGATCTTCTTGAACTTCTTCACGCCCCAGTCGAGCATCGCGTCGACCTGGTACTTCTCGACCATCGAGCAGCGGAAGATGTAGCTGGGCGACTGGTCGATGAACTTGGCGGTGATGTCGGTGGCGATCGCGGGGCCGGCCATCAGCGGGATCTTCGCCTGCTGCACCATCGGCGCGAAGGCCGCCACGTTGCCGCTGTTGACCGTGCCGACGATGGCGGACACCTTGTCGTTGCTGATCAGCCGCTGCACCAGCGACACCGCGCGCTGCGGGTTCGCCTCGTCGTTGTAGACGATGAGCTCGATCTTGTGCTTGGGCGACGACGCGTTGTACTCCTTGAGCGCGAACTGGATGCCCTGCAGGTACGACTCGCCGAAGTCGACGATGGCGGGCGGACCGCTCAGCCCCTGCACGACGCCGATCTTGATGTTCTCGGCGTGGGCGGTGAACGCCGCCAGCACGCCGGCCATGGCCAGCCAGACACGATTCCTGTTCATGGGGTCTCCTCCCGGGCATATTTCGTTATCGCACCGTTGATCGATTGCGGATGCGTGCCGTCTCACGGTACGGTAACAGTGTTACTCAGTCAAGCCGACGGATTCCGTTGCGACGATCCGATGCCGCCTCGCGCCACGACACGGTCCCCGAATGCGCCGCCACGCCCGCGTGCCGCGCCGCGCGCCCGTGCGTCTGCGCGCGCTGCTGCGGCGGCGCCTGCGCCCGGCGGGGCACGCGGTGACGGCGCCGTCGGTTCGGTCGAGGTGCCGGAGGACGTCGTCAACCGGCTCAGCCCGGTCGTGCTGCGCACGTTCTCGGAGGAGGACTTCCACCGCGTGGACATGCGTTCGATCGCACGTGACGCGGGCATGAGCTTCGCGACGATCTACCGCCATTTCCACGACAAGGAGGCGCTGCTCTTCTGGTTCATCGCACACTGGTTGCGCGAACTGTATCCGGCGGCGCTCGCGACGCTCGAGACGGGCGAGAGCGCGCTGGTCCGGGTGCAGAACTATCTCGTCGCCCACCTGCGCTTCTACGCGCGCCGGCCGGAGGTCGGACGGGTCATCTTCATGACCGTGCCGCTGCAGCGCTGGATGCGCGACGACACCTATCGATCGCAAGGGCCGGCCCGGCGCCTGCTCGAGGTGATCGCCGAAGGGCAGGCCAGCGGCGAGATCCGCGCCGACGTCTCCAAGGTCGCCGTGTTCGATCTGTGGTCGGGGGTGTTCAACCGTGCGTTCCTGATGTGGGAGTACCGGGGCCGGTCGTATCCGCTGATCGGGCAGGCGGACGCGCTGTGCCGCATCCTGCTCACGGGGATCGCCGGCCCGTCGGCCATGCGTCGCGGTCGGGTGTTCGCCGAGCGCCGGTATGCGGTGGATCCGGGGGCGGATCCCGGCGCGGATCCCGGCGCGGCGGGTGGGGCATAGCGCGTTGGCCGGAGCGGGCGAAGGCGCGGGCAACGGGCCGGGCCCCGGTGGGCGGGTGCTGGCCCCTGCTGCGCAGGGGTGCCCTCGGTGCTCGGGTGGCTGGCCGTGCAGCACAACTTATATGGACGCCTCCCTTGTGGCAAGCAAGCGTTCGAGGGTCTGACGCGGCGGGTTCATCGCACCCTTATATCCGGCCTTTGGTTGCAGCTGGAGGCTGCTGGCCATGATGGTTGATCGCGAGGCCGGTGCTCATCTCACTAACGGGCTGAACCGAGGTCGCCCAGAGTCGTGCTCAGCTTTGCCGGCCCACGGTCTG
>JAKOZZ010000407.1 GCA_029779755.1 Pseudomonadota bacterium
CGCATCGGCCGCGAGGATCTCGCCGCGCACGAGGTTGGTCAGCGGCACCTCGGACGTGGGGATCAGGTACATGTCCTCGCCCTCGCCTTCCTGGCCGCCCTTGCGCGCAGCGAACAGGTCCTGCTCGAACTTCGGCAGCTGGCCGGTGCCGCGCAGCGAATCCGCATTCACGATGTAGGGCGTATAGCACTCGGTGTAGCCGTGCTCGAGCGTCTGCACGTCGAGCATCAGCTGCGCGATCGCGCGGTGCAGGCGGGCCATCGGCCCTTTCATCACCGCGAAGCGCGAACCCGACAGCTTCGCGGCGGACTCGAAGTCCAGGCCCAGCGCGGCGCCGACGTCGACGTGGTCGCGCGGCGCGCCGTCGAACACGCGCGGCGTGCCCCAGCGGCGCACCTCGACGTTGTCGTCGGCCGAGCGGCCGGCCGGCACGCTGGCATGCGGAACGTTGGGCAGCGTCTGCAGCCATGCATCGAGCTGCGCGTGGATGGCGTCGTTGCGCTCGGAGGCCTGCTTGAGCGCGTCGCCCAGACCGGCCACCTCGGCCATCACGGCCGACGCGTCCTCGCCCTTGCCCTTGAGCATGCCGATCTGCTTGGAGAGCGCGTTGCGCTTCGCCTGCAGCTCTTCGGTCTGGGTCTGCACGGCCTTGCGCTCGGCCTCGAGCGCAAGGAAGGCGGCGGTGTCGAGCGTGAAGCCGCGATCGGCCAGGCGGGCGGCGACGGCGTCGATGTCTTTGCGAAGCAGATGGAGGTCGAGCATGGCGAAGTCGTGCAGATGCGGGCGAATCCGCCAGTTTACAGGGCCGGGGGCGTCGCCTGCGCTCAGCCGGCCTCGTCGTCTAGCGACTTCAGCCACGCGAGCTTGTCGCGGATCTTCGCTTCGAGTCCGCGCGGCGTCGGCTGGTAGAAGCCGGGCTCGGCCACACCGTCGGGCATGTAGGTCTCGCCGGCCGCATAGGCGTCGGGCTCGTCGTGCGCGTAGCGGTACGCGCGTCCGTAGCCGAGCTCCTTCATCAGGCGCGTGGGCGCGTTACGCAGGTGCACCGGCACCGGATGCGAGCCCTGCGCGCGCACGTACGCGCGCGCGGCGTTGTAGGCGTTGTAGACGGCGTTGGACTTGGCCGCGCAGGCCATGTAGACGACCGCCTGCGCCAACGCGAGCTCGCCCTCGGGGCTGCCCAGACGCTCGTAGATGTCGACGGCTTCGAGCGCCAGGGTCTGGGCGCGCGGGTCGGCCAGGCCGATGTCCTCGGTGGCCATGCGCAGGATGCGCCGGCCGAGATAGCGCGGGTCGGCGCCGCCGTCGAGCATGCGGCACAGCCAGTAGAGCGCGGCGTCGGGATGCGAGCCGCGCACCGACTTGTGCAGCGCCGAGATCTGGTCGTAGAACGCGTCGCCGCCCTTGTCGAAGCGGCGCAGGTTCTGGCTCAGCGACTGTTCGAGCCAGGCGCCGTCGATGCGCGTGCAGTGCTGCGCGCGCGCCGACTCCAGCACGATCTCCAGCGCGTTGATCAGACGGCGCCCGTCGCCGTCGGCCCAGCCGATCAGGCGTTCGATCGCGTCGGGTTCGAAGTCGGGGACCGCATGCGGCTCGACGGCGACGTCGCCTGCTCCAGCTCCAGCTCCAGCGCCAGCTCCAGCTCCAGCTCCAGCTCCAGCTCCAGCTCCTGCTCCAGCGCCAGCGCCAGCGTCCGCGTCCGCATCGGCAGGCGCGGGCCCGAACAGATCGTCGACCGGGCCGGATTCGCCCGCGCCGGACTCGACCGGGCCCGATGCGACCGCACCGGCGGGCGCCTGCGGATGCCGCGCCGCGTCGAGCGCGCGGTCGAACAGCGTGCGCATGCCCTCGGCCGAGATCGGCTGCAGCACGTACACGCGCGCCCGCGACAGCAGCGCCGCATTCACCTCGAACGACGGGTTCTCGGTGGTGGCGCCGATGAACGTGAACAGCCCGCTCTCGACGTGCGGCAGGAACGCGTCCTGCTGCGCCTTGTTGAAGCGGTGCACCTCGTCGACGAAGAGGATCGTCGCGCGCCCGCGCGCCCGCTCCTGCTGCGCCTGCACGACCGCGTCGCGGATCTCCTTCACGCCGCCCAGCACCGCGGAGATGACCAGGAACTGCGCGTCGAAGGCGTCGGCCATCAGCCGCGCGAGCGTCGTCTTGCCCACGCCGGGCGGCCCCCAGAAGATCATCGAATGGGGGCGGCGCATCTCGAAGGCGACCCGAAGCGGCTTGCCCGGTCCGAGCAGGTGCTCCTGCCCGACGACCTCGTCGAGCGTGCGCGGCCGCAGGCGCTCGGCCAGCGGCACCGTCGGCGCGATCGGGCGGCCGGGCGCGGTCATCGCCGGTTCGATGCGGCCGGGTCGCGGTGCGGGAACGCGCTTCGCCGTCGATCCATGCCCAGGGTCCGGGACGGGCGCGGGCATGAGCCCAGGCATGGACCCGCGCACGGGCACGGGCGTGCACGCGGGCACGGCAGCCCGCGCATGCTCAGAACAGCGCGCCGCGCGCGTCGATCGGCCACAGGCCCTCCACCCGGCCGGCACGGTGCGCCACGAACCAGTCGTGCAGGTTGACGGTGGGGTCGCAGTGCCCGGGCGCCAGCCGGACCTTGTCGCCGACGGCCAGCGGTGCGGCGCCCTCGCCCGGCGCGATCACCGTGTGCTCGTCGGACAGGCCCAGCACGGTCCAGCCGGGCAGCATCATCTGCGGCTTGCCGCTGTCGACGGCGAAGGTCTTGAGTCCGCCGTCGAGCACCGCATGGCCGGGGCGCACGGTGATCACCGTGCACAGCACGCTGAGCGCCTGCCCCAGCGGGGGCGCGGCCGGGTCCGGCTGGTTGGCGAAGTAGTCGGCGTCCATCAGCACGTACGAACCGGCCTGCAGCTCCGTGTACAGGCCCGACGTCAGCTCGTTGCGGTAGCTGCCGGTGCCGGCGCCGCAGATCTCGTCGCAGCGATGGCCGGCCGCGACCAGTGCGTCGCGGAACACGCGGGCGCGCGCAGCGGCGGCGGCCACGGCGCTGGCGCGCTCGGCCGGGTCGCGCAGGTGCTGTGCACGTCCGTGGTAGGCCTGCAGGCCGCGCAGGGCGAGTCCCGGCGCGGCGGCGATGGCGTCGGCCAGCGCGATCGCCTCCTGCGGTTCAGCGACGCCGCAGCGCCGCTGGCCGACGTCGATCTCGATCAGCACGTCGAGCCGCGTGCCGGCCTCGGCCGTGGCGTCGGCGAGCTGCGCGACCTGCAGCGCCGAGTCCACGCACACGCCCACCCGCGCACGGCCCGCGAGCGCCGCCAGGCGGCGGGCCTTCGACGCGCCGACGACCACGTTGCTCACCAGCACGTCGCGCAGGCCGCCCGCCACGAACACCTCGGCCTCGCCCACCTTCTGGCAGCACAGGCCGACGGCGCCCGCCGCCACCTGCCGGCGGCCGATCTCCGAGCACTTGTGCGCCTTGCCATGCGCGCGCAGACGCCCGCCGTGGCGGGCGACCTCGCCGTGCAGACCGGCAACGTTGGCGTCGAACACGTCGAGATCGAGCAGCAGTGCCGGCGTGTCGACGTCGGCGACGGCGTCTCCGACGCGGGCGGGAGGCGGGATCGCGGTCATCGTGGGCGTCCGGTCGGTGCGCGGTGCTACTGCTGCACGACGTCGGCGCCCTTGGGCGCGACGAAGCGGAACAGCTCGGCGTCGAGTTTCGGATTGCGTTCGAGGTTGCGGAACGCGAACAGCGTGACCTTGCCGAAGGCGTCGCGCACTTCCATGGCCTGCGGCAGGCCGCCCCGGAAGCCGATCAGGATGCGGTCGAAGCCGGCGTCCTTGGACTTGGGCAGTGCATCGAGCCAGTCGAGACCGTCGCGCTCGCCGGCCTCCTTGAGGGTGAAGTTGCGCTCCAGCGCATCGGTGCCGAACAGGATCGCGGCGGGGCTCGCACCAAGCGCATCACCCAGCTTGCGCACCGTGACCTGGTTGAGGTCCTTGTCGAAGAAGTAGAGCTTCTGCGCATCCGCCAGCATCAGCTGCTCGTAGGGGGTGCGGACCTCCCAGCGGAAGCGTCCGGGGCGCGAGAACCAGAAGGCGCCCGTGCCCGACTCGGCCTGGGTGCCGTTGGCGCGGGCGCTGCGCTGGGTGAACTCGCCGCGTGCCGACTGCGTGCCGGTGACGAAGTCGCGCAGCTGGGCCTGGGCCTTGTCGCCGCCGACGGCGGAGGTCGAACCGGACGCAGACGCAGACGCGGATGCGGGCGCCGCGCCCGTGGCAGCCGCCGCGCCAGGCGGCGAGGCCGCGCCCGGGGCGGACGCCTGGCCTTGCGCGGACGAGACGATCGGCACCGAGGCGAGCACGGCCGCGGCCAGCAGTGCCGCCTGCCAGCGGCGACGCTCCACGGCGCGCGAGAAGAGAGACGAGCGATTCATGCGGGGCATTCTAACGGGGGCGTCCGGAGGACGGTCCTGCACCAACGCGCCGGGCAGGTCACCCGATGACCGCACGCCCGGCCGCGGCCGACCCCACCCCCGCAGCGCGCATCCTGCGGCCCTGCCCCGTCACTCCGCCGGCTGCGCCGGCACCAGGATGTCGCGGTTGCCGTTCGTGGCCATGGCGGACACCACGCCCGACTTCTCCATCTGCTCGAGCAGGCGCGCCGCCCGGTTGTAGCCGATGCGCAGATGCCGTTGCACCAGCGAGATCGATGCCTTGCGGTGCTTCATCACCACCGCCACTGCCTGGTCGTACATCGGGTCGGCCTCGCCGTCGACCCCGGCCTCGGCCAGCGTCTGCTGCAGTCCGCCGAAGCCGACCGCGCTGCCCGCATCGACCTCTTCGGGCACGCCGCCCTCGAGGATGCCTTCGACGTACTGCGGGTCGCCGATCGACTTCCAGTGGTCGACCACCTTCTGCACCTCGTCGTCGGCGACGAAGGCGCCGTGCACGCGCAGCGGCAGCCCGCTGCCCGAAGGCATGTAGAGCATGTCGCCCTGCCCCAGCAGCGACTCGGCGCCCATCTGGTCGAGAATCGTGCGCGAGTCGATCTTCGACGACACCTGGAATGCGATCCGCGTCGGGATGTTCGCCTTGATCAGGCCGGTGATCACGTCGACCGACGGCCGCTGCGTGGCCAGGATCAGGTGGATGCCGGCGGCGCGCGCCTTCTGCGCCAGACGCGCGATCAGCTCCTCGATCTTCTTGCCGACCACCATCATCAGGTCGGCGAGCTCGTCGATCACCACCACCACCTGCGGCAGCTTGCCCAGCGGCTCGGGCGCGTCGGGTGTCAGCGAGAACGGGTTGGGGATCTTCTGCTCGCGCTTGTCGGCGTCGGCGATCTTGGCGTTGTAGCCGGACAGGTTGCGCACGCCGAGCTTGCTCATCAGCCGGTAGCGGCGCTCCATCTCGGCGACGCACCAGTTGAGCGCGTTGCCGGCGTGGCGCATGTCGGTGACGACCGGCGCGAGCAGGTGCGGGATGCCCTCGTACATCGCCATCTCGAGCATCTTCGGATCGATGAGGATCAGCCGCACCTCGGTCGGGTCGGACTTGTAGAGCAGCGACAGCAGCATCGCATTGATGCCCACCGACTTGCCCGAGCCGGTGGTGCCGGCCACCAGCAGGTGGGGCATCTTGGCGAGGTCGGCGACCATCGGCTTGCCGGCGATGTCCTTGCCCAGCGCCAGCGTGACCGCCGACGCGCTGTCGGCATACACCTGCGAGCCGAGGATCTCGGACAGGCGCACCGACTGTCGCCGCGGATTGGGCAGCTCCAGCCCCATCAGGTTCTTGCCGGGGATGGTCTCGACCACGCGGATCGACACCAGCGACAGCGCACGCGCCAGGTCCTTCGACAGGTTGACGATCTGGCTGCCCTTCACGCCGGTGGCGGGCTCGATCTCGTAGCGCGTGATCACGGGGCCCGGATACGCGGCGACGACGTTGGCGGCGACGTTGAAGTCGGCGAGCTTCTTCTCGATGAGCCGCGAGGTGTACTCGAGCGTCTCCTGCGACACCGACTCCTGCGCGACCGGCGGCGGATCGAGCAGCGAAAGCGGGGGCAGCTGGGTGTCGGCCGGCAGGTCGACGAACAGCGTGGCCTGGCGCTCGGATTCGGCGCGCTCGGAGCGCTCGACGCGCACCACCTGCGGCTCGATGCGCACCGGCACGGGCTCCTCGTCGAGGATCTTGCGCAGCTCCTCGACCTGCTCCTTGCGCTCGGTGGCGGCGACCTCGCCGATGCGGCGGTCGGCCCGCGCGGCGACGAGCACGGCACCGCGGCGCCAGACCAGCTCGGCGCCCAGACCGATGCCTTCGAACACGTTGAGCCACGACACGCCCGTCCAGAGGCTGAAGCCCGCGGCGATCAGCACGAACAGCATCAGGGTCCCACCGACGGCCCCCAGCGCCGAGAACAGCGGCACGCTGACGAGCTCGCCGACGATGCCGCCCGGGGCCAGCGGCAGCGCCGCGGGCAGGCTGTGCAGGCGCGCGGATTCGAGCGCCGCGCACGCCAGCAGCAGCATGCCGAAGCCCAGCCAGCGCTCCCAGGCGAAGCGCTCGACCGATTCGACCGGACGGCCTTCGAGCAGCTGCGGGCGCAGCCGCCGGTAGCCGCGCATCACGCTGACGGCGCACAGGCACACCCACAGGTACGACGACACGCCGAACAGGTAGAGCAGCAGGTCGGCGAACCACGCGCCGACGCGACCGCCGGCGTTCTCGATGGTGCGCACGGTGACCGCGTGCGACCAGCCGGGGTCGGCCCGGTCGTAAGTGGCCAGGATCAGAAGCAGGAACAGGCCCAGTGCGACCTGGACGATCCAGCCGGCTTCGCGCAGCAGCTGGACCACGCGCTGAGGCAGGCCGAACCCGGCGGCGACGGACCGACGCCCGGGTGGCTGCACCGCGGCGGCGGCTCGACTCACGTTGTTGGACTCCTCAGGCGGTGCGCCGGTTCATCCGGACGCCGGCGCGCCCCGCTTGCTCAGTTGATGTAGGAACTCAGCTTCTCGCGCAGCACGAGCTTGCCCTCGGGCAGCGGCATGATGTAGCCGTCGAGTTCCAGACCCTTCATCACGCGCGACACCATCTCGCGCGAGGCACCGATCATCTTGGCGATCTCCTGCCGCGGCAGGCGGTTCTTCACGACGCGCTCCCCGCCGACGTCCTCGGAGAAATCGAGCAGCACCCGCGCCACGCGACCGTAGACGTCCAGCAGCGCCAGTGTCTCGATCTTCTTGTCGGCCTCGCGCAGCCGGCGCACCAGCCCGCGCATGACCGCCATGGACACCTCGGGACTCTGCTGCAGCATCGTCTTGAAGGCGTCCTTGCTGACCGCCATGAACTCGCAGGATTCGAGCGTGATCACGCTGGCCGAGCGCGGCGAGTCGTCGATCAGGCTCATCTCGCCGAAGAACTCGCCCGACCCCAGCACCGCCAGGATGACTTCCTTGCCTTCGGCGTCGGAACGCTGCACCTTGGCGCGCCCGGCGAGCAGGATGTACATGGACTGCGAAGGCTCGCCTTCGGACACGATGGTGCGGCCCTTGGGATAGCTGCGGCGCGCGCTTCCGGCGGCCAGCGCGTCGAGCTGCTGCTCGGTCAAACCCGAGAACAGCGGCACTCTGCGCAGAAACGCCTTGTTTTCATCGTGCGCCATACCCACCTCTTGCGGACTGAATTGCCATAATTTTGCACAAACCCCGCGACAAATCAAAAAAACAGGTGAAGTTCGCCTGCTAAGCTAATGATTTTTCGGGCCTTCTACAACGAAATGGAGCTCTGATGGCCTCTTCCAGACATTGCCAGCTGCTGATCCTCGGTTCCGGTCCTGCGGGCTACACGGCCGCGGTCTATGCCGCACGCGCCAATCTCAAGCCCGTGCTGATCACCGGACTCGCCCAGGGCGGGCAGCTGATGACCACCACGGACGTCGACAACTGGCCCGCCGACGCGCAGGGGGTGCAGGGGCCCGACCTGATGGCACGGTTCCAGGCGCACGCCGAACGCTTCGGCACCGAGATCATCTTCGATCATATCCACACCGCGAAGCTGGACGAGTCCCCCGTCCGGCTGATCGGCGATTCGGGCGAATATACGGCGGATGCCCTGATCATCGCGACCGGCGCATCGGCCAAGTACCTCGGCCTGCCGTCGGAGCAGGCGTTCATGGGCAAGGGGGTGTCGGGCTGCGCCACCTGCGACGGCTTCTTCTACCGCGGCCAGGACGTATGCGTGGTCGGCGGCGGCAACACCGCCGTCGAGGAGGCGCTGTATCTGTCGAACATCGCCCGCAAGGTGACGGTGGTGCACCGGCGCGACCGGTTCCGCGCCGAGCCCATCCTGGTCGACAAGCTGATGGAGAAGTCGCGCACCGGCAACGTCGAGATCCGCTGGCACCAGCAGCTCGACGAGGTGCTGGGCGACGACAGCGGCGTGACCGGCGTGCGGCTGCGCGACGTGCGCGACGGGGCCACCACCGAGCTGGCCCTGCAGGGCGTGTTCATCGCGATCGGCCATTCGCCCAACACCGACCTGTTCACCGGCCAGCTCGAGATGGCCAACGGCTACATCGTGACGCGCAGCGGCCTGTCCGGGCAGGCGACGGCGACCAGCGTGCCGGGCGTGTTCGCCGCCGGCGACGTGCAGGACCACGTGTACCGCCAGGCGATCACCAGTGCGGCCACCGGCTGCATGGCGGCGCTCGACGCGCAGCGGTATCTCGAGGCGAAGGGCGGCGCGGCCTGAGTCCGGCACGATGAAGGACTTCGCCGAACTCGCCCGGCTGCGCGACGCGCTCAAGCGCAAGGCCGAGGCCGAGCGCATCGAGCGCGAGCGCCAGCAGCAGGAGCGCGCGCGGCTGGAGCGCGAGGCGCGCGTGTTCCAGGAGGCGCTGGGCGGCACGGTGCCGCTGAAGCCCAGCGGCCGCGCGCCGACCCGCCCGCCGGCCGCGGCGCCCCATCCGCGTCAGCGCGAGCTCGACGAGCAGGCGGCGCTCGCCGCCTCGATGTCCGACGAGATCGACATCGAGCGGCTGCTCGACACCGACGACCAGCTGTCGTACCGGCAGGTGACGGTGGGGCCCGACGTCGTCACGCGGCTGCGCCGCGGACACTGGGTGGTGCAGGACCAGATCGACCTGCACGGTCTGCGCGTCGAGGAAGCGCGCGACGCGCTGGTGGCGTTCCTGGGCCGTGCGCAGCGACGCGAGCAGCGCTGCCTGCGGGTCATCCACGGCAAGGGCCTGGGCTCGGTGAAGAAGGAGCCGGTGCTCAAGAACAAGGTGCTGAAGTGGCTGATCCAGCGCGACGAGGTGCTGGCGTTCTGCCAGGCGCCCCCCAACGACGGTGGCGCCGGCGCCCTGCTGGTGCTGATCCGCGCGGGGCGCTGAGACGGCGGTACGGGCACGGCTGAGGGCCGGCAGCGGCGGCGACACACGCCGCGCGGCTGCAGTCAGCGCACGACGACGGGCCGTCCGAGACGCGCCTCCAGGCGCGCGAGGTCGTCCGGGGTGTCGAGATCGAACACGCAGTGATCGTCGGGCATCGGGACGCGGCCCACCTGCTGCGGATGCGCGTCCATCCACGCACGGGCGCCGCCTTCGGGGCGCTCTCGGACGATCTGCGCGAGCGCCGGCGGACCGATCAGCACCGGGTTGCCGCGACGCTGCTCGAACTCGGGCACCAGCACGGCACAGCCCTGCGGCCGACGCTGCCACGCGGCCGCGATCCGCGCGACGTCGGCCTCGTCGACCAGCGGCATGTCCCCCAGCATCACCAGCGCCGCCGCGCACCCCGCGGGCAGCGCGGGCAGCGCGGCCAGTCCGGCGAGGACGCTGCCGTGCTGGCCGGAGCGGTAGCCGGTGTG
>JAKOZZ010000411.1 GCA_029779755.1 Pseudomonadota bacterium
TTCGACGGTGCGCCCGTCGGCCGACACGAAGCGCACGCGCGGCGCCGGCGCCGCCCGCCCCCGGCCCTCGGCATCGCGGCTCCGCACGGTCTCGAATCCGACGAGCACGCCCTGCGCGGTCTGCCCCATCACCGACAGCGGCCGCACACCGAACACGTACAGGTAACCCGCCGCGACGAAGACGCCCAGCCCGGTCGCCAGAAAGCCGACGGTCCATCCGATGCCGCGATCCGCGGCAGTGTCCCGATCCGCGCCCGTGCCACGATCCGCGCCCGTGCCACGATCCGCGCCGGAGCCGCGATCCGCGGCTGTGCCACGATCCCGCACACCGCCACGGCTCGGGGTCCGCCCGCGTTCCAGCGCGGTACCACGCGCCTGCCGCGCGCCACCGAGCAGACGGCCGAGCAGACGGCCGAACAGCCCGGCCAGGCATCCCAACAGCGGGCCCGCGACGAACGCGCCGAACATCATCAGGACCGCGACGGTCTCCGGATCGTGGTTCATTGCGCGGCTGCGGTTGCGTTGGCGGTCGCCGTGCCCATCTCCTTCTCCGCCTCCATCACGGTCAAGTTCACGGCGGCGGCGCTCGGGCGGCCGGGGCTCGGGCGGGCCGCGTTCGGACCAATCGTTGCGGCCGCGGCGACCCTCGACATGACCATGACCATGGTCATGGTCATGTGGACCTTCGCGCGCATGAGGAACCGGTATCCGCACCCGCACCGGACTCCGATTGCGATGCCGATGCCGGATCCGAGCAGGTGCGGGGTGCACGCACACGACGCACACGCGCGGGCGGTCGGGCGTGGATGACGGACCCGCTGCGGGGCGGGTGGCGCGCGCACCTCAACCGCCCACGGGCCGCCAGGTCAACGTGCCCTCGCCGACGCGCGTGCCCTGCCCGTCGTGCACGGCCACGGTGATCGGCGCGTCCGGCAGCGCGCCCAGGCCGTCCTCGAGAATGCCGCGCACCGTCTGCTCCATCAGCGCAAACCGGCGTGCGGGCAGCAGGTTCAGCGGATTCGGGATCGGCAGCAGACGCATGCGCATCGTGGCGGCGACGCGCCCGGGCTCGGTCACGACCGCCGACCGCGCGCCGACGGCGCCGAGGTCGATCGCATCGACGGTCGATCCGGTCTGCCGGCAATGGCGCAGCACGGCGCGCACGAGCTCGAGCACGTTCTGACCGCGCAGGTCGGCAAGCGTCGCCGACTGCGATCGGATGTGCTGGACGTCGCCGTGGCGGTACGCGTACTCCACCCGGACCTCGCCGGACGCGCCGGCCTCGATCGCCCCCAGCGTGGTGGGGATGCCCGGCCCGGCCGCGAGCAGGTTGTTGCCGAGCGTCGCAGGCGCCCATGCCTTGGTCCCCAAGAGCCGGTTGAGCCACTTGCCTTCGATCAGCCCCTGCAGGATCACCGGCGTGTCGGCGGCGAGGCGCCCGGGCTCGGCGACGTGACGTGCGGCCCCTCCGGGAAACAGCACCGCCCATTCGGCCTCGGCAACCAGCACGTCGTCGGGCCCCGCGGCCGCGATCGTGGCCGCCCCGCGGGACACGCACGGGTCGATCAGGCCCTTGTACGGGAAATGCAGACCGAGCAGGCCACGATGGTCGACGTCGAGCGTCCGGACGTCGGAGAACGGAATCGGCGAGCCATCGGTGATCCAGACGCGGGCGGAGGACGACGGTTCCGAGGGGATCATGGATGCCTCTTGGAGCGGCGATGACGGCGCGGACAGAGCGGACAGAGCGGACAGAGCGGATACGGCGAAGAAGCTTGCGGCGCGCGCACGCTAGAGCACGCGGCCGAACCACAGCACCGACAGCCCGCCCGCCAGCAGCAGCAGCACGGCGGCACCGGCGGCGAACAGCGCGCTGACCTCCAGATCGCGCTTCTCGAACACCAGCTTGGCGTTCAGCGTCTCGTACACCTTCTTCAGGTCCTCGGCGCTCCCGGCGTAGAAGTACTGCCCGCGCGTGATGTCGGCGATGCCCTTGAGCGCCTCCTCGTCGAGCCGCACGCGCATCGACCACCCTTCGGCGCCGATGATCTCGCCGGCGGCGGTGCCGAAGCCCACGGTGAACACGCGCACACCGCGCTCGGCCGCCATGCGCGCCGCCTCGAGCGGGTCGGGACCGGTGGTGCGGGCGCCGTCGCTCAGCAGGATGATCGCGGCCGACGCGTACGAGCCCGGCTCCACCGGCTTGGGCGGCGCCTTGCCGCCGCGCCCGGCTTCACCGAGCGGCGCGGTGCGGTCGGCCTCGCGCGGGGCGGCGCGGCGCGGATTGAACGAATGCAGATCGAACTCCAGGTCCGGGAAGAGGGCCTGGAGCGCCACCAGCACGCCACTGCCGGTGGCGGTGCCGCGCTGCAGCTTGAAGCGGTCGATCGCCGCCAGCACGTCCTCGCGCGAATGGGTGGGCGGCTGCACCACGGACGCCGTGGCGGCGAACGTGACGACCGCAATGCGCGTACTGGGCGGCTGCTCGGCGACGAACGCACGTGCCGCCGCCTGTGCCGCGGTGATGCGGTCGGGCTCGATGTCCTTGGCACGCATGCTGCCGGAGACGTCCATCGCCAGCACGACCGTCTCGTTCATGGACGGCAGCGTGATCGTCGCGGTCGGCCGCGCCGCCGCCACCAGCAGCATCGCCAGCGCGAGCAGGAAGACCGCCGGCGGCAGATGCCGGCGCCAGCGTCCTCCCGTGCCCATCGCGCGCCTGACCAGTCCCAGGTCGGCCACCCGCAGCGCCATGCGCTTGCGCCGCCGCAGCAGCCACACGTAGGCGGCCGCCATCAGCGGCAGCAGCAGCAGGAACCACAGCGCCTCCGGCCACAGGAATCTCATGTCAGGCCCCTCATCGATTGCGCGGCACCGCCACCGCGCCCCGCGAAGCGCCGGCGCAAGGCCGCAAAGCGCACGATCGCGTCCGCGACGTCATCGGTGGTGTCGAGCTCGAGCGCATCGACGCCAGCAGCCGCGAACGCCGACACCAGTGCGGCTTCACGCTCGGCGGCCAGCGCCTCGAAGCGCCGGCGGAACGCGCGGTCGTGGGTGTCGACGAACACCGTCTCCCCGGTCTCGGCGTCGCGCATCGGCACCAGCCCCAGGTCGGGCAGGCTGCGCTCGAGCGGGTCGACCAGACGCACGGCGATCACCTCGTTGCGCAACGCCAGGCGCGCGAGCGCGGGCTCCCAGCCCGGCGTGCTGACGAAGTCCGACACCACGAACACCAGCGATCGGCGCCGCACCAGCGCAGCGGCCCGCGCGGCGAACCGGCCCAGGTCGGTGGGTGCCGACTGCATCGCCTGCGGCCGCGCCATCATCCGCCCCAGCAGCTGCAGCAGATGACGGCGCCCGGCCCGCGCCGGCAGCACCTCCTCGACATCCTCGCCGCAGAAGAGCGCGCCGACCCGGTTGCCGTGACGCATCAGCACCCGCGCCAGCGCGCCGGTGAACTCGATCGAGACGGCACGCTTGGTGCGCGCGCCCGAGCCGAAGTCCACCGACGGGCTCAGGTCCAGCAGGAACCAGGCGGTCACTTCGCGGTCTTCGGTGAACTCGCGCACGTACGGCGTCTGCAGCCGTGCCGTCGCGTTCCAGTCGATGCGGCGCACGTCGTCGCCGAACTGGTACTCGCGCAGGTCGGCCAGGTCGATGCCGAAGCCGCGGAACAGCGTGCGGTAGTCGCCCTGCAGCAGCCCGTCGAGCCGTCGCACCACGGTCCATTCGAGCCGTCGCAGCAATGCGACCGGGTCGCGCAGCAGCGGCGCACCGACCGGCTCGGACGGGATCTGGGCGGAGGTCACGGAAACGCGAAGGTCATGGAGACGCGAAGCTCAGGCGACGCGGACATGCGCCTGCAGCGGCGCCTCGGGCATCGGCACGTGCGCGAGCACCCGCTGCACGAGCGTGTCGGCGCTCACCCCCTCGGACAGGGCCTCGTACGACAACACCAGCCGGTGACGCAGCACGTCGGGCGCCACGTCGCAGACGTCCTGCGGCAGCACGTAGTCGCGGCCGCGCAGGAACGCGAGCGCACGACCGGCCTCGATCAGGTGGATCGACGCACGCGGACTGGCGCCGAAGCTCAGCAGCGGCGCCAGCGCCTCGAGCCCGTGGCGCGCGGGGTCGCGGGTCACCGACACCAGGCGCACCGCGTACTGCATCAGCGCGGGATCGACGAAGCCGGTGCGGCAGCGGCGCTGCAGCGCGACGAGCTGCGCGGTCGTGGCCACCGCCGACACCTCGGGCGCGGCCCCGGTCACGCGCTGCACGATCACGAACTCCTCCTCCTCCTTCGGGTAGCCGACCAGCACCTTCATCATGAAGCGGTCGACCTGCGCCTCGGGCAACGGGTAGGTGCCCTCGGTCTCGATCGGGTTCTGCGTGGCCATCACGAGGAACGGCGCCTCGAGCCGGTGCGTCTCGCCCGCGATCGTCACCTGCCGCTCCTGCATCACCTCGAGCAGCGCGCTCTGCACCTTGGCGGGCGCGCGGTTGATCTCGTCGGCCAGCAGCAGGTTGGCGAACACGGGCCCGAGCGCCGTCGTGAACTCGCCCGTCTTCTGGTTGTAGATGCGCGTGCCGACCAGGTCGGCGGGCACGAGGTCGGGCGTGAACTGGATGCGCCGGAAGCTGCCGTGGATCACCTCGGCCAGCGTCTTCACCGTGAGGGTCTTGGCCAGACCAGGCACGCCTTCCACCAGCAGGTGCCCCTGCGCGAGGATCGCCACCAGCATGCGCTCCAGGAAGTGGTCCTGGCCGACCACCACCTTCTTCACCTCGTACAGCACGCGCTCCATCGGCGACGCGGTGTCGGTGCTGGCGGACGTCGACGGCTCCATGCGGTTCCCCTGACTCGGTGCGCGCAGGCCGCCGCACGTCGGCGTGCGGGGCGTGCGGCGCTGGGTTGCTGGTTCAGAACGGCGGCGTGCCCACCGCCGATGCGGCATTCTCGATCGGCACCGCGAAGCCGATGCCCACGAAGGCGCGCATCGGCCCCGGACTGAGGATGCCGGTGACGATGCCGACCACCTCGCCCTCGGCCGTCACCAGCGGACCGCCGGAATTGCCCGGGTTGGCGGCCGCGTCGAACTGGATCAGATTGGTGAGCACGCGCCGGCCCTCGGCCGACTGGTACTCGCGCTTCAGGCCCGACACCACGCCCGAGGACGCGGACGGCCCGATGCCGAACGGGAAGCCCACCGCCACGACGAGGTCGCCCACCATCAGGTCGCCGGTGGAGCGCAGCGTCGCCGCCACCAGATCGTCGGGCAGCGTCTTCGCCTGCAGGACCGCGAGGTCGTGCTCGGGGCGCATGCCCACGATCGCGGCCTCCGACTCGGTGCCGTCGGCGAAGACGACCACGACGCGCGCCGCCTGCTCGACCACGTGCAGGTTCGTGAGGATCACGCCGGTGTCGAGGATCACCACGCCGGTGCCCACGGTCTCGTCGTCCGACGGCCGGCCGCGGTGCGGATCCTTGCCCCGCCCGGCACGCTCCGGCGGCCGCGCACCCGGGCCTTCGCGCGGGGGCGCCGCGTCCCTGCCCTGCGGCCCAGCACCTCGGCCCTGCGGCCCCGCGCCGGCCGCTGCGGCGTCGTCCGTGGCGGCGCCCGCCGCGGCCTGCGCCGGCAGGCCGCGCACCCGCACCACCGAGGGCCGGATCACCTCGTACGCGCGGGTCGCCTGCGACGGCAGCGTCAGCGTCTGCAGGCTGCGCTCGACGGCGGCATCGATGTCCTTCTGGGTGGTGGCGGTGCCGGGACGCCCCGACAGCCAGAGTGCGGTCAGCACCCCCGGCAGGGCCGCGGCGAGCAGCCAGGCGAACACCCGCAGGCGCGGTGCGGCGCGCCAACCGCCGCGTCCCGCCCGGGGTGCGGCGGAGCGCGATGCCTGCGGATCGGGGGGAGACGCAGGCGGATCGGCTCGGACCGCCGACGGATCCGCATGCGCCGCAGGCGGACCGTTGCGCGGCGCAGGCACATCGATGCGCGCCGCTGGCGGATCGACGCGCGGCGCGCCGGACGACGGCGATGCGGGGGGCGCAACGGACCGCGCGGTCGCGGGCCGCGGCTTCGAGGGACTGTAGATCGCCGATCGCTTCATCGACACCCCTGGGACCGATCACTCCGGCGGGCCGGCGCACGATGCCGACCAGCCCGCGCGCGATGCCGGGCAACGATAGCATGGGCGTCGCGACCCCGCCGCGAGCGCGGCCAAGCACGCCTGAGCGCAGCTGAACGCAGTCGAGCACCGGCGAGTGCGGCCAGTCCCGGCCGGGCGCGGCTATACTCGCGCCCCCTTCCCCGACACGGGGCGCCCGCGCGCCCCGCGCTCCGATGCCCCATCGTCCGGCCGGACTCGACTTCGGCACCTCGAACTCGGTCCTCGCGATCGCCGAGCACGGCGTCCCCCGGCTGCTGCCGATGGAGGACGACAGCCCCTATCTGCCGTCGGCGCTGTACGTGTCGCGGCACCACGATGCGGTCGACGAACCCGACGAGCGCAGCGTCGCGGCGCGCCTGGTGCAGGCCCGTCAGCAGCAGGCGGCCGCGGCCCGTGCCGAGCGCCGCGCGGGCGGCGTCGGCAGCCGCGTGCTCGACGACGCCGCGCTGGAGCAGATCGTGCGCGCCGCGCTGCGGCGCGAAGCGGTGGCGCAGGCCGCCAGCGAAGCGGCCGAGCAAACGCTGGGCGACGCGCTGCGCAGCGGTGCCGAGGTGGGGTTCGGCCGCGAGGCCCTGCGCATGTATCTCGACGATCCCAGCGGGTTCTACGTGCGCTCGCCGAAGTCCTTCCTCGGCGCCGACATCTCGGCGGCGCACCTGCAGACGTTCGAAGACGTGGTCGCGCGCATCCTGGGCCACATGCGCGCGACGGCGATCGCCCGCAGCGACGTCGAGATCGACCACGTCGTCATGGGGCGCCCGGTGCACTTCCAGCGCACCCGCCAGCGCGACGCCGACGCCCAGGCGATCGGGCTGCTCGAGCGCGCCGCACGCACGGCGGGATTCACCGACCTCGCCTTCCAGTTCGAACCGGTCGCGGCGGCGCTGGATTTCGAGCGCACGCTCTCGCACGAGACGATCGTGCTCGTGCTCGACGCGGGCGGCGGCACGACCGACTGTTCGGTGATCCGGCTGGGTCCCGCGCGCGCGCAGCGCCCCGACCGCACCGACGACCTGCTCGGCTCCACCGGCGACCGGTTCGGCGGGCTCGATATCGACATCGCGCTGGCCTGGCGCACGCTGATGCCGCTGTTCGGCAAGAACGACACCCTGCGCAGCGGCCTGCCGATGCCGCATCCGCTGCTGCGCGACGCCGTCACCATCAGCGACGTCGCCGCGCAGCGGCGATTCCATGCCGCCGGCAACGCCCTGGCGCAACTGCGCCTCGAAGCGGTGGACCCGCGTCCGGTCGACCGGCTGATCGACCTGCAGCGCCTGCGCGGCACGCACTGGTTGGTCGACACCGCCGAGCGCGCCAAGATCGGACTGAGCGACGATGAGCGGCTGGACAGCGCGCTCGACCGGATCGAGCCGGGCCTGGTGCGCGAGATCACCCGCGACGACCTGGAACAGTCGTCGGCCAGCATCCTGGCGCGCTTCCTGGCGCTGATGCAGGAGGCGCTCGCGCAGGCCGCCGTCGCGGCGGACGTGATCTTCGTGACCGGCGGCACCGCGCGGTCCCCCACCGTGCAGGCTTGGCTGCGGCGGCACTTTCCCGACGCGCGCATCGTCCAGGGCGACAG
Organism: Pseudomonadota bacterium; assembly: GCA_029779755.1. Taxonomy (GTDB): domain Bacteria; phylum Pseudomonadota; class Gammaproteobacteria; order Burkholderiales; family Burkholderiaceae_E; genus Quisquiliibacterium. The sequence goes on from JAKOZZ010000411.1 coordinate 7,754, forward strand.
CTTCGGCAGCGTCGCCAGCGGTCTGGCGCTGCAGGCGGCCCGGCAGTTCGGCCCCGGGGGCCTTGCGTAGAATGTCGGGTTCCATCCCTCGAACCCGAACCGACGTGACTCCACGCTTCCGATGCGTCGCACGCCTGTGCCTGGCCGCCGCCCTGATCTCGGCGACGGGCCTGGCCGGTGCGCAGGGTGCCGGCACGGCGGCGGCCGGCGAGGCGACGTCTGCGCCGGGCGCCGCGACGCCGGTGTCGGGCCGGCCGGCGGCCGGTGCACCGGAGCGCGCGCCCGATACCGTGGCGGGCCACGTGAAGACGGTCTCGGGCGAGGCCTATGTGGTGCAGGGCGGAACCCGCATGCGCGCCGAGCCGGGCCTGCCGATCCACGTCGGCGCGGTGCTGCGCACCGGTCCCGACGGCACGCTCGGCGCCACGCTCAAGGACAACACCCGCATCGCGTTCGGACCGGGGTCGGAGTTCCGTATCGAAGACTTCCGCTATGCGCCGGCCGAGGGCCGCCTGGGCCTGGCGGCGACCCTGCTGCGCGGCACGCTCGACTTCGTGTCGGGCATCGTGACCCGGCTGCGGCCGGAATCGACGGTGCTGCGCACGCCCACGAGCACCGTGGGCATCCGCGGCACCCACATCCTGGTCAAGGTCGACGAATGAGCGCCCTGCTCACGCTGCGCGCGCCCGCCCCGTGGCGCCGGGTGGCCGGCGCCGTGCGCCTGCCGGTGGCGTCGCTGCTGGCCGCGCTGGTGGTATCGGGCTGCTCCACCGGGTCCTACCTGGTGCTGGTCAAGGACGACGACGGCCGCACCGGCGTGGTCGACGTGCGCACGGTCGAGCGCAGCGTGCGCCTGGACCGTGCCAACACCGGCGTCCCGCTCGACGGGTCGGCCACCGAGCCCTTCGAGGTCGGCGAGGACCGCATCCGCACCGACTTCGGCCCGGCGATCGCGGCCCGCGCCGCGGCGCCCCAGACCTTCCTGCTGTACCTCGAAAGCGGGTCGACGAAGCTGACCCCGGAATCCGAGCAGCTGATCCCCCGCATCGTCGAGGCGATCCGCGCCCGTACGCTGCCCGGTGTGTCGATCATCGGGCACACCGACACCGCGGGCGATGCACGCGCCAACCAGCGCCTCGGGCAGGAGCGCGCGCAGCTGATCGCCGAGCATCTGGGCCTGGTGGCGAGGGGCGGCGCGCCCGCACGCCTGGGCGACCTCCGGCTCGGCGACCTCACGGTGACGTCGCACGGCGAGAGCAACCCGCTGGTGCGCACGCCCGACAACACGCCGGAGGCGCGCAACCGGCGCGTCGAAGTCACCATCCGCTGACACCATGCGGCCGCACGTCGTCCTGCTGACCGCGATCGCGCTGGCCCTGCTCGGTGCGGCGTTGCCGCCGGCCGTCGCGGGCCCGGCGCACCAGCACGGCGTCGCCCGCCTGACGGTGGCCGTCGACGGACCGACCCTGACCCTCGAGCTCGAGACACCGCTCGACAGTGTGCTGGGCTTCGAGCATGCGCCCCGCACCGAGCGGCACCGGGCGCAGGTGCGCGAGATGGCCCGACGGCTGCGCCAGTCCGGGACGCTCTTCGCGCCGTCGGAGGGTGCCGGGTGCGTGGCACGGCAGTTCGACCTGCGCTCGGCGGTGCTGCCGCCGGCGCTGCTGACGGAACACGAGGCAACGCCGGCGTCGGCTGCTGCGCCCGCGACCGCGCCCGCGCCCGCGAACACCGCCGCACACAACCACGCGCATGCCCGCGCCCGCACCGACGCAACGGCCGCCGACGCCGGCGCCACCGCCGCACACGCCGATCTCGAAGCCCGCTGGGTGTTCGCGTGTGCACGGCCCCCACAGCTGCGCAGCCTCGAGGTGCGCCTGTTCGACGCGTTTCCGAGGCTGCAGCGCATCGACGCCGAAGTGGCCGGCCCGACCACGCAGTCGGGCGCGCGCCTGACCCCCGCCCGGCGCGTCGTGCGCTGGTAGCGCCGGACGACACCATGACGGCCAGCCTGCGCATCGAGGCGCTCGCCTACGCGTGGCCGGGTGCGCAGGCGCCGTGCCTGCGCATCGACGCGCTCGAGATCGCACGCGGCGAGCGCGTGTTCCTGCATGGTCCGAGCGGCAGCGGCAAGAGCACGCTGCTCGGGCTGATCGGACTGGTGCTGCGCCCGGGCGCGGGCACGATCACGCTCGCCGGCCAGGACACCGGCCGCCTGAGCGGCACCGCCCGCGACCGCATGCGCGCCGACCACATCGGCGTCATCTTCCAGCAGTTCAACCTGATCCCCTACCTGTCGGTGCTCGACAACGTGCTGCTGGCCTGCCGCTTCTCCGCACGGCGCCGTGCGCAACTGCAGGACGCCGGCAGCACGCCCACCGGGGAAGCCGCGCGCCTGCTGCGCCAGCTCGACCTGGCCGCCGACCACTGGACGCGGCCGGCGGCGCGGCTGAGCGTGGGACAGCAGCAGCGCGTGGCGATGGCGCGTGCGCTGATCGGCGGCCCCGAGCTGATCCTGGCCGACGAGCCGACCTCGGCCCTCGACGCCCCCCGGCAGCAGGCGTTCCTCGAGCTGCTGCTCGGCGAGTGCACGGCACGCGGCACCACCCTGGTGTTCGCGAGCCACGACCGGTCGCTCGCCCGCCTGCTCGACCGCGAGCTCGATCTCGCTGCGCTCAACCGGGCGGCGGATCCGGACGGCAGCGCCTGAGATGGTCCCGCTGCCGCTCATCGCCGCACGCAGCGCCTGGAACCGGCGGACCACGCTGTCCCTGGTGGTGCTGTCGATCGCGCTGAGCGTTGCACTGCTGCTGGGCGTCGAGCGGCTGCGCCAGGACGCGCGCGACGGCTTCGCGCACTCGGTCTCGGGCACCGACCTGATCGTGGGCGCGCGCACGGCGCCGGTGCAGCTGCTGCTGAACGCGGTGTTCCGCATCGGCTCGGCCAGTGCGGGCATGCGCTGGCAGAGCTTCGCCGACCTGTCGGCGATGCCGCAGGTGGCCTGGGCCGTGCCGCTGTCGCTCGGCGACAGCCATCGCGGCTTTCCGGTGCTCGGCACCACCCCCGACTACTTCGACCGCGTGCGGCACGGGCGCGGCACGCCCCTGCGCTTCGTCGCGGGGCAGCGCTTCGCGCACCTGTTCGACGCCGTGCTCGGCGCCGAGGTCGCCGAGCGCCTCGGGTACCGGGTCGGCCAGACGATCTCGCTCGAGCACGGCAGCGGCGCGGGCATCGTCGCCGCGCACGACGACAAGCCGTTCACCGTCACCGGCATCCTCGCGCGCACCGGCACCCCGATCGATCGCACCGTGCACGTCGGCCTGGAGGCGATCGAGGCCATCCACCTCGACTGGCAGGGCGGCGCGCCGGTGCCGGGGCTGTCGATCCCGGCCGACATGGTGCGCAAGTTCGACCTGACCCCCAAGACGATCACCGCCGCGATGGTCGGCCTGCACAGCCGCGCCGCCGTGTTCCGCGTGCAGCGCAGCGTGAACGCCTATCCGGGCGAGGCCCTGATCGCCATCCTGCCCGGCGTGGCGCTCGACGAGCTGTGGAGCGTGGTGGCCGTGGCCGAGACCACGCTGCTGGCCATCTCCACGATGGTGGTCGTGGTGGGGCTGGCAGGCCTGGTGGCGGTGATCCTCGCCGGCCTCAACGAGCGTCGCCGCGAGCTCGCGGTGCTGCGCGCGGTCGGCGCGTCGCCGCGCCAGGTGTTCGCCCTGCTCACGATCGAAGGCCTGATGGTCACCGCCGGCGGGCTGCTGCTCGGACTGGCGCTGCTGGTCGCGGCGAGTGCTGCGGCCGCGCCGCTGGTGCAGGCCCGCCTGGGCATCGACCTCGCCTTGCGCGGCCTGAGTACGGGCGAACTCGGCTGGCTGGCCGTGGTCGCCGGTGCCAGCCTGCTCGCCTGCCTGATTCCCGGCTATCGTGCGTACCGTCTGTCGCTGGCCGACGGACTGACGCCGCGACTGTGAACCCGAGACCCTGCCCCCCGAAACCTGGACCTCCGAGGCCCTGACCCCCGAGATGACGAGACCTGCGATGCACCTGACCGCGTCCTTCCTCCGCATCCCCGGTGCGGCGCTCGCCGTGCTGCTGTCCGCGGCGCTGACGCTCGGCGCGGCCGGCGGCGCGGGTGCGCAGTCGGGCGGCGCACCCGGCTACAAGCTCGGCGAACGGCTGCCCGGCGCGACCCAGCCGGCGCGCCCGGCCGGATTCCGGGAGATCAACTGGGACCACCTGATCCCGGACGGATGGAACCCCGCCGACGCGTTCCGCGGCCTCGACCTCGCCCGCCTGCAGGACGGCGATCCGCGCGCCGACGCCGCGCTGGCCAAGCTGCGCGAGGCCTGGGACAAGGCGCCGGTCGAAGCGTCGCTCAATGGCGTGCGCGTGCGCATCCCCGGCTTCGTGGTGCCGCTGGAGCGCGACCGCGACCAGATCTCCGAGTTCCTGCTGGTGCCCTACTTCGGCGCCTGCATCCACACGCCGCCGCCGCCGCAGAACCAGGTCATCCACGTGTTCAGCAGCAAGCCGCTGAAGAACATGCGTGCGATGGACACGGTGTGGATCCACGGCACGATGGAGACGGTCTCGTCCGATACCGACATGGCGCGGGCCGGCTACCGCGTGCGCGCCGAACTGGTGACGCCGTACACTGCGCCTGCACGCAGGAACTGAAGTCCATAAGCTCATGCACCCGGTGCATGCACTGGCCGGCGCCGCCCCCCGGCCCCAGACTGGAGCGACCATGAAAGCCAATTCCATCCTCGACACGATCGGCGGCACGCCGCACGTGCGCATCAACCGCCTCTTCGGCGCCACCCACAACGTCTGGATCAAGTCCGAGCGCGGCAATCCGGGCGGCTCGATCAAGGACCGCATCGCGCTGTCGATGGTCGAGGACGCCGAGCGCAGCGGCAAGCTCAAGCCCGGCGGCACCATCATCGAGCCCACCTCCGGCAACACCGGCATCGGCCTGGCGCTGGTGGCCGCCGTCAAGGGCTACAAGCTGGTGCTGGTGATGCCCGACAGCATGTCGGTCGAACGCCGCCGCCTGATGCTGGCCTACGGCGCAAGCTTCGCGCTCACCCCGCGCGAGAAGGGCATGTCGGGCGCGATCGCGCGTGCGCAGGAACTCGCCGCCGAGACGCCGGGGGCATGGATTCCGCAGCAGTTCGAGAACCCGGCCAACGTCGACGTGCACGTGCAGACCACGGCGCAGGAGATCCTCGCCGACTTCCTGGACGGCATCGACGTGCTGATCACCGGCGTGGGCACCGGCGGCCACCTGACCGGCACCGCGCAGGTGCTCAAGCAGAAGTTCCCGAAGATCAAGGTGTACGCGGTGGAGCCCACCGCCTCGCCGGTGATCTCCGGCGGCAAGCCGTCGCCGCACCCCATCCAGGGCATCGGCGCGGGCTTCGTGCCCAAGAACCTGCACACCCAGCTGCTCGACGGCGTCATCCAGGTCGAAGCCGAAGCCGCGCGCGAGATGGCGCGCCGCAGTGCGCGCGAGGAAGGCATGCTGGTGGGCATCTCGTCGGGCGCGACCCTGGCCGCAATCGCGCAGAAGCTGCCGGACATCGCGCCGGGCAGCACGGTGCTGGGCTTCAACTACGACACCGGCGAGCGCTACCTGTCGGTCGAAGGGTTCCTGCCCACCGAGTGACCCCGGTGGCCGCTGCGGCGCGGGGCGGCGTGCGATGAGCCCGGGCGAGCTCGATCTCGCCGCGCAGTCGCGCATGGTCGCCGCGCTGCGGCGCGGCCTCGCACCGGCGGGCGCGCCTCTGGCGGGCACGCCGCTGTTCGAGACCCACCTCTCCTGGGTGCTGCTGGCCGACGGCTGCGCCTACAAGCTCAAGAAGGCGCTCGACCTCGGCTTCGCCGACTTCACGACCCGTGCGCTGCGGCTGCGCTACTGCACCGAGGAGCTGCGCATCAACCGGCGCCTCGCGCCCGCGCTGTACCTGGACGTGGTGGCCGTCACCGGCACGGTCGATGCGCCCCGCCTGGGCGGCGACGGTCCGGTGCTCGACCATGCCGTGCGCATGCGCGCGTTCGATCCGGCGCTGCAATGGGACCGGCTGGCCGAGCGCGGCGCGATCACCGACGCGATGATCGACGCGCTGGCCGAGTCCGTCGCGGCGTTCCACATGCGGCTGCGCGCTGCGACCGACCGCGCCGATCCCCGCGCGCTGCGCTACGGCAGCGCGGCGCACGTGCACCGCATCGCGCAGGACAACTTCGACGTGCTGCGCAGTCTGCTGCGCGACGCCGGCGCACCGGAGGCGCTGGCAACGCTCGAGGCGCTGGCCCGACGCGAGGCGCACCGCCATGCCACGCTGGCCGCGGACATCGACGCGCGCGCGGCGGCCGGCTTCGTGTGCGAATGCCACGGCGATCTGCACCTGGGCAACATCGCCCAGGTCGACGAGCGTCCGACGGTGTTCGACGCGATCGAGTTCAACGAAGGGTTCCGCTGGTCCGACGTCCTCTGCGAGGTCGCGTTCCTGGTGATGGACCTGCGCCATCGCGGCCTCGACGGCCAGGCCGCGCGCTTCCTCAACGGGTGGCTCGCCCTCACGGGCGACTACGCCGGTCTGCGGCTGCTGCCGGGCTACCTGGAGTACCGCGCGCTGGTCCGCGCCAAGGTCGCCGGCATCCGCGCTGCGCAACTGCGTGCGCCGCGGACCGACGCGCAGGTCGGGTCCCCGCGCCACGTCGACGATCCTGCACGCGCCGATACCGCAACCCACGCCGATACCGCAACCTGCGTCGATACCGCAACCCACGCCGATACCGCAGCCTGCGTCGCCGACGCCGCCCGCGCCGCCGCCGAAGCGCAGTGCCGCGACTACCTCGCCCTGGCCACCCGGCTGGCGGCGCCCGCGCACCCGCGCCTCGTGCTGATGCACGGTCTGTCCGGTTCGGGCAAGACGCGGGCGGCGGGCCTGCTGGCCCAGGCCATCGGCGCGATCCACCTGCGCTCGGACGTCGAACGCAAGCGCCTGCACGGCCTGCGCGCCGACGACCATGGCGGCGCGCACGGCCCGATGTACGGGCCGGCCGCCGGCGCGGCCACCTACGACCGGCTGGCCGTGCTCGCGCGCGGGATCCTCGAGGCCGGGTTCGATGCGATCGTCGACGCCACCTTCCTCGCGCGCGCGCAGCGCGCAGGCTTCGTCGCGCTGGCCCGCGCGCTGGCCGTGCCGGTCGCGATCGTCGACCTGCGCGCCAGTCCGCACACGCTGCGCGCCCGCGTCGCCGAACGCCTGGCGCACGGCCGCGACGCCTCCGACGCCGACCTCGACGTGCTGGAGCGCCAGTTCGCACGTGACGAGCCGGTGCTGGTGTCGGAGGCCGACCGCGTGCTGCGCGTGGACAGCGACCGGCACATCGACGCCGCCGCGCTCGCGCCGATCGCCGCGGCGCTTTCGGGCATGATCGAGCCCTGATGATCGACATCCGCCCCGCCGAATTCCCGCGCGACCTGCCGCTGGTGCGCGCGCTCTTCACCGAATACGCGGACAGCCTGGGGTTCAGCCTGTGCTTCCAGGGCTTCGACGACGAGCTCGCCGACCTGCCCGGCAAGTACGCGCCGCCCGCCGGCCGCCTGCTGCTGGCCTGGAACGGCGACGACGCCATCGGCTGCGTGGCGCTGCGGCCGATCGACGCACAGCGCTGCGAGATGAAGCGTCTGTACCTGCGCCCGTCGGCACGCGCCGCGGGGTTGGGACGCCGCCTTGCCGAGCGCATCTGCGACGCGGCGCGCGCCGCCGGCTACGCGCGGATCTGTCTCGACACGCTGCCCAGCATGGCCGCCGCCGTGCGCCTGTACACGTCGATGGGCTTCCGGCCGATCGCGCCGTACGTGTTCAATCCGATCGAGGACGCGATGTTCCTCGGGCTCGAACTGTCGACCCCCGCGGCGCCCCCCGGCCGGGCGTCTCCCTGACCACCGGCCGACCGTCCCCCTGATTTCAATTGCCGCAACCGCGCATCGGCGCGGACCACGTACCTTCCTGCCGGCGCGCTCGCGCCAGCAGTCCGGCACATCGGTGCTGCTAGTATTGCGGATTGAAAGGAGACACACGCACATGGCAAGCATCAAGATCAACACCGAGGTTTCGGGCTCCGTCTGGAAACTGCTGAAGAAGGCCGGCGACACCGTCGATGCGGGCGAGGAGATCATGCTCATCGAATCGATGAAGATGGAGATCCCGGTCAGCAGCGAGACGGGCGGCCGCATCGATTCCATCAACGTCGCCGAAGGCGAGGCCGTCACCGAAGGGCAGACGGTCGCAGTCGTCGTCTCCTGACCAGCCGCCCGGGCGGCGTTCGCCGCATCCTGATCCCGATGCCTTCGACGCCCCCGCCCCCACCCCCGTCCGCGCCGTCGTCACCGACGGCCGCGTCCCACCTCCAGGCCGCCGCGTTCACGCCCGAACGCACCGGTCCGCTCGCCGGGCTGCGCGTGCTCGACCTGTCGCGGCTCGTGGCCGGCAACATGCTGTCGCTGCAGCTGGCCGACTACGGCGCCGACGTGATCAAGATCGAGGATGCCGGCACTGGCGACACGCTGCGGCACTGGCGCGAGCGCAGTGCCGCGCATCCGGACGGCGTGTCGGTGTGGTGGAAGGTCTATGCGCGCAACAAGAAGAGCCTGGCGATCGACCTGCGCCCCGAGGCGGGCAAGGACGTGCTGCGCCGGCTGATCCCAGAAGCGCAGGTGCTGGTGGAAAGCTTCCGGCCCGGCACGCTCGAGAAGATGGGCTTGGGGCCGGACGTGCTGTTTGCGATGAACCCGAAGCTGGTGGTCGTGCGCCTCACCGGCTGGGGCCAGACGGGTCCGTACCGCCAGCAGCCCGGCTTCGGCAGCCTGGTCGAGGCGATGTCCGGGTTCGCCGCCAAGAACGGCATGCCGGGCAACCCGCCGATGATGCCCAACATGGCGCTTGCCGACATGGTGGCCGGCCTGTACGGCGCGTTCGCCGTCGCCGCCGCCGTGCGCAACGTCGAAGTGCTGGGAGGCCGCGGCCAGGTGATCGACCTGTCGCTGCTCGAACCGCTGCTGTCGATCATGGGGCCCGACGCCGCCGCCTACCGCGTCACCGGCCAGGTGCCGTCGCGCACCGGCAATCGCACCTCGATCGCCGCGCCGCGCAACGTCTACCGCACGGCCGACGACCAGTGGGTGGCGCTTTCGGCGTCCACGCAGGGCATGACCGAGCGGCTGTTCCGCGCGATCGGCCGCGAAGACCTGATCACCGACCCGCGCTACTGCACCAATGCCGACCGCCTCGCCCACATGGACGCGCTCGACGCGATCATCGGCGACTTCGTCGCGGCCCGCAGCCTCGACGACAATCTCGCGTTCTTCCGGCGCGAGGAAGTGACCGTCGGCCCCGTGTACGACATCGGCCAGATCGTCACCGACCCGCACGTGGTCGCACGCGGCGTGCTGGTCGACGCCCCCGACCGCGAACTGGGCCGCGTGCCGATGCACGCCGTCGTGCCGCGCCTGTCCGAGACCCCGGGCGTGCTCGCGCGCCCCGCCCCCGCGCTCGGCGAACACACGCGCGAGGTGCTGCGCGGCGCCGGCCTCACCGAAGACCAGATCCAGCAACTCGCCGCTTCCGGAGTGATCCGCACATGAACCGCCAACAGGCCCAGACCCTCCGTTCCCTGATGTTCGTGCCGGCGACCTCGCCGCAGTTCATCGAGAAGGCCCACACCCGCGGCGCCGACGGCATCATCGTCGACCTGGAGGACTCCATCGCGCCGGCCATGAAGCAGCAGGCGCGCGCCGCCCTGGGCGCTGCCGTGCGTGCGATCGCCGCCCACGGCCTGCCGGTCTTCGTGCGCGTGAACAACGACCCCGCGCTGCTGCGCGACGATCTCGACGCCGCCGTGCAGGCGCCCATCGCCGGTGTGTTCCTGCCCAAGGCGGAGGATCCGGCCCAGATCGCCGAGGTCGCCGGCTGGCTGTCGGCGTCGGAAGCGGCCCACGGGGTCGCCGCCGCACGCACGTCTCTGGTGCTGCTGCTGGAGTCGCCGATGGCCATCCACCAGGCCGGCGCGCTCGCCCGCAGCCATGCCCGGGTGATCGCGTTCGGCTTCGGCAGCGAGGACTACGCCACGCTGCTGGGCGTGCGCCCCACGCTGGAGGCGATGCGCATGCCGGCGTATTCGCTTGCGCTCGCCGCGCGGGCCCACGGCCTGGCGGCCTGGGGCCTGGCCGGGTCGATCGGCGAGTTCAGCGACCTGGACCTGTTCCGTGCGATGGCCAGCACCGCGCGCGACGCCGGCTTCACCGGGTCGATCTCCATCCACCCGAAGCAGGTGGCGGTGCTCAACGAGGTGTTCGGCGTCAGCGCGGCCGAAGCACAGGAAGCCGCCGAGATCGTGGCGGCGTTCGATCAGGCACTGGCCGAGGGCAAGGCGGCCGTCGCCTTCAAGGGCAAGATGCTCGACATCCCGGTCGTGGAGCGTGCGCGGCAGGTGGTCGAGAAGGCGAAGCGCGCTTCGGCCTGAACCGGGGCCACCACGATGACCGACGCCGTCGCACCGCCCGGCAGCCCGCGCGGCACCGCAGCCAACCACGACGTCCCGCACGAAGACGATCTGCGCGACGTCGTCGCCGCGATGTACGAAGCGGCGGCAGGCACCCGGCCCTGGCACGAGGCCTGCGGGCTGATGTGCGACGCGTTCGGTCTGTGGAGCATGCAGATGCTGGGCGTGTTCAAGAGCTCGGGCGCCCTGCTCTTCTCGTTCGAAGGCGGACAGATCTCGCCCCAGGACACGTTGCGCTACGTGACCGAATACCATGCGATCAATCCCCGGCTCGCACTGGGTGCGCTGCTGCAGGGCACGAACTGGGTGTACGACCACGAACACCATGACGAGCAGTTCGTCGCACAGGATCGCTTCTACCAGGAGTTCCTGATCCCCTCGGGCGGCCGCTGGATGTCGGTCACGTCGCTGATCGACGAACCCGAGGTCCTGGTCTACCTGTGCCTGCATCGCGCCGTCGGCACGCCACCGTTCGACCCCACGTTCACCGATCGCGTCGACCGGATCCGCACGCATCTCGAGCGCGCGTTGCGCATCCACATGCAGCGGCAACGCGAACGGCCGATCTCCGTGGCCGGGCACGCATTGCTCGACGTGCTGCCCGAAGGCGTGATCGTGATCGACGAGACGCGCCTGATCACCTATCGCAACGCTTCCGCCGACGCACTGCTCGGCGGCGGAGGCTCTCTCATCGACCGCCACGGCTTTCTGGACAGCCGCCACGAAACCGGGAGCCGGAACCTGGCCGCCGCGATCCACACGCTGGGGCTGACCGGCTCGATCGTCGAGGGCACGGGCGTCGACCGGGCGCTGGTGCGTCTTCCGGGCGCTTCGGGCCAGGCCGAGCAACTGGTCGTCCTGCTCGCCGTGCGGCCCGAGCGCAGCATGCAGATGTTCGGCGAGACGCCCTGCGCGCTCGTCATCGTCCATCCCCTCGACACCAGGACGCCGCTGGACCCGCTGATCGTGGGCCTCGCCTTCGGGCTGACGCCCGCCGAAGCACAGGTGGCCGCCGCGCTGGCCGAGGGGCATACCCCCGAGGACGTGGCACGGATGCGGCACGTCAGCATGGCGACGGTGCGCACCCAGGTGACCGGCGTGTACGCCAAGCTGGGGGTTCAGCGCCAGGCCGATCTGGTGCGGAAGGTGCTCGAACTGCCGCGCCTGCTGGATCGCTGAGCGCGCATCCCCGGACCGGGCGCCGCCGGGCCGGGCGTCCCCGGACCACGGCGCATCGACGGACCGCGCCAGCGCCGGGACCGGGACCGGGAGGGTGCCGGGGGCCAGGCTCCGCGGGGCCGGGCGCCCGGGCGCAGGACGCCGCTCAGTCCACCTTGGCGCCCGACGCCTTGACGATCTTCGACCAGGTGCCGATGTCGCGCTTGAGCACGTCGGCGAACTGCTCCGGCGTGGTGAGGTAGGGCTCGGCCCCCTGCCCGGTGAACTTCTCGACCACGTCTGCCGCGCGCAGCGCCTCGTTGACGTCGCGGTTGATCCGGGCGACGACGGCCGGCGGCGTGCCGGCCGGTGCGAACAGGCCGAACCACGGCGTCACGTCGAATCCCGCGAAGCCCGACTCGGCGATCGTCGGAATCGACGCGAACGCGGCCGCGCGCTTGGCGCTGGTCACCGCCAGCGGACGCACCGTGCCTTTCTGGATGTGACCGGCGACCGACGGCATGCTGGTGAACACGACCTGGATCTGTCCGCCCATCAGGTCGGTCAGCGCACCGGCCGCGCCCCGGTACGGCACATGGGTCATCGACACGCCCGCAGCGGCGTTGAACATCTCGCCCAGCAGGTGGTTGACCGAGCCGTTGCCGGCCGACCCGTAGGTGACGCGCCCCGCGCGGGCCAGTTCCACCAGCTCGGCCATGGACTTCGCCGGCACCTGCGGCGACGTGACCGCGACGAACGGCAGGGTGGCCAGCGTCGCCACCGCGGCGAAGTCCTTCTCCGGGTCGAACGGCAGCTTCGCGTACAGCGCGCCGTTGATCGCATGGGTGCCGACGTAGCTCATCAGCAGCGTGTGGCCATCGGCCTTCGCACGCGCCACCGCCTCCATGCCGATGTTGCCGCCGGCGCCGGGCCGGTTCTCGACCACCACCGGCTGCCCCCACTTTGCGGAGAGCTTGGCCGCGATCACGCGCGCCAGCGTGTCGGACGCGCCGCCCGGGGTCTGCGGCACGATGATCTGCACCTGGCGTTCGGGAAAGGCGTGCACGAGGCTGGCGGCGGACAGCAGCAGGCCCGCGAGCAGCGGACGCAGTCGGATCATTCGGTGTCTCCTGGGAAGATGGGTCGTTGCGGCACGCCCGCGCGGACGCGGTCTGACCGGCGCGCGGAAAAACCGCGCGAGTCTAGCGAGCCCGCAATACCCCTGCCGGCGTGGATGGCATCCGCCCGCTCGCGTCGCGCATCAGCCGCTCGGCGGCCAGCTCCAGGAAGAAGAATCCGAACTTCGGATTCTGGAAGTACAGCTGCCGCACCTCGTCGTAGGCGATGCACAGCAGCGCACCCGCCTCCTCGCACACCACCGTCTGCGTGCGTCGATGCCCCCGCGACAGCAGGCCCAGCTCGCCGAACACCTCGCCCGGGCGCAGCGCCACGTCGGCCTCGACCGCCCGGAACCGCCCGCTCAGCACGAACAGGACTTCGGTGGCCTCGTCACCCTGCCGGAACAGCACTTCGCCCGAGTGCACCGACCGCTGTCTGGAGAAGGGCTTCAGCCAGTCGACGGACACGGCCCCGGACGAGGCGCTGCGGATCTCGCGCGTCAGGGCGAGCAGCTGGCGCAATCGCCACACGTTCAGCGGCAGCAGCGTCAGGTGCAGCATCAGCACGGGGTGCACGCCGGCCGTCAGTCCGTAGGTGATGAATGCCAGGTTGGCGACGATGCCGGCGATGCGCAGATGCAGCATCGTCTTCATCGAGAAGGTCGCCAGCGTGAGGAAGGCGCCCAGATAGCCGAAGAGTTCCGACAGCTGCATCGCGTTCCTCCGCCCGAAGTCCGGGAGTCTCACACCGGCGCCGACGCCCATGCAACGGGTGGATGCGCCGATTGTCGGATGCGTGGAACACTGCGGTCAGTCGCCCGCCCCGGCCGAATTCGGGTGGAGGGGCCGCGCGGGCGGTGCTCACAAGCCGCGCAGGAACTCCAGCAGCAGCGCGTTCACCTGCGCGGCGCGCTCGCGCTGCACCCAGTGGCCGGCCCCCTCGAGGATGTGGCAGCCGCGAATGCCCGGCAACGTGCGGGGAAAGTCGTCGATCTGCTTCTTCGACGCAGGGAACTTCATCACGCCGTCGCGCGCGCCGGCGATGAACATCGACGGCTGCCGGATCACGCAACCGCGCCAGGGCGCGAGCAGCCCGGCGTTGCGGCGCAGGTTGCGATACCAGTTCAGTCCGCCGCGAAAGCCCGCGCGCCGGAACTCGCCGGCATAGTGCGCGACGTCCTCGGGGGTGAGCCAGACCGGCAGGGTCTCGGGATCGATCGTTCCGCCCAGATAGCCGCGGGCCGGATCCACCACGCCGAAGGTCGCCTTCTCGGGCGCATCGCCGGACGCGCTGAACTGGATGCGCCGCACCGACGCCTCGATGTCGCGCTCGAACTCGGCCTCGGCCACACCCGGCGTCTGGAAGTACTGCATGTAGAACGTGTGGATGCCGAGCTTCTCCAGCGACGTCAGCAGGTCCGTGCGGGCCGGCGGCGTGAACGGCACGCTCATCCCGACCACGGCCGGGAACAGGTCCGGACGCAGCAGCGCCGCATGCCAGGCGACCGGCGCGCCCCAGTCGTGCCCGACGACCACGGCCGATGTCTCGCCCAGCTGCTGCACCAGATCGACCATGTCGCCCACCAGGTGCAGCAGCGTGTACTGCTCGATCTCGGCAGGCGCGTCGGTGCTGCCATAGCCGCGCATGTCGGGCGCCACGGCACGGTAGCCGGCGGCGGCCAGCGCCGCGAGCTGATGACGCCACGAGTACCAGGACTCCGGCCAGCCGTGGCAGAACAGCACGAGCGGGCCGCTGCCCTGCTCTGCCACCCGCATGCGGATGCCATTGACCTGCAGGGTCTGGAACGTCGGTTCGGTCATCGGGACTCCGAAGGTGCGGGATTGGATCGGGGCGCCAGTATGGGCGAGGGGCGGAAGGCGGCACAAGACACTCCGTGCGCCGGGGGCGTGCGCCGAGGTCTTGCGCGGGGCCGTTCGTGGGGCCGCTCGTGGGGCCGCTCGTGGGGCCCGCGCAGGTACGAAGCCGTCCATCGGCCGGGCCCGCGCGCCCACCCTGCCGAAGCTTCGAGAAGCGGCAGAAGCCTGCCCATAATCGGCGCAACACACGTTCGAGAACGGTCTCCAGCCAGGGCCCGTGACGAGGACGGACCTTGCGGTACACCTTCAAGCGCCTGCCGGCGGCGATCGCCGCGGTGGGCTTGGCGCTGAGCGCCTGCCTGCCGGCGGGCGCGACCGAGTCGCTCTCCGAGGACGCGGCGCAGCGCATCAACGCCGTGCGCAGGCACGTGGCGCAGTGCGGCGACGCGACGGCCGTCATCGCGCCGCTGGCGTCTGCCGCCGACGCGCACGCGCCTTCGGCCGCGGCGCCCCTGCGGGCCCCTCTCGTCTGGAATGCGCGGCTCGCCGCCGCGGCCGAGCAGCATGCACGCTCGATGGCCGAGCAGGGGTTCTTCGATCACGTCGGTCCCGACGGCCGGCGCGCCGCCCAGCGCGCCGACGCCGCGGGCTACCCATGGGCGGTGATCGGCGAGAACCTCGCCGCCGGCCACGCGACACTCGATGCGGCCCTGGCCGGCTGGCTGCGCTCCGACGGACACTGCCGCAACCTGCTCGACGCACGGTTCGTGGAGTTCGGACTCGCCCGGGTCGAGGGCCATCGTCCGGACGATCCGTACCGCGTCTACTGGGCGGTGGTTTTCGGCAGGCAGGTCCGCCGACTTGAGCCCGCCATGGCCCGATACTGACCAGCGGACGTTCGAGACCGATATTCGGGACATACCGCACACGCGCTCCGGGCCGAACACCGGGAGAATTGCGGACTGAAGCAGGCGCATTCCTGCGTTTCAGATCCGTCGATGCCCGCGTTCCGTCCTGTCGCCACCAAGCTGCACTCCGATCCGCCGCCGCCGCGCCGCCAATACCCGGCGCGTGAAGCGGTGCGGGAAGGGATGCGCGCATGCTGACGCACGGCAGCGAATCGAACGCCTGCCCGCAGTGCGGTGCGCGCGCGCGTCGCGTGCACCGGCAGCTCGCGGATCGGGCGCTCAGCCTGGTGCGCCCCGTGCATCGTTACCGGTGCGTCGACCCCGTGTGCGCCTGGGAAGGACTGCGCCGGGTGGCGCGCGCGACCGCGCCGGCAGCGGACCCGCCCGCAACCGAAGCGCACGCGACCACACCGCAGGGCGCGTTGCCGAACCGTCCCTCCGGGCGCCCGGTCGGTCGGCGCCGCGCCGCCGCGCTGGCCGCCTGCGCCCTGGTCGTCATCCTGTCGGTGCATGCCGGCGGCGCGTACCTGCGCACGCACACGACCGGCGATCCGGTCAGCGCGGTCAAGGCGTCGGCCAATGCGGCCGACCGGCTGCGCGGCGCATTCGGCGTGCGGCGGGTGTCCGACGACCGATCCGTCACCCCGGGCGTCAGCCATGACGGCTACGCCATCGCAGCGACGGATCCGCGCGTGCGCGACAACCGGTCCTCGCTCACGCTGCGGCGCGGCTGCGCCTGGGGCGACCCCGGCCGCGACCCGTATCGCGGAACACCGGGCGAGGCCCTGCGCGCCGCCCGCCTGCCCGAGCCGATCGTCAGGAACTTCGAAGCCCTGATCGCAAGCCGCCAGGTCATCGACCGGGTCGAGATCACCCGCGATGCGATCGTGTCCATCAAGGGGCGTCGACACTTCGACCCCAGGGCGTTCGACATGTCGTTCGGGCGCACGATGTGCTTCGACACCTATGTCAACTTCGCGCCCGGCCACGTCGAGCATGCCGACCTGTACCAGGTCACCGACGAGACCGGCCGGCGCTACTGGGTGATGGTGCCGGCCGTCTGCGGCAACGTGACCGTGCTGCGTGAACACGCGCCCCCCAAGGTGCTGGGGACGGTCGAGGAGCGCCCCGACCCTGCGCCAGCCGCCCCCCCGGCGCCTGCGCTCGCCACCGACGACGGCGAACCCCGACGGGTCGACGCGCCGCCCACCGGCGTGACGCCCGGACCGCCCGCCGGCGCGCAGGATCCGAGACCGGTGACGCCATCGGGGCTGCCGCCCCTGGCGGCCCTGATTCCGCCCCTCGTGGCCAATCCGATCACACCGGTGCTGCCGCCCGCGACGCCGACGAACCCGACGACGCCCACGCCCACGCCCACGCCGACGACGCCGACGACGCCGACGGATCCGACCACGCCGACGACGCCGACCGCGCCGACGACTCCGACCACGCCGACGACTCCGACCACGCCGACGACCCCGACCACGCCGACGACTCCGACCACGCCGACGACTCCGCCGCCTCCGCCGCCTCCGCCGCCTCCGCCGCCACCACCGCCGCCGCCGCCGCCAC
>JAKOZZ010000415.1 GCA_029779755.1 Pseudomonadota bacterium
GTACATGCGCACCTTGCCCGGTTCGATCGGGACGAAGTCTTCCTTCTGGCGGGTCAGCGTGTTGTGGATTCGGAGCATGGGAGGGAACCGAGGAGACCGCCGTGCGCGGCGAGGGGACACCGGGTTCGCGCCGGCGTCAGGCGCTAGAATCGCGGGATGATTTTCAGTATATCAGCGGGCTTTCGAGGCTGCCGCGCGGGGCCGGCGCGCGCCCGGGCGGCCGTGGCAATGGGCATCGGCGTCGCCCTGACCCTCGCCTGGACCGGACCTGCCGTCGCGCAGAGCGGCGCCGCCGCGCCCCTGCCCGGCGAGCGCACGGGCGCCCCGGTGCAGGAGGCATCGACCGCGGCTGCGCCCTCGGCGGCTGCGCCCTCGGCGGTTCCGGCCGCGCCCCTGCAGTCCGACCCCCGCCAGTCGACCACGGTCGCGGCGCAGGCGTCGCGGCTGCTGCGCGAAGGCAAGCCCGAGGACGCACTGCGCACGCTCGACGACGCGCTCAAGCGCGCACCGCGCGACCCGCAGCTGCGCTTCGTCTATGGCGTGGCCCTGGCCGAGGCCGGGCGCACGAAGGACGCCAGCGAGGTGTTCGAGCAGATGACCCAGGACTTCCCGGAGCTGCCCGAGCCATACAACAACCTCGCGGTGATGTACGCCGCCTCGGGTGAGCTCGACCGTGCGCGCACGGCGCTCGAGAACGCGGTGCGCGCACTGCCCGACTACCCGCTCGGCCACGAGAACCTGGGCGACGTCTATCTGCGCATGGCCGCGCGCGCCTACGAGAAGGCCGGCACGCTCGATCCGCGCAGCGCGGGCGTGAAGGACAAGCTCACGCTGACCCGCGAACTGCTGCGCCGCGTGGCGCCGGTCGCGGCCCGCTCGGCGCCCGCCGGGGCTGCCCCCGCAGGCACCCGATGACACCGGGCGCGCCGGGCCGGCCGGCGGGCTCGCCGAACACGCCGAACACGCCGAAAACGCCGGGCCGGCCCGCGCCGCACCGGCACTCACCCTCAACCTCACGGAGTCGTTCATGTTGAAGAAGCTGCCCCTGATCGGCGCACTGCTGGTCGCGCTGTCCGCCGTCGAAGAGTCCGCCGCTGCGGCCAATCCGCAGGTGTCGATCAAGACCTCGGCCGGCGAGATCGTCGTCGAGCTGTATCCCGACAAGGCGCCCAAGACCGTCGAGAACTTCCTGCAGTACGTGCGCGACGACTTCTACAAGGGCACGATCTTCCACCGCGTGATCGGCAACTTCATGATCCAGGGCGGCGGGTTCACGCCCGACTTCTACAAGGGCGCCAGCGGCTTCGGCCAGAAGCCCACGCGTGCGCCGATCCCGCTCGAATCGAAGAACGGCCTGCGCAACGACACCGGCTGGATCGCGATGGCGCGCACCTCCGACCCCAACTCGGCGACCGCCCAGTTCTTCATCAACACCGTCGACAACGCCGGCCTGAACCACCCGCAGCCAGATGGCCATGGCTATGCGGTGTTCGGCAAGGTCGTCAAGGGCATGGACGTGGTCAACGCGATCCGCGCCGTGCGCACGACGCGCATGGGCCCGTTCTCGGACGTGCCGGCCGACCCGGTGACGATCGACTCGGTCACCCTGCTCGGGGCGAAGTAAATCGCCCGCGCCGCGCCCCTGCGGGTCGACGGCGCCGGCGTGGCGCTGTTCGTGTCGGACGTGCATCTGGGCGACCACGACCCGGACACGGCCGACGCGTTCTTCTCGGCGCTGGACGCGCATGCGCCGGCGGCCACGCACCTGTTCGTGCTGGGCGACCTGTTCGATGCCTGGATCGGCGACGACTGGGCCGACACCGTGTCGGGCCGTCTGCTCGGGCGGCTCGCAGCGCTGAGCGCGGCTGGCACCCGGGTGCTGGTGATGCGGGGCAACCGCGACTTCCTGCTCGACGTGCCCGGTGCCGCGACCGGCGACGGTGCGCAGGCCGCCGCCCCGTCGTTCTCCGCACGGTGTGGCGCGACGATGCTCGACGATCCCTGCGTGGTCGAGCTCTTCGGCCGGCGCGTGCTGCTGGCGCACGGCGACGCGCTGTGCACCGACGACGTCGACTACCTGACGTTCCGCGCGCAGGCACGCAGTGCGGCGTGGCAGCACGCTTTCCTCGCGCAGCCGGTCGAACGACGCGTGGCCACCGCCCGTGCGATGCGCGCACAGAGCGAAGCGTCGAAGGGCGGCAAGGCCGACTACCTGATGGACGTGAACCTGGCCGCGGTCGGCGATGCGATGCGCGCCGCGGACGTCACCTGCCTGATCCACGGCCACACGCACCGGCCGGCCGAACACCGGTTCCGGCTCGACGGCCTGGACGCCACGCGCTGGGTGCTGCCGGACTGGGACGCGGGCGCGTCGCACACGGGCGCGTCGCACGCATCGACGCCGGCATCCACGCGCCGTGGCGGGTTCCTGCGCGTGGATGCGCGCGGCTGGCAGCGCCTCGGCGACTGGCCCGACCCGGCTGCGCCCTCCGGTTGAGCCTCAGTCCACCATCCGGTTGAGCTTTCCCGCGTCGAGCGGCTCGACGAGATCGCCGACCTGTCCGCCCAGACGGCGCACCGACTCCTCCAGGCGCTCGATCTGCCGGTCCTGCATGGCGACGTGGTCGATCAGCCGGTGCAGTGCGGTCGACAGCGGGTCGTTCGCCCCCTGGGTGACCCCATAGGCCGAGAACCCGATGCGCGCGGCCTGTTCCTCGCGGCGCTTGTCGTCCTCCTGAAGGATCATCCGCGCGGGGATGCCCACCGCCGTGGCGCCGGCGGGCACCTCCTTGATGACGACGGAGTTGGACCCGATGTTGGCGCCGGCGCCGACCGTGAACGGACCGAGCACCTTGGCACCCGCGCCGACGACCACGCCGCGCTCGAGCGTCGGGTGCCGCTTGGCACGGTTCAGCGCCGTGCCGCCGAGCGTCACGCCCTGGTAGATGGTGCAGTCGTCACCCACGTCGGCGGTCTCGCCGATCACCACACCCATGCCGTGATCGATGAAGACCCGCCGGCCGATCGTCGCGCCCGGATGGATCTCGATGCCCGTCAGCCATCGGCCCCAATGGGAGAGCCAGCGCGCCAGCGTCGTGAACCCGCCCTTCCAGAGCCGGTTCGACAGGCGGTGGATGGCGACCGCGTGGATCCCCGGGTAACACAGCAGCACCTCCAGCGACGAGCGCGCCGCGGGATCCTTCTGCATCACGTTCGAGATGTCTTCACGCAGCCGAGCAAACATCGAGTCGCTCTCCTCGGGGGGGTATCCAGGTCGGCGATTCTATGCCGCCCCGCGAAGCCCTGCTGAAGGCGCGTGAACCCAGCCGGACATCAGACGGCGCGCACTGCGCGAGAACACCACCTTGTCGACCCGCCAGCTGCCGTCGCGCTGCGACACGTCGGCCCCCACGGCCAGGGACCCGGATACGTGGCCGATGCGCGTCGGCACGCCGGGCAGCGTGCGCGCCACCTCGCTGACCACCGTGCCGGGGAGCGCGGCGGCCACCGCGATCGCGATGGAGCCGACCCCCGTGCCGGCCTGCTGCAGCCGCCCCATCGACAGCACCCGGGCCAGCAGGTCGATGCGGTCGGCCGGAACGTCGACGCCGTTGCCGGCACGGTAGGTGGCCGGACGGGCCACCCAGCACACCGTGGGCACGCCCGGGCTCAGGCGGGTGGCGTCGTCGGCCGAGAACACCAGCCCCATGCGCAGCGCGGCGTGCGCGCGGATCAGCTCGAGTCGCTCGAGCAGCCTGCGCTCGCGTTCGATGTCGGCGGGCAGTTCCTTGCCCGTCAGCCCCAGCGACTGGGCGCGCACGAACACCGTCGGCGCGCCGGCGCTGATCAGCGACACGGTCACGGGTCCGATCCCGGGCAGCTCCAGCGCTTCCTGAAGCCGCCCCGTGGGCAGCAGCGCGCCGCCCGGGCCGGGTTCGCCCTCGTCGGGATCCAGGTACTCGAGGCGGATCTCCGCCGACGGGAACGGCACCCCGTCCTCGGCGAACTCGCCGATCTCAAGCACCTGACCGTCGCGCACCGGGACGAACGCATCGATGCGCCGGCCGGTGTTGGCCTGCCAGATGCGCACGCGCGTGGTGCCTTCGGCCGCGGGCACGAGGCCCTCGGCGATGGCGAACGGCCCGACGGCGGCCGCCAGGTCGCCGCAGTGGCCGGACCAGTCGATGTGCGGCGCGTCGACCGACACGGCGCCGTACAGGAAATCGACGTCGCACGCGTCGCGCCACGACGGCGACACGATCGCGACCTTGCTGGTGGCGGGCGTGGCGCCGCCCATGCCGTCGGTCTGTGCGCGATAGCGGTCGGGACTGCCCAGGATGCGCAGCAGCAGCGCGTCGCGCTCGGACGTCGACTGCGGCAGGTCGCGGGCGAGGAAGAACACGCCCTTGCTCGTGCCGCCCCGCATGTAGACGGCGGGTACACGGGTGGTGCTCATCGCCCGTCCTCGCGCGGCGGTTCGTGCGCGGGGTGCGGCTCCTGCACCGCGGCCGCGTGCGCCTCGACCCGCGGCAGCCGATGCGCAGCCGCCAGCAGCATCTGCTTGCACAGGCCGCGCAGCAGTTCCACCTCCTCAACCTCGAGCCGGGTGCGCGCGAACAGGCGCCGCAGCCGTGGCATCAGCTTCTTGGGGTGCTCGGGGTCGAGGAAGCGCACGGCCACCAGCGCCTGCTCGAGATGGGCGAACAGCCGTTCGATCTGCGTACCGTCGGCCATGGCGGGTGCGGAACCGGGTGCCGGCGCCTCCGAACGCGGCGCTTCGCGCGCGCCCGCAAGCGCGCCGGCGGTCACAGGCGGATGCGCGCCGGCGACCGCGCGCGCCAGTGCGGCCTTGCGCAGTTCCCAGGCCACGATCTGCACCGCCTGCGCCAGGTTCAGCGAGTTGTATTCGGGCGCACCGGGAATGCTCAGCAGCGCCTGGCAGCGCAGCACGTGGGTGATCAGCAGCCCGGTGCGCTCGGTGCCGAACACCAGGGCCACCGTCGCCTGCG
>JAKOZZ010000424.1 GCA_029779755.1 Pseudomonadota bacterium
GGCGAAGCGGGAGATCCGGATCGCCAGCGTGTTCAAGGACGCACCGGCGGACTTCCTGCGGATGATCGTGGTGCACGAACTGGCGCACCTGCGCGAGCGCGCGCACGACAAGGCGTTCTACGCGTTGTGCCGCCACATGGCGCCCGACTACCACGCGCTGGAGTTCGACACCCGGGTGTGGCTGACGGCGCTGGAACTGGAGGGCGCCGGCGCGCGCGGCGCGCCACGCGCCTGACGCGTCGGCCTCAGGCCGCGGTGAACGGTGCGAGCGACTGCGTCGCGACGCCCTGCTCCAGCGGCACGCACTCGGGCGGGAAATCCTGACGAAAGCGCGCACCGTCGGCCCGCGCGCGCTCGATGAAACGCTCCAGGTGCACCATCGCGCCGGTGTCGCAGTCGTGCAGCACGACCACCGACCAGGGCTGCGCACGGCACTGCGCCAGCGCGGTCTCGACCCAGCCGTGCGGGTCGTCCCAGTCGTGCGGAATGGAATTCCACAGCACGCAGGTGTAGCGCCCTTCCTGCAGCAGCGACAGTGCCGACGGGCTGAGCAGGTGCGGCCCGATCTTGCCGCCGCCGCCGAAAGGCCGGAAGAACCGGCGCGGGCTCGACACGTGCTCGATCAGCGCCTGGGTGTCGGTGATCTCGTGGCGCGCGACGTCCGGGCCTTCGGTCAGGCCCAGGGGCACCGAATGCGTGAACGTGTGGTTGCCGATCCAGTGTCCCGCCGCGGCGGCTCGGTCGACCATCGCGCGGGTGGCGTCGGTCTGAAGGTTCTTGCCCAGCACGAAGAACGACGCGCGAATGCCGTGACGTGCGAGCACGTCGAGCACATGCGGCGTGACCGCCTCGGTGGGTCCGTTGTCGAAGGTCAGCGTGATGTCGTAGGACATGGCGGGCTCGCCTCTGGCAGGTGATCGGGAGGGGACGAACACGCGCCTCGGCGCGGTCGCGCGATGCGTCAGTCGCCCAGATCGACCACGCAGCCGAACGGCACCGTGGCCAGTTCGTCCGGCACCTCGTAGTCTGCCAGCACCCAGGCGCGCGTGCCGTCGTCCGCGGCACGCTCGAGCATGCGCGCCAGTGCCCGACGAGACGGCGCGTCCAGCCCCGAGAAGGGCGTGTCGAGCAGCGTGAGCGGCGCACCGCATGCCATCGCGGCGACCAGCCCCACCTTGCGCCGGCTGCC
>JAKOZZ010000435.1 GCA_029779755.1 Pseudomonadota bacterium
GAGGCGCTCGAAACCCTGCAGCCGCTGCTCGTCGCAGACGACCCGGCGGCGGCCGGTGCCTGGATGCTGGCCGGACAGACGCTGCAATCGCTGGGCCGGCACGACGACGCGCTGGCCCCCTATCGACGCGCGTTCGCGCTCGACCCCGCGCTGGGCCGCGCGGGCACGCTGCTGGGTCAGCTGCTGCAGGACCGGGGGCAGGCCGACGAGGCCGCCGCCGTGCTCGAGGCGGCCATCGCCGCCGGCGCCGACCCCGAGGTCAACCGCTACCTGCTGAGCGGATTGCGCGGCACCGACCCACCGGCGCATGCGCCGGCGGCCTACGTGCGCAGCCTGTTCGACCCCTACGCCGACGCGTTCGATGCGCACCTGGTGCAGACGCTGCGCTACCGCGGCCACGAAGCCGTGGTGCACGTGGCGGCGGCCGCGCACGGGCACCAGCGCTGGCGCGACGTGCTCGACCTCGGCTGCGGCACCGGCCTGTGCGGACCGCTGCTGGGGCCGCTCGCCGACCGCCTCGAAGGCGTCGACCTGTCCCCGGCGATGCTCGAACGCGCACACGCCGGCGGCTGCTACGAC
This sequence comes from Pseudomonadota bacterium, assembly GCA_029779755.1. Classification (GTDB taxonomy): domain Bacteria; phylum Pseudomonadota; class Gammaproteobacteria; order Burkholderiales; family Burkholderiaceae_E; genus Quisquiliibacterium. Next base: position 580 of record JAKOZZ010000435.1, read on the forward strand.
ACGCTCGTGCTGTCCGACCTCGTCGCCCACCTGGGCGACACACCGCGGCGCCACGACCTGGTCGTCGCGGCCGACGTGTTCATCTACGTCGGCGACCTGATGCCGGTGTTCGCGGGCGTGCGCCGCGTGCTCGAGGCCGGCGGCCTGTTCGTGTTCTCGGTGGAGACGACCGACGCCCCCGCCGGCATCGTGCTGCTGCCGAGCCTGCGGTATGCGCACTCCGACGCGTACGTGCGGGCCTGCGCCGCGGCGCACGGGTTCACGGTCGTCGACGTGCGCCCGACGGTGCTGCGCGAGGAGCAGCAGCGCCCGATCGACGGGCTGATCGTCAGTCTGCGCGCGGCCGGCTGATCGTCAGTCTGCGTGTGACCGGCGGATCGTCAGTCGGCGCGTGACCGGCCGGCCGACGGACTGCCGGGCACCGGCAGCCCATGCCGCGCACGGGCCCGCAGGCACTGCGCGTCGCCGCGCTGCAGGTCGCGGCACGGCGACGGCCGCTGCGCGTAGATCGAACAGCGCGCATCCACCCCCACCGGCCCCACCAGCGCCACGCAGCGCGGTGCCCTGGCGTTGCTGCCGGCCATGCAGGCGCGCCAGGGGTCGAGCCGTTCGACGTGCGTGTCCGGCAGGCCGAGCGCGTCGCGCCTCGGCCCAGTAGAACGCGACCCGGTAGGTCGCGCAGCAGGCGCCGCAGGCCACGCAGTCGCTGTACCCGGCCAGCGGGTCGACCGGGTCGGTGCCCGCCGGCGGGTCGATCGGGTCGGTGCGCGGCGGGTCGGTCGGGCGGGCGTCGTGCGGGTCGATCGCATCGGCGCGCGACACACCGGACCGAGCCCCGGCCGTCATCGCCGCCCCGGGGTCAGACGATCCGGTTGCGCAGCACCCCGAGACCGACGACCTCGGTCTCGAGCACGTCGCCGGGCTGCATGAACTCGGGCGGCGTGCGCGCATGGCCGACGCCCGACGGTGTGCCGGTCGACACGATGTCGCCCGGCTCCAGCGTCATGCCCGCCGACAGCTCCGCGAGGATGCGCGGCAGCTTGAAGTACATGTGCTTCGTGTTCGACGACTGCTTGACCACCCCGTTCACCCGGCACACCACCGCCAGGCCGGAGGGATCGGCGACCTCGTCGGCCGTGACGATCCACGGCCCCATCGGGCAGTGCCCGTCGAGGCTCTTGCCCTTGAACCACTGCTGGCCGTGACGGCGCTGCACCTCGCGCGCCGACACGTCGTTGATCACCGTGTAGCCGAACACGTGCCGCAGGGCATCCGCCTCGGCGAGGTCGCGGCCGGCGCGCCCGACGATCACGCCGAGCTCGACCTCCCAGTCGAGCTTCGCGGTGACGTGCGCGTGCGCAGGCACGTCGTCGAACGGCCCGTTCACCGCCGTCGGCGCCTTCGTGAAGAAGGTGGGGTGGTCGGGCATCTCGGTCACGTGGGTGCGCGACTGCGCGCCTTCCTCGAAGTGCTCGAGGTAGTTCCAGCCCACGCAGAACACGTTCTTGCGCGGACGCGGAATCGGCGCGCACAGATGCACGTCGCGCAGCGCGATCCGCGCCGACGCCGGGGCCTGCGCGGCGACGCCGCGCAGCCACGCCAGTGCCGCATCGCCGGCCGCGATCAGCGCCACCATGTCGGTGACGTCGAACGGCGCCTGCGCGCCGACGGCGGCGAGGTCGATCAGGGTGTCGGCATCGTGCAGCAGGCCGACTCGGGCGCGCTCGCCGGCGCGGTCGAAGGTGACGAGTCGCATGGCGGACGCGCTCCGGATCAGCCCGCGGCCTTCAGCTCGAGCCGGCGCTGGTGCAGGATCGGCTCGGTGTAGCCCGACGGCTGCTTCGTGCCGAGGAACACCAGGTCGCACGCCGCCTTGAACGCGAAACCGTCGAAGCCCGGCGCCATCGGCCGGTAGGCCGGGTCGCCCGCGTTCTGCTTGTCGACCACGGCGGCCATGCGCTTCATCACGTCCATCACCTGCTGCTCGGTGACCACGCCGTGGTGCAGCCAGTTGGCCATGTGCTGCGACGAGATGCGGCAGGTGGCGCGGTCTTCCATCAGGCCGACGTTGTTGATGTCGGGCACCTTCGAGCAGCCCACGCCCTGGTCGACCCAGCGCACCACGTAGCCGAGGATGCCCTGGGCATTGTTCTCGAGCTCGGCGGTGATCTGCGCGTCGGACCAGTTGACCTCCTTGGCCACCGGGATCATCAGAATGTGGGCGAGCTCGCCGCGATGACCGCCGCGTGCGATCGCCGACTGGCGCGCCAGCACGTCGACCTTGTGATAGTGCGTGGCGTGCAGCGTCGCGGCCGTGGGGCTCGGCACCCAGGCGCAGTTCGCACCCGCCTGCGGGTGGCCGATCTTCTGCTCGAGCATCGCGGCCATCAGGTCGGGCATCGCCCACATGCCCTTGCCGATCTGCGCGCGCCCCACGAGACCGCAGGCCAGGCCGACGTCCACGTTGCGCAGTTCGTAGGCGCCGATCCAGGGCTGCGCCTTCATGTCGGCCTTGCGCACCATCGGACCCGCCTCCATCGACGTGTGGATCTCGTCGCCGGTGCGGTCCAGGAACCCGGTGTTGATGAAGGCCACGCGCTTCTTCGCCGCGCGGATGCACTCCTTCAGGTTCACCGTCGTGCGGCGCTCCTCGTCCATGATGCCGAGCTTGACGGTGTTGGCCGGCAGCCCGAGCGCCTGCTCGACCTGCGTGAAGATGCGGTCGGCGAACGCGACCTCCTCGGGGCCGTGCATCTTGGGCTTGACCACGTAGATCGAGCCCTTGGTGGAGTTGCGCACGCCCGCGGTCTTGCGCAGGTCGTGCATGGCGATCAGCACCGTGCACATCGCGTCGATCAGGCCCTCGCCGGCCTCGCGACCGTCGCGGTCGAGCACGGCCGGATTGGTCATCAGGTGACCGACGTTGCGCACCAGCATCAGCGAGCGGCCCTTCAGGCTGAAGCTGCTGCCGTCGGGGGCACGGTATTCGCGGTCGGCGGCCAGCTTGCGGTCGAAGCGCTTGCCGCCCTTCTCGACGGGCTCGATCAGGTCGCCCTTCATCAGGCCCAGCCAGTTGCGGTAGGCCAGCGCCTTGTCCTCGGCGTCGACCGCCGCGACCGAGTCTTCGCAGTCCATGATCGTGGTGATCGCCGCTTCCATCAGCACATCGGCGACACCGGCCGGATCGTCGCGGCCGATGTCGTGCGCGCGGTCGATCAGCAGCTCGATGTGCAGGCGGTTGTGCCGCAGCAGCACGCCGGTGGGCGCCGCCGCGTCCCCACGATAGCCCGCGAACAGCGCGGCGTTGGCCAGGCTCACCGCACCGTCGGGCGTGTCGGCGACCAGCGCGCCCGCGACCACGCGGTACGAGGTGACCGACGCGTGGCTGCCGCGCGCCAGCGGGATCTCCTCGTCGAGGAACTTCTTCGCCCAGGCGATCACCCGTGCCCCGCGGGCCGGGTCGTAGCCGCCGGCCGCGGGCGCGTCACCCATCGCGTCGGTGCCGTACAGCGCGTCGTACAGGCTGCCCCAGCGCGCGTTCGCCGCGTTCAGCGCGTAGCGCGCGTTCATCACCGGCACCACCAGCTGCGGGCCCGGGATGGCCGCGATCTCGGGATCGACGTTCTCGGTCTCGGCGGTGAAGTCCGGCCCTTCGGGCACCAGATAGCCGATCTGTTCGAGGAATGCGCGATAGGCGTCGGCGTCGTGCGGCTGGCCGCGGCGCGCGACGTGCCAGGCGTCGATCTGCGCCTGCAGGCTGTCACGACGGGCCAGCAGTTCGCGGTTCACCGGGCCGAGCGTGTGGATCAGGTCCGACAGCCCCTTCCAGAACTGCTGCGACGAGACGCCGGTGCCCGGAAGCGCCTCGGTCTCGATCATCTGGAACAGCGGGCGGGCGACCTGCAGGCCGAATTGTTCGATGCGATCGGTCATGGGTGGATTCCTTGCGAAGACGATGGCGACGGACCCGCGATCGGGCGGGCAGCGGGCGGGGTGACCCCAGAGTGGCCGCGAGGATAACGGCTATTCGACCCACATAAAAGCCGGTGAAAGTTCTGGCAGCTTTTACCTTCGCGTATGCAATCGGTCGACGGCAGCGGCGACGGCGGCCGCGCGTGCGCCGCCCCGCGACGCTCGCTATAGTGTGCGCCGCCCCGGCCCACAGGAACGCTCCGATGACTTCGTCCGTGCCCCGCAGCGCCGCTTCGCTGGCCGCCCTGCTGCCCCGCCTGACCCTGCCGCTGATCGCGGCGCCGATGTTCCGCGTGTCCGGCCCCGAACTGGTGATCGCGGCCTGCCGGGCCGGCGTGATCGGCGCCTTCCCCACGGCGAACTGCCGCAGCGTCGACGAGTTCGACCAGTGGATCACCCGCATCGAAGGCGCGCTCGGCCCGCGCGACGCGCCCTGGTGCCCCAACCTGATCATGCGCCGCGTCGACCTGAAGGCGGAGCTCGCCGTGCTGCTCAGGCATCGCGTCGAGGTGGTGATCACCAGCGTCGGCGCCCCCGACCCGGTGGTGGCGCCGCTGCACGACATCGGCTGCCTGGTGCTCGCCGACGTCGCGTCGGTGCGGCACGCCGAGAAGGCGGTCGCCGCCGGCGTCGACGGCCTGATCCTGCTGACGGCGGGCGCCGGCGGCCAGACCGGCTGGGCCAACGGCTTCGCGTTCGTGCGTGCGGTGCGCCGCTTCTTCGACGGGCCGGTCGTGCTGGCGGGCGGGGTCGGCGACGGCGCGGCGGTCTTCGCGGCGCAGACGCTCGGCTGCGACCTCGCCTACATGGGCACCAAGTTCATCGCCACCGACGAGAGCATGGCCGAGCCCGGCTACAAGCAGATGCTGGTCGACAGCCGGCTGGACGACGTGCTGCTGTCGAAGGCCTTCACCGGGCTGGAGACGAACACGCTGAAGCCGTCGATCGTCGCCGCCGGCCTCGATCCGGCCAACCTGCCGACCGACATGTCGGCCGAGCGCGCCGATGCGCTCTACGGCAGCGGCGGCAGCTCCGGCATCAAGCGCTGGAAGGACATCTGGAGCGCCGGCCATTCGGTGTCGGGCGTCGAGCGCGTGTCGAGCGTGGCCGACCTGGTCGCGCAGACGCAGCGCGAGTACCTGGCGGCGGCCCGCCACGCGCAGGCGCTCGCGTCGGCCGCACTGGCCCGCGCAGGGGGCTGACGCACGCGGCCGACGCCTGCCCGGGCCCCCCGAGCCGCGCCCGGGCCCCCCCGAGCCGCGCCCGGCCTCCCGAGCCGCGCCCGGCCCCCCCCCCGAGCCGCGTCCGCGCGCGCCGTGCGAGACTTGAACTCCCACCGTCCGAGGACTCCCATGAAGCTCTTCTATTCCCCCGCGTCGCCGTACGTGCGCAAGTGCATGGTCGTCGCCCACGAGCTCGGCCTGGCCGGGCGCATCGAGCATCTCGCCGCCGCCGCCAACCCCGTGAACCGCGACCCGAACATCGTGCGCGTGAATCCGCTGGGCAAGGTGCCCACGCTGTTCACCGACGACGGCGCCGTGCTCTACGACAGCCGCGTGATCTGCGAGTACCTGAACGCACTGGGCAACGGCAGCCTGTTTCCGGCCGAGGCGGCGCAGCGCTGGACGACGCTCACCGAGCAGGCGCTGGGGGACGGCATCCTCGACGCCGCCCTGCTCGCCCGCTACGAAGGCGCGATGCGGCCGGAGCCGCTGCGCTGGGCCGACTGGAGCGCCGGGCAGATCGACAAGATCCGCACCGGGGTGGCGGCGATCGATGCGCGTGCGGACGGATTCGGCGCGCGCGTCGACATCGGCACGATCACGTTCGGCTGCGTGCTCGGCTACCTCGACCTGCGCTTCCCCGACCTCAACTGGCGCGCCGGCAACGGCCGGGCCGCGCAGTGGTTCGAACGCTTCAACGCACGCCCGTCCATGCAGGCGACGCTGCCGCGCGCGTGAGCTCCGGCATGGCGTCGGCCGCAGCGGGGTCCGCACCGCACGACAGCGTGGTGATCGCCCGCCGGTTCAACGGGCCGCCGACGACGGGCAACGGCGGGTACGTGGCCGGCCGGCTGGCGGGGACGCTGCCGCGTGCCGGCGGCGACGCGGTCGAGGTGACGCTGCGCGCGCCGATCCCCCTCGACCGGCCGCTCGCCGTGTCCCGGCCGGCGCCCGGCACGGCGACGCTGCACGACGGGCCCACGCTGCTGGCCGAAGCGCGCGTCGTCGCGCTCGATCTCGACGTGCCGGCCCCGCCCTCGCTGGAGGCGGCCGCGGCCGCCGGTGCGCTGGGACGCATGCGCGCCCGTCAGGGGCTCGGCAATCCCTACCTCGTGTGCTTCGGCTGCGGCATCGAGCGTCACGAGGCCGACGGCCTGCGCATCCTGCCGTCGGCGGTGGGCGACGCGGACGTGGTCGCCAGCGACTGGACGCCGCACCCCGCGCTGGCGGGGCCGGACGGCACCGTGCCCGACGAGATCGTCTGGGCCGCACTCGACTGTCCCGCCGGCATCGCCTGGGTGGCCCGCCTCGAGGGCACGCCGTCGCTGGTGACCGGGCGCATGACCGCGCGCCTCGACGCCCCGGTGCGCAGCGGCGCGCCGCACATCGTCACCGCGTGGCCGATCGCACGTGAAGGGCGCAAGCTGCATGCGGGCACGGCGCTGTTCGACGCCGACGGCCGGCTGCTGGCCTGCACGCGTCAGCTCTGGCTGATGCCCCGCACCGCCGACTGACCGGGCCGGCCCGGACGGCCGACGCGGCAGTCACGCCGGCAGCGCGCGCGGCGGCCGCCCGCAGGCGTCCTCCGACGCGCACTGGCGCTCGCGGCCGCCCGCTGCCGCCGCTCAGTGCCGGTGCTTGGCCATCTCCAGCTTCGCGATCTGGTTGCGGTGCACCTCGTCGGGACCGTCGGCGATGCGCAGCAGCCGCGCGGTGGCATAGGCCGACGCCAGCCCGAAGTCGTTGGTGACCCCGGCGCCGCCGAACAGCTGGATCGCCCAGTCGATCACCTGGCAGGCCATGTTGGGGGCGGCGACCTTGATCATCGCGATCTCGGCCTTCGCCACCTTGTTACCCACCGTGTCCATCATGTAGGCCGCGCGCAGGGTCAGCAGACGCGCCTGGTCGATGAGGATGCGCGACTGCCCGATGCGCTCCTGCGTGACGGTCTGCTGCGACAGCTGCCGGCCGAACGCGACCCGGTCGTCGGCGCGCTTGCACATCGACTCCAGCACGCGCTCGGCCAGCCCGATCAGGCGCATGCAGTGGTGGATGCGGCCCGGGCCGAGCCGGCCCTGCGCGATCTCGAAGCCGCGGCCTTCGCCGAGCAGCATGTTCGAGACCGGCACGCGCACGTCGGTGAACGTGACCTCGGCGGCGCGGTCGGGCACGCCGACGAAGCCGAACACCGGCAGCGGGCGGACCACCTTCACGCCGGGCGTGTTCAGCGGCACCAGGACCATCGACTGCTGCTTGTGGCGGTCGGGATTGTCCGGGTCGGTCTTGCCCATGAAGATCAGGATCTTGCAGCGCGGGTCGGTGGCGCCGGTGGTGAACCACTTGCGGCCGTTGATCACGTAGTGGTCGCCCTCACGCCGGATGCGGCTCTCGATGTTGGTCGCGTCGCTCGAGGCGACCGCGGGCTCGGTCATCGCAAACGCCGACCGGATCTCGCCGCGCAGCAGCGGCTCGAGCCACTGCGCCTTGTGCTCGTCGGTGCCGTAGCGGGCGAGCACCTCCATGTTGCCGGTGTCGGGCGCGGAGCAGTTGAACACCTCCGGCGCCAGGTGCGAGCGGCCCATCACCTCGCACAGCGGCGCGTACTCGAGGTTGGTCAGGCCGGCACCGTGCTCCGACTCCGGCAGGAACAGGTTCCACAGGCCTTCGGCACGGGCCTTCGCCTTGAGCTGCTCCAGGATCGGCGGCACGTGCGACGGGCCGCGCTCGAGCGCCTCCTCGAAGTACGCGTGCTCGTTCGGGTAGATGTGCTCGTCCATGAAACGCTGCACGCGGGCGCGCAGCTCCAGGGTACGGGCGTTGGGTTCGAGGATGTTGGGCGTGCTCATGCGGGATCCTGTCCGGGGAAGGGTGATCGACGCCCGCATCGTAGCCCTGTTTTGTCCGACGATCCATTGATATTCGTCAGACAATCTCGACGGACACGATGACGCCGGGCGCGCGCTGCGTGCGACAATCGGCGCTCCGCCACGCCCGCACGGACCCCGGCACGTGAAGCCTCACAAGACTGCGAAGCCCCCGGACGCGACGCCGCGGGACGCCGGCCCCCGGGACGCCCGCCCGCGAGACGCCCGCCCGCGAGACGCCATCCGCCGCGACACCCTCGCCCGGGACACCCGATCCGGCGACCATTCCCGCCACGAGGCCGCCCCGGGGAATTCGCCCGAGCGCATCGCCAACCTGATCAGCAAGGGCATCCTGCAGCGCCGCTACGCGGTCGGCCAGCGGCTGGTCGAGGCCGACCTCATGCGCGCGCTGGGCGTGGGGCGCAGCACGGTGCGCGAGGCACTGCGCGTCCTGGGCGCGAGCGGCGTCGTCGAGCTGACACCGCACAAGGGCGCGGTGATCCGCGCCCTCACCCGGGAGGACGCCGAGCGCCTGCTGGTGGTGATCGAGGTGCTGTCGGGCCTGGCCGCGCGGCTCGCCGCCGAGCACATCGGACGCGCGGACCACCGGCGCCGGTTCGCCGCCGCCGCGCAGCGGCTGATCGAGCCGCGCCCGGCCGCCGCGCTCGCCGGCATCCTCGACGAACGCGCGCACTACTACCGCGTGATGTTCGAGATCGCCGACAACCCGGAGCTCGACCGCGCGATGCCGCAGGCGCGGGTGCACCTGTTCCGCACGCAGTTCTACGACTCGATGACGGACGCCGACCTGCGCCAGATGGTGCGCGAGTACCGCGCGATCACCGACGCGATCCTCGCCGGCGACGCGGCCCGCGCGGAGGACCGCATGCGGCGGCACATCCGCCGCACGGGCGAGCGCACCCTGCCGCGGCTGCGCGGGGCCGCTTGACTCGCCGTGTCAGCTCGCCGTCGCGCCCGACTCCTTGATCAGGTCGAGGTTCTCCTTGCCGTCCTTCTCGGCCCAGGTCTTGAACTCGGCCGGCGACTTCGACGGCATCGCGGCGTTGCCGGTGGTGCCGAGCTTCTCGATCAGCACCGGGTCCTTCAGCGCCCTGGTGGCCGCGTCGAACAGGCGCTCGACCACGTCGGCCGGCAGCCCCGCCGGCCCGTACAGGCCGAACCAGAACGAGAAGTCGTAGCCCTTCACGCCGCTCTCGGCGATGCTGGGCAGCTCGGGGAACAGGGCCGACCGCTCGGCGGTGGTCACCGCGATCGCGCGCAGCCGGCCCGCCTTGGCCAGCGGCATCACCGACGGCGGCGTGCCGAAGGTGAGCTGCGTCTCGCCGCCGACGATGCCCTGGATCGCCTGCGCGCCCCCCTTGTACGGCACGTGCACCATGTTCACGCCGGCCAGCCGCGAGAAGAACAGGCCCGCGAGGTGCGGCGTGCCGCCGATGCCCGACGATGCGTAGTTCAGCTTGCCCGGCTCGGCCTTCGCCTTCGCGATCAGCTCGGGCACGCTCTTGACCCCGAGATCGCTGGCGACCGCCAGCACCAGCGGCGCGATCGTCACGCGCGTGATCGGCGTGTAGTCCTTGCCGTCGTACTTGAAGTCCTTGTACATCGCTGCGAGGCCGCCGTGCAGCCCGGCCGAGCCGAGGTAGATCGTGTAGCCGTCGGGCGCCGCGCGGGCGGCGGCGGCCGATGCGATCGTGGTGCCGGCGCCCGGCTTGTTGTCGACCAGCACCGGCTGGCCGAGGTGCTTGGACATCAGCTCGGCCAGCGGCCGGGCGACCGCATCGGCGCCGCCCCCCGGCGGAAAGCCGATGATCAGCTTGATCGGC
>JAKOZZ010000440.1 GCA_029779755.1 Pseudomonadota bacterium
CCCCGTGCTGGGCGAGCGGGTGCACGCGTTCGTCACCCGCCGCGACCCCGCGCTCGATGCCGACACGCTGAAGGCGTTCTGCGCCGCGCGCCTGGCCGACTACAAGGTGCCGGAGTCGTTCACGCTGCTCGACGAGCCGCTGCCCCGCAACGCCAACGGCAAGCTGCTCAAGCGCACGCTGCGCGAACGGCTGCCTGCCGCGTGACCCCGCGGCCCGCCCCCCGCAGCCAGACCCCCCGGCCTGACCCCACGGCAGGCCGCATCCGCGTCCGGTGCTACTCTCGAAGTCCAACCCATGCTCTCGAAGTCCAACCCATTGCAGGAGGAGACCCCATGCCTGAATTCTGTAAAGTCGAACGCGAAGGCCACCTGACCATCGTCACGCTCAACCGCCCGGACGTGATGAACGCGCTGCACTATCCGGCGCACCTCGAACTCGAAAAGGTCTGGAACGAATTCGACGCCGACCCCGAGCAGTGGGTCGCGATCGTCACCGGTGCCGGCCCCCGCGCGTTCAGCGCCGGCAACGACCTGAAGTACCAGGCGGGCGGCGGACACCGCGGCTTCGTCAAGAGCGGCTTTGCCGGCCTGACCGCACGCAACGATCTGTGGAAGCCCGTGATCGCCGCCGTCAACGGCGTGGCGATGGGCGGCGGCTTCGAGATCGCGCTGGCCTGCGACATCATCATCGCCGCCGAGAACGCGAAGTTCGCGCTGCCCGAGCCGAAGGTCGGCCTCGCAGCGCTGGCCGGCGGCGTGCACCGCCTGCCCCGCACCATCGGCCTGAAGCGCGCGATGGGCATGATGCTGACCGGACGTCACGTGCCGGCCAAGGAAGGCTACGAGCTCGGCTTCGTCACCGCGCTGGCACCGGAAGGCGGCGCGCTGGAGGAAGCGAAGAAGTGGGCGGCCATGATGCTCGAGTGCTCGCCGATGTCCCTGCGCGCCACCAAGCAGGCCGCGATGCAGGGTCTGTCGATCCCCGATGTGATGACCGCCTACAAGGTCGAGTACGACGCCGTCGCGCGCATGCGTGCCAGCAAGGACTTCATCGAAGGGCCGAAGGCGTTCTCCGAGAAGCGCAAGCCGAACTGGCACTCGGAGTGACGTCGTCGCTCCGGGTCGAACGGCCCGGAGCATGCGCCTGCTCAGGCGGTCATCGGCTGCTGAAGCGCCTCGTCCAGCAGCAGCAGCGCGCGCTGCGCGAACACCACCATGTTGGCCAGCCGATCGGCGCTGCCGGTCTCGATGGTGATCACGCGCGAGACCGGGCCGGACACCGCCAGGCAGCTGTGGCCGGCCGCGTCCCCGTAGGAGTTGCCGGTCGGCCCGCTCGCGCCGGTCTCGGCCAGCCCCCAGGACGCGCGCAGACGCGTGCGCACCTGTCCCGCCAGCAGCATCGCGTAGGGTTCGCTCGACGAGCGCATGCCGGTCATCGCCTCGTCCGGAATGTCGACCAGGCCGCGGCGCGCGCGGCGCGTGTAGACGACCGCGCCGCCCAGGTACCAGCCCGACGCACCGGGCACCGCCAGCAGCGCCGCCGAGACCAGTCCGGCGGCGGAAGACTCGCCGACCGCCACCGTCTCGCCGCGCGCCTTCAGCGCATGGCCGACGCGCTCGGCCAGGGGAATCAGATCCTCGAATCTCATCGTGTCACTCCTGACCCAGCGCCGCGATCTCGGCGTCGTCGAGGCCCGCTGCGCGCAGCACCTCACGGGTGTGCTCGCCCAGCTTCGCCGAGACGTTGCCGCTGGCATCGGTGCTGCCGCCGCTCATGCGGAACGGCGGGTTCACCACCTTGAAGGTGCCGCCGGCGTCGTGGATCTCGGCCAGCGCGCGACGGTGCGCGATCTGGGGATCGGCCATCGCCTCGGCCACCGTGCGGTAGTGCGAGCACGGGACCCCGTTCGCGTCGAGGGCCGCCAGGCAGGCGTCGCTGCCGAGCTGTTCCGACCACGCTTCGGCGATGTCCATCAGTTCGCCCCAGTTCAGGCGACGGTCGACGTAGCGCGCGAAGCGCGGATCCTGCTCGAGGTCGGGTCGCCCCATCGCCGCGAGAAAGCCCTGGAACGTGCGCTCGCTGGCGATCGCGACCATCACGTAGCCCTCGGCGGTGCGCATCGGACCGAACAGCGGACGCCCCGGCGGCGGCACCTGGAACTGCGCGGCCTGCACTTCGTTGAGCGTCATCCCGAGCATGGTCTCCATCATCGACACGTCGACGTGCTGCCCCTTGCCGGTCTGCGCGCGCTGGTGCAGAGCCGCGCCGATTGCGCCGAACGCATAGGCGCCCGCCCCGACGTCGGCGACGAAGATGCCGCAGTAGTCGGGCCGCTCGCGGCCCATCTGGTAGGACAGGTGCGCACGGTCGTAGCCCGACGCGGCGTGGATCACGGGTGCGTAGGCCGGCAGCTGCGACGACGGCCCGGTCTGCCCGTAACCGGAGATCGAGCAGTAGACGAGGCGCGGGTTCAGCGGCGCAAGGCTCGCGTAATCGAGGCCCAGGCGCGCCATCACGCCCGGACGGAAGTTCTCGACCAGCACGTCGACGTCGGCCACGAGGCGGCGCAGCGCCGCGATCGCGCGCGGATCCTTCAGATCGAGCGCCACGCTCTTCTTGCCGGCGTTGAGCTGCCCGAACGCCGTGCTCGCGCCGTTTCGCTGGGGCGGACGCATGCGCATCATGTCGCCCTCGGGCGCCTCGACCTTGATGACCTCGGCGCCGAGGTCGGCCAGCAGGCGCGTGCAGTGCGGTCCGGAGATCGTGGTGGTGAAGTCGAGGACTTTCAGTCCGGCGTAGGCTTTGCTCATTCCTGTCCTTGCGAAGCGTGCACTGCCGGGTCGGCGGGCACGAAGACCGCGATCGACTCGACGTGCGAGGTGTGCGGAAACATGTTCACGGCGCCCGCCGCGAGCAGCGTGAACCCGCCGGTGTGGACCAGCACACCGGCGTCGCGCGCGAGCGTGGCGGGATTGCATGAAACATAGACGATGCGCTCCGGCTTGTGGGGATCGGAGGACAGCGCCTTGGCCAGCTCGAGCGCCCCTTCGCGGGGCGGATCGATCAATACGCGATCGAACGGACCGAGCGCGCGCCAGCGGGTGTCGTCGACCTCGAACAGGTTCGCCACCTGGAACGTGGCCCGTCCGGACAGGCCGTTGGCGCGCGCGTTCTCGGTGGCGCGCGCCACCAGCGTGGCACTGCCCTCCACGCCGACCACCGCGCGCGCGCGACGCGCCAGCGGCAGCGAGAAGTTGCCCAGCCCGCAGAACATGTCGGCGACCCGGTCGTCGGGCTGCGGCTGGAGCAGGCGCAGCGCGTGCGCGACGAGCATCTCGTTGACCCGGTGGTTCACCTGCGTGAAATCGGTGGGTCGGAACGGCATGCGCACGTCGAACTCGGGCAGCGTGTACGCCAGCCGGGAGCTCGGCGCCTGCGCCCCGTCGTCGTGCGGCGCCCAGACCAGGTGGACGGTGTCGGGGCCCTTGGGCTGGAACCACAGCTCGAAGGCGTGCGTGCGCGCGAAGGCGATCAGCGCCGCACGATCGCGGTCCGTGGGCGGCTCGAGCACGCGGAACACCAGCGCCAGCACCTCGCCGGTCTCGACCTCGCCCAGCGCGACCTCGATCTGCGGCATGCGGTCGCGCATGTCGAGCGTGCCGATGAACGTGCGCAGCGGATCGATCAGGTCCGACACGCGCGGCGGCATCACCGCACAGCCGTGCATGTCGGCGACGTAGCTCGATCCGCGCTCGTGGAACCCCACCAGCACGCCGCCCTTCTTGGCGACGTGGCGCACCGACAGGCGCGCACGGTAGCGGTAGCCCCAGGTCGGCCCGGCGATCGGGCGCAGCACCGTGCCCGGTCGCACGCGGCCGAGGTGCCAGAGCTGGTCCTCGAGGGCGCGCTGCTTGATGGCGAGCTGGGTGCGCGGCTCGAGGTGCTGCATCGAGCAGCCGCCGCACACGCCGAAGTGCGGGCAGCGCGGCGCAACCCGCGCGACACTGCCCCGCAGCACCTGCTCGGTCTGCGCCACGTCGAAGCGCGGCTTCCTGCGCACCACCTGCGCGCGCACGCGCTCCCCGGGCAGTGCGTCGCGCACGAACACGACCTTGCCCTCGTGATGGGCGACCCCGTTGGCGTCGAGGTCGATCGATTCGACCTCGAGCTCGAGCACCGGTCCGTCCCTCATGTCGCGCCCTCGCCTTCGCCTTCGTCCCACTGCGCGAGGAACGACCGCCAGTGCGCGCCCTCGTGCCGTTCGAGCATCGTGCGCAGCAGCGCGGTCTCCTGCCGGTACTGCTCGGGCGTCCAGTGCCCGCGCATCAGCTGGAACCGGCAGAACACCAGCCAGGTGTTCGCGACGTCGGTCTCGCAATAGTCGCGGATCTCGCCGATCCGGCCTTCGCGGAACGCCGGCCACACCTGCGATCCGTCCATGCCGAGCTTGCCCGGGAAGCCGCACAGCCGCGCCAGCTCGTCGAGCGGCGCGTTGGCGCGTCCGTTGAACAGCGCCAGCTGGTCCATCAGGTCGAGGTGGCGCTGGTGGTACCGGCTCAGGTAGTTGTTCCACTTGAACTCGCGGTCGTCGTCGCCCTGATCCCAGTAGCGCGGCGCCTGCACGCCATGCACCAGCCCGCGGTAGTGCAGCACCTGCAGGTCGAACCCCGATCCGTTCCACGACACGAGCTGCGGCGTGTAGCGCTCGATCACGCGAAAGAAGTCCTGGACGATCCGGCCCTCGGGATCGCCGGGTTGCCCGAGGCAGCGCACACGCACCCCCTCGGCATCGCGGAACAGGCAGCCGATGGCGATCACGCGCTGCACGTGCAGCGGCAGGAAGTCGCTGCCGGTCTTCTCGCGCCGGCGTGCGAAGGCGAGCTCGGCGACCTCGGCGTCGGGCATGTCGGATGCCAGGCCCAGGATGCGCCGCAACCCCGCCGTGTCGGGCACGGTCTCGATGTCGAACACCAGGGTCGGTGTCATCGCGGCGGCAGCAGCTTCTGGGGATCGACGGGACGGCCGCTCCTGCGCACCTCGAAGTGCAGCTTCGGACGGTCGGTGCCGCTGTCGCCCAGTTCGGCGATCTTCTGGCCGCGCCTGACGGCCTGGCCGTCCTTGACCAGCAGTGCGCGGTTGTGGGCATAGACCGTGAGCGTGTCGCCCTCGTGCTTGACGATCAGCAGGTTGCCGTAGCCGCGCGGGCCCGGGCCGCTGAAGATCACCTTGCCGTCGGCAGCCGCGGTGACCGGATCGCCCGGGCTGCCCGCAATGGCGATGCCCATGCTGCGCGGCTCCGTGAAGCCCTGGATCACGCGCCCCTTGGCCGGCCAGTCGAATCCGCCCGCGGCGGCGGGCTTCGCGTCGGCCTTCTCGGTCTTCTCGGCGCGGCTGTCGTCGCCGTCGGTCCGGGCCGCGCCGGCCGAGCCCGTCGCGGGCGCCGCAGCAGTCCCCGGCGCGGTCGCGCTGGTCGCGCCCGACGCGCCCGCTGCGCTGGAGCCGCCGGACGCCGCGGGGGCCGGCGGTACCGCGCCGGACGCCAGGGGCGACGCCTGGCCAGATGCCCGCATCTCGGCCAGGCGCTCGTCGCTGTAGGGGCGCTTCACGCCGCGCGGGGCCGTGCGCTGCATGCCCGGCGTGATGGCCGGTGCACGCGGCGCTTCGGCGGACCGATCGAGCGGCCGCACTTCGACGCCCGCCGAGCGGATGGGCGCCGTCTGGGGGCCGGAGTCCGGCGCATTGGCCATGGCGGGCGAAGGGGCCGTACCCGCCGCCGCGCCGGCGGCCGCGGGTGCGGCGGCAGGTGCGGGCCGGCTGCGCAGGTCGGCGCGCGGTTCGGTGCGGTGCTCGACCGGCGCCGGTGGATTGCTGCCGCAGGCCGCGAGCAGCAGCAGCGACGCGGCGAGCATCGCGCGCCGCAGGGCGCCCGTCCGTTCAATGGTGCGTTGTGGCAGGTGTTGTGGGTCCATCGTCGATGCAGGCGCGGCCGCGCCGGGTCTGCGGCGAACGTCGCCGCGCCCGACCGCCGACGCTCAAACGGTTCCCGCCCGAAGCGGCACGAAGCGTACCGAGTCGAGCACGGTGAGTTGCCAGGAATCGCGCGACACGCGTTCCACGAGGTGCAGCGCCTGCCCGCCCTGGCGCACCACCGGTGCGAGCAGACGGCCCGGCACCTGCATCTGGGTCAGGAGGTCGTCGGGAATGGCGTCGCCCGCCGCGGCGACGACGATCGCGTCGAACGGCGCCGACGACGGCGCGCCCAGCCGCCCGTCGCCGAACGCCAGGCGCAGGTTGGGCAGGCGCAGCGGACGCAGGTTGGTGCGTGCGGTCTCGTGCAGCCCGCGCACGCGCTCGATCGACACGACCTCGCCGAACAGCGCAGCCAGCACCGCGGCCTGATATCCGCAGCCGGTGCCGACTTCCAGCGCCTTGGCCGTACGCCGCTGGCCGCGCGGCACCGAGGCCACCGCCATCTCGAGCATGCGTGCGACCGTGCTCGGGCGCGAGATCGTCTGGCCATGACCGATCGGCAGCGCCACGTCCTCGTAGGCGCGGCTGGCCAGTCCGGGTTCGACGAACTGGTGGCGCGGCACCTGCTCCATTGCCGCCAGCACGTCCGCGTCGCGGATGCCGATGGCGCGCAGCCCTTCGACCATGCGCCGCCGGGCGCTGTCGGACGCCAGGCCCAGCCCTTCGGGCACGGACGGACGCACCGTGTGGCGCGCGGCCCCCACGGAGACCGGATCGGGCGGTGTGCGGCGCGTCACCATCGACGTCAGCCCGGGAACCAGCCGCGTACCGTCTCGAGCTGCCGGGTGCCCGTCAGGTCGATGTCGAGCGGCGTGATCGACACCCAGCCTTCGGCCACCGCATGGAAGTCGGTGCCCGGCCCCGCCTCCTTCGCGCTGCCGGCCGGGCCGATCCAGTAGATGGTGTCGCCGCGGGGGTTCTGGTCCTTGATCACCGGCTCGGCGACGTGGCGCTTGCCCAGCCGCGTGACCCGGATGCCGCGGACCGCCGCCCGCGGCAGTGCCGGGAAGTTGACGTTCAGCAGCATCGGCGCACCGATCAGTCGCGGGGCGAGCGACTGCACCATCTCGCCGGCGATGGCCGCCGCGGTGTCCAGGTGCGCGTGGCCCCGCTGTGCGAGCGAGAACGCGATGGAGGGCACGCCGAGCAGGAAGCCTTCCATGGCCGCCGCGACGGTGCCGGAGTAGATGGTGTCGTCGCCCATGTTGGCGCCGTCGTTGATGCCCGAGATGACCAGATCGGGCCGGTGATCGAGCATGCCGGTGATCGCCACGTGCACGCAGTCGGTGGGCGTGCCGTTCAGGTACAGGAACCCGTTGGCAGCCCGCCGCACCGACAGGGGCCGGTCGAGCGTCAGCGAGTTCGATGCCCCGCTGCGGTCGCGTTCCGGCGCCACCACGGTGACCTCGGCGAACCCGGACACGACGCGGGCCAGTGCTTCGATGCCGGGGGAGAAGTAGCCGTCGTCGTTGCTGATCAGGATGCGCATTCGCGGATTCTATCGAATCGCGCAGGGGCCGGCCGCGCGGGACAGCCCGGGTGCAACGGCGCGAAGGACGCTTGCGTGTGCGTCGCCTTCGGTCCTTCGGCTTCGGGTTCGGCGGAACTGTCGACTCCGGCCCTCGGCGTCGATGCCAGGCGGACCTCGACCGCCGGTCAGCCCTCGGCCGGCCAGTCGCGGATGTAGGCCTTGAGCATGCGGTTCTCGAAGCTCTGCTCCTCGAGCACCGCCCGCGCCACGTCGAGAAAGGAGATCACGCCGAGCAGCGTGTCGCCGTCCATCACCGGCAGGTAGCGCTGATGGGTCTCGATCATCGAGCGGCGCAGATCGTTGACGTCCATCGTCGGCGTGGCCACCGTCGGCGTCACGTTCATCACCTCGCGCACGACGATCTCGGCCACCGGCGGCGTGGGGCCGGTGCGCAGCTCCTTCTGGCGGCGCGCGAGCACCCGGATGACTTCACGGAAGGTGAGCATGCCGGCGAGCTTGCCGCGATCCATGACGACGAGAGAGCCGATGTCGTGCTCCGACATGGTCATCACGCAGTCGGACAGCATCGTGTCCGGCGTCACGGTGAACAGCGTGCTTCCCTTGACGCGCAGAATTTCGCTGACTTGCATGGCCGCCTCCGTGATCGTCTCGGGATGCTAGCCCAGTGCAGCCCCACGTTCAAGGCAACGCCGGACGTGCGCCGCCAGCTCGTCCTCGGAGTACGGCTTGGTCAGGAAGACGTCGACGCCGGCGTCGATGGCCATCGCGCGGTGCCGCTCCGAATAGCGCGACGTGATCATGATCACCGGCACCTCGACGGTGCGCTCGTGCGCGCGCAGCGCGGCCGCGAACTCGACGCCGTTCATGCGCGGCATCTCGAGATCGACGATGGCCACGTCGGGCACCCGCCGCTCGATCATCGCGAGCGCCTCGACGCCGTCGCCCGCGGCATCGACCTCGAAGCCGAGATCCTGCAGGAAGGTCTGCATCGAGCGGCGCACGCTCACCGAATCGTCGACCACCAGACACACCGGCGCAGCGCGGCCGGCGGTCGGCAGCTCCACGTCGGGGGCCACCACCGGGTCGCCGCCCGCCAGCAGCGCCGGCAGGTCGATGACCGGAGCGACCGCACCGTCGCCCAGCACGGCGGCGCCGTCGATGGCCCGCCGTCGCGGCATCCAGGACGGGAACGGACGGACGACGACGTTGCGCGTCTGCGCCAGATCGGGCGCGACCAGGGCGACCCGCTCGCCGTCGTCGCGCCGCACCAGCAGCACGACCTGCGCGGCGCTGGCCGTCGCGTGGGCGGCACCGCTGCGCCGCGCGAGCTCGACGTCGCGCGCGAAGAAACCGGCCGGCAGGCCGAGCGCGACATCGAGCGGCACGGCCGGCACCACGTCGTCCTCGAGTACGAAGCGCAGCGCGCCGCGCTCGTCGGGTGCGAGCCCGTCCGCGGCGAGCACCCGCTCGACACCGCGCACGGACAGGGCCAGCACGTGGCTCGGCGTGCGCGACACGGCCACGGCGGTCGTGGCCATGCGCTCGGGGAAGGCCAGCGTGACCGTGGTGCCGGCGCCAGGGCTGGACGTGATGTCGACCGCGCCGCGCAGCCCCTGCACGGTGCGGTTGACCACGTCCAGGCCGATGCCTCGGCCCGAGACCTGCGTGGCGGCATCGCGCGTCGAGAACCCGGGGTGCAGGGTCAGGCGCGCGATCTGCGCATCGGTCGGCGCCTGATCGTGCGCCAGCAGGCCGAGCGCGAGCGCCTTGCGCCGGATCGCGTCGAGGTCCAGGCCCGCGCCGTCGTCGGTGCAGTGCACCCGCAGCAGCGCCCCGTCGCGCTCGAACCGCAGTTCGATGCGCCCCGTCGCCGGCTTGCCCTGGGCGATCCGACGCTCTTCGGGCTCGATGCCATGGTCGACCGCATTGCGCAGCAGATGGGCGATGGGATCGACGATGCGCTGCAGCAGCTGCGCATCGACCGCGGTCTGTTCGCCGACGATCGCGAGCTCGATGCGCCTGCCGATCATGCGTGCGGCCTGACGCGCCGCGCGCTGCAGACGGGGCGCGATCGACGACACGGCCATCATGCGCGACTGCATCACCGCCTCGCGCAGGTCGGTCTGCACCCGCTCGAGATGCCCGACGGATTCGGCCAGCCCGAATCCGTGGCGCTGCAACTGCTGCTCGATCAGCTTCTCGTCGGCCGCCGACTCGGCGATGCGGCGCGACACGGTGTGCAGCTCGTCGAAGTCATCGAATTCGAGCGCGTCGAACTCGCCGCGCGACCGCCGTCCCGTGAGCGACACGCCGCGCCCGTCGACCAGCCGGTCGAGCTCGCTCGACAACTCGCCCAGACGCTCGGTCCCCAGCCGGAACGCCGCGCGGGTCGCGTTCAGCAGGGCGACCTGCTCCTGCACCTGGGACAGGAGGATCGCCGCTTCGGCCGCGAGGTCGAGCATGCGGTCGACGACCCGGCCCGGCACGCGCAGCAGTTCGTCCTCGCCGGGGGCCGAGGTGTCGCCCGTCTCGGTGGCCGGCTCGTGCACGTCGAGCGCCTGCGCCGCCGGGGCGGCCGGGGCGGCCGATGCTGGCACCGCACCGACCGGTGCGGCCAGCGCCGATTCGGCGGGCGCCAATGACGCCGACACCGGCGCATGAGATGCCGGAGCACCCGCCAACGATTCGCCGGACACAAATGACCCGATCACCGGTACAGTTGCTTCGCCCGCAGCAGACACAGCCGGCGTCGCCGCGGTCACCGCGGGCATGGCCGCGGTCTGCGGTGCTGCTGCCGATGCGGGCACCGGCGCCTCGCCGTCCTCGCCCACCAGCCGGTTGATCCACTGCGCGATGTCGCGGCAGACCACCATGGCATCGAGCGGCGGCGGGCCGAGCCCGGCCACGGCGTCGGTCATCTCACCGAGGCAGTCTGCACCGCGGACCAGCAGCTCGTGCAGCGCGCCGGGGCACGTGCCCCCGAGGTCGGCATCGGCACCCATCAGGCGCAGCAGGTCCTCGAGCTGATGGGTCAGCGTGGCGATGCCGCGGATTCCGACCGTGTTGGCCGAGCCCTTCAGCGTGTGCGCGATGCGTTGTGCCGCCTCGATCGCTTCGGGGTCGTGCGCCGTCAGCCGGTCGATGCAGGCGGCGAACTCCGTGGACAGCGGCGGCAGTTCGCGCAGCAGGTTGTCGACCACCTGCGGATCGGCGTCGGCCGGCAGCGCCAGCGACAGGTCGTCCTCGTCGATCGCATCGCTGCGCGCCTCGACCTGACGCGAGCGCACGAGGGTCACGTCCGCCAGGCGACGCGCGAGCGGCTCCGACTCGTCGGCCGCCGGGCGCTCCGGCCAGGCGGCGTCGCCCAGACGCTCGACCAGCCCGTACGCGGAGGCCGCGCCTGGCACACGAAGATACGCCTCGAGCGCCGCCAGCAGGTCACGCAGCGCCTGCAGACGCCCACCGTCGAACGCCGACGGCGACCCGGCCCATTGCGCCAGATTGTCTGCGATCAAGGAGATCACCGCCTCCAGCGGCGGCATCTGCATGAACTGGAGCGCACTCGCGAGGTGCCCGAAGCGGTCCTGCACGAGATCGAGCAGATCGGAGGGCGCGAGCGGCTCGTCCGAGCGCTCGTCCACCTGCGCGGCCAGATCGTCGGCCAGGCCGCGGACCGCATCGGCGAGCATGTCGAGCTCGTCGCGGGCGGCCGTCACCGGAGCTTCGTCCGGCAGGGCCGCCTGCGTGCGCGCCCCCGGACCGGACGCCTCGGGCAGCGCGCAGGCGATCGATGCCGCGCCCACCCCTGCAACTGGGGCCTCCGGCGCACGGGGCGTGCCCGGCGCCACGGGCGCCTCCGACGCAACCGCTACGTCAGGCACATCAGGCACGACCGGCACTTCGACCGACGCTTCGGCGGGCGCCTCCACCCGCTCCTCCGCCGGCGCCCGCGCGGCGGCAGCCTCGTCGCGCGCGTACTGCTCGGCCGCCAGCCGCTGGAGGGTGGCGGCATCCTGCCGCAGGCGGCCCGCGATCAGCAGCACGAACTGCTCGGGCACGGGCGCGAAGCCCGGCCAGTCGAGCAGGTCCGTCAGCAGGGTGCCCGACTCGGCGACGCCGAGCTGCCCGGCGCAGAAGGCGACCACCGTGCCGATCCAGCTCTCGACCCGCTCGCGGACGGCCGGCCATTCGGGCTGCGTCGCCTGGCGCTGCAGGTGCGGCGCCAGCAGCGCCGAAAGATAATTGAGGCTGCGCAGCCCTGCGGATTCCGCCGTGCGCGCGCACGCCGCGACCGCCTGCGCAAGCTGCGCGGCGAGTGCAACGGGATCGTCGTGCAGCGCCGGATCGAACAGCGGGTCGAGCAGCGCAACCGACGCTGCGTTGAGGCGGTCGAACGGATCGTCCACGGCCCGGGCGCTACCGACGTCCTGCGGTGTCGACGCGGCCATCAGTGTTCCGCAACCTTGAAGACGGACACTTCGTCCAGCAGCGCCCGCGCGCTCTTGACCAGCCGTGCGGTCTCGCCGGCTTGCTGCTCGAGCTGGCGCGCCGTCTCGCCGCTGGCCTCCTGGATGATGCGTGCGCGCTCCTGCAGCGCCGAACCGACCCGGGCCTGCTCCGACGACGTGCGCGCGATCTCGCGCACGTCGGCCGCGAGCGACTCCGTCTGCTCCTGGGTGCGCTGCATGCCCTCGCCCGCCTGCTCGGCCAGCCGGCTGATCTCGACCACCTGCGAGATCGCCTGGTTCATGGCCACCACCGTGTCGTTGGTCTCGCTCTGGATCGCATTGATCAGGCGCGCGATCTGTGCGGTCGACTCGCGCGCCGACTCGGACAGCCGCTTCACTTCGTCGGCGACCACCGCGAAGTCGCGCCCGGCCTCGCCGGCGGCAGCGGCCCGCATCGACGCGTTCAGCGCGAGAATGCCGGTGCGCTCGGCGATTCCCTGGATGAGCCCGACCACCAGGCCGACCTCCTGCGAGCGCTCGCCCAGTCGCTTGATGCGCTTCTCGGTCTCGCGGATGAGTGCGCGCGAGCGAGCGACCCCCTGCACCGTGCTGGCCACCGCGCGTACCGCCTCGCCGGTCGTCGCGACCGCACGCTCGGCGGATTCGTTGCCGTCGCGCGCCCGACCGGCGATCGTCGACAGCGCGAGCGCCGCGGCGGCGAGCTCGCGCGCGGCCAGCTCGACCTCGTGCTGCTCGCGCGCCGCCGCCTGCAGGGCGAGATCCGACTGGCTCTTCACCGCCATCGTGGCCTGCGCGACGTCCTGGGAAACACTGCCGACGTTGCCGAGCACGCGCCGGGTCTCGTCGGTGAGCAGGTTGAGCGCATCGGCGATCGCGCCCGTCACGTTCTCGGTGACGGGCACCTTCAGGGTGAGGTCTTTGCGCGCCGCGATCGTGCCGACCGCCTGCATGATCTCGATCACCGAGTCGTTGAGCTCCTCGCTTTCGCGCGCGATGCGTTCCAGCATGGCCACGCGTTCGTCGAGGAACCGGTCGAGTTCACCTGCGAGCCATCCGAGCTCGTCGGCGCCCGCGACCTGCGCGCGCGCGGTGAAGTCGCCCGACGCCAGGCGCGCCACGGTGCGACGCATCGCCGTGACCGGCGCACGCACCGCATCATGCAGCCGGTTGCCGGCGATCGTCGCCGCGACGCCGGCGGCCACTGCCAATGCGGCCAGGACCACGAGCATGCGGCGCAGGACTTCGGCGGACTCGCCCTGCGCGCCGGCGAACATCGCCGCGCATACCACCAGGCCCGCAACGACCGGCGTCAGCGCCAGCAGCTGCATCTGTCGCCGTGCGCGTTGCGCCAGCGGCCGGGCCTCCTCGGCATGGCGTCCGTCTTCCACCCGCGGCGCGGATTCGAAACTCATTCAGTCTCCAGCGAGGATCCGGAACATCTGGCGGACGTCGACGTGCCACCACACCCGATCGGCCTGCCGCGCATCGCGGCTGGGCCGCGTGAGCGCCGCATCGAACACCGACCCAGGGCGGGCCGCATCGTGCACGGCCTCGCCGGTGGCCACCTGCTCGGGCGGCGCGTCGACGAGCACCGCACCGGCGTCGGGCACGGAGCCGACGAGCAGTACCGCGGTGCGGCGGATCTCGCGCCGCACGCTGGCGGGCTGCGCGCCCGCGTCGAGCACCACGATCGGGTGGCCCCGCAGCTGCATCATGCCGACCACTCGCCGCCCGGCACCGGGCAGCGGGTAGGTGGTCGCGGCGGCGACGTATTCGAGGGTCTGGTCGGTGGGCAGCAGCACGTCGACGCCGCCGACGCGCACACCGAACAGCGCCGGTGCGCCGGCCCCTGCGTCGCGCTCAGACGGCATGCCGGAGCGCGTCCAGTACCTGCGACGAAGTATAGGGTTTGCCGATCAGCTCGCGCCCGCCCTGCATGCGCGCCCAGACCTGGTCGACGCGCTGGTTCTTGGTCGACACGAACACCACCGGGATGGTGCGGGTCTGCGGATCGGAAGCCAGTCGGCGACAGGCCTCGAAGCCGTCCATCTGCGGCATCACGATGTCCATGAACACGATGTTGGGACGGGCGCGCCGCACCTGCTCGATCGCCTCGACGCCACTGCCCGCGGTCTCGACCTCCCAGCCCGCGCCGCGCAGGATGCCCGCGAGCCGTTCGCGCTCGGCGGCCAGGTCGTCGACGACCAGCGCACGGTGCTGCGCGGCCGGCGCGTGTACGGAATCCGTCATCGCTCGATCCGGTTCAGCGGCCGAACAGGCGCGCCAGACGCGACTCGGACGGCTTGGGTTGCGGGGGCGTGCCGACCGGCGCGGACGGGCGGATCAGCCCGGACAGGTCGTCGATGGCGAGCGAGCGCCGCAACTGCTTGACGATGGCCGCCTCGAGCGCCCGGAACGGCACCGGCTTGGTCAGGTAGGCATCGCAGCCGGCGAGCGCGCCGCGCGCGAGGTCGAACGGCGACGAGCGGCTGGTGAGGATGATCACCGGCAGCTGCCGCCATTGCTTGTTGCGCTTGATCTCGCGGGTCAGCCGATAGCCGTCCATGTCGGGCATGACGATGTCGAGCAGCGCGAGGTCGAAATGCTGCTCCGACAGGCGCTGCAGCGCCTGTCGCGCGGACTCCACGGCCTCGCTCGCCACGCCCAGCCGCTCGAGCGCGCCGGACAGCTGGCGCCGGACCGTCGGACTGTCGTCGACGATCAGCACGCGCAGACGCGCGTTGTTCGCGCCCTCGGCGATGTGGCTGCGCGGGAAGGCGACGAGGTTCGAGGGCGCCGGCGCGGAAGGCGCCGGGGCGGACGGCGCCGACCCGAGCGGCGCCGATGCGGACGGGATCGGCGCAGAAGGGGTCGTTGCGGAGGGGGACGTTGCCGCGGGGGTGGTTATCGCCCCGGACGGTCGGGAGGCACCGGATGCCCCGATGGCGCCGGATGCGCGCGCCGCATCGTCGGAGCGCGCATCGAAGCGTGCTTCGCCCCGCGCCTGGGCGCCCGACGGCGTCGCCGACGCCGATCCGCCGGGATCAGGCGACGACGCGGTCGCATCGGCCACGGGCGCCGTGGCCCCGGGCGAGCGGCCTGCGAGGGCGCCAGCGCTGACGGTCCCGGCCGCGGGACCCGCCGTTGCCACAGGTGCGAACGACGGTGCGGCGGCCGAGGCCGTCGAGCGGTCCGTGCCGAAGGCGGCCGAGGGGAAGCCCGACCCGGACCCCGGCCCCGGCGAAGCACCGAAGCGCGAACGGTCGGCGGCCGGGAATGCGCCGGACGCTGCCGGCGGTCCGGCAGACGCCCCCGGGACGGCCGGCACGGCCTCGCCCCGCACCGGCACGGGAGACGGGCGCCCGGGCGCCGCGCCTGCGCCCGCCGGTACCGCGCCGCCCGCAGCGGTCGGCCCGTCGGGCAGGAGCTCGAGCTCGACGACCCGGTTCAGGATGGGCAGCAGCTGCAGCGTGAGGCGGTCGATGGAGATCGCGTGCTTGGCCGCACTGGGCGCCCCGCGCGGCACCGCAGTGATCACCGGGATGGTGCGCGTGCTGGCCCGCGCGCGCATCAGCGCCTGCAGCCCTTCGGGCTCGATCGCGTTCACGATCAGCACGTCGAACGGCTCGGACGCCAGGTCGGTGACCAGGCGGAACTCGAACTTGTTGTACTGGCTGTGCTTGAAGACGATCTCGATCAGGCGCCAGTCACGCGGATCCAACCCCGCCGCGCCGACCCGAAATACCGGTTTGCTGTCCATGCACTCTCCGCTGCAGCCGCCTTGCGCCGGCCGCCGCTCCCCTGCTCGAATCGAATGCGTCTATTGTCGCGCGCCCCGGGCCGCTCAGGTAGGGCCGTTTGTGGTGTTTCGCCAACCGGGCACGCTTTCCCCGACGACCGGGATCCCGGGTGTCACCGAAGGGCCCCCGACCCCACCCCCGCCCCCGCGGAACGGGCCGATGCCGCGTGCTAGCATGCCCCGATGAGCCAACGCGACTACCACGGATTCGACACGCTGGCCGTGCATGCCGGCGCCGCCCCCGACACCGACTTCGGCGCCCGGGCCACGCCCATCTACCTGTCGACGGCCTTCGTCTTCAAGGACTCCGACCAGGCGGCGGGCCTGTTCAACATGGAGCAGGCCGGCCACGTCTACTCCCGCATCAGCAACCCCACGGTGGCGGTGCTCGAGGAGCGCATCGCCGCCCTCGAACAGGGCGTGGGCGCGATCGCCACCGCCAGCGGCCAGGCCGCGCTGCACCTGGCGATCGCCACGATCGCCGGCGCCGGCAGCCACGTGGTGGCCTCCACCGCCCTGTACGGCGGGTCGCACAACCTGCTGCACTACACGCTCAAGCGCTTCGGCATCGACACCACCTTCGTCGAGCCGCGCAACCCCGACGCATGGCGTGCGGCGCTGCGCCCCAACACGAAGCTGCTGTTCGGCGAGACGGTGGGCAACCCCGGCCTCGACGTGCTCGACATCCCGGTGGTCGCCCAGATCGCGCACGACCACAAGGTGCCGCTGCTGGTGGACTCCACCTTCACCACGCCCTGGCTGATCCGTCCGTTCGACCACGGCGCCGACCTCGTCTACCACTCGGCCACGAAGTTCCTGTGCGGCCACGGCACGGTGGTGGGCGGCCTGCTCGTCGACTCCGGGCGCTTCGACTGGGATGCCTCCGGCAAGTTCCCGGAGCTCACCGCGCCGTACGAGGGCTTCCACGGCATGGTGTTCTCCGAGGAGTCGACGGTGGCGCCCTTCCTGCTGCGCGCGCGCCGCGAGGGCCTGCGCGACTTCGGCGCCTGCATGAGCCCGATGAACGCGTTCCAGATCCTCCAGGGCATCGAGACCCTGTCGCTGCGCATGCAGCGCCACGTCGACAATGCGCGCCGCCTGGCCGAGTTCCTGTCCGCGCACCCGATGGTTGCCCGGGTCGCGCACCCGGCGCTGCCCAGCCACCCCGACCACGCCCTGGCGCAGCGGCTGCTGCCGCGCGGCGCCGGTGCGGTGTTCAGCTTCGACCTGAAAGGCGACCGCGCCGCCGGCCGCCGCTTCGTCGAGTCGCTGCAGGTCTTCTCGCACCTCGCCAACGTCGGCGACGCCCGCTCGCTGGTCATCCATCCGGCCTCGACCACGCACTTCCGCATGGACGCCGCCGCACTGGCGGCCGCCGGCATCACCGAAGGCACGCTGCGGCTGTCGGTGGGGCTCGAGGATCCCGACGACCTCATTTCCGACCTGAAACGCGCCTTCAAGGCTGCCGAGAAAGCCTGAGCGGCACGGAGACCCGACCCATGATGCTGGAAGTTGCCGGCCGCCCGGCCTATGCGTACACCGGCGGCAAGCCGTTCGATCCGCAGCGCCCCACGGTCGTGTTCGTGCATGGCGCACAGCACGACCACAGCGTGTGGATCCTGCAGACGCGCTACCTCGCGCATCACGGCTGCGGCGTGCTGGCCGTCGACCTGCCCGGGCACGGCCGCAGCGCCGGGCCGGTGCGCGACACGATCGAATCGATGGCGGCCTGGGTGCTGGACCTGATGACCGCGGCCGGTGCGGCACGCGCGGCCATCGTCGGCCACAGCATGGGATCGCTGATCGCGCTCGAGGCCGCCGGCCAGGCGCCCGACCGCGTCGAGCGTGTGGCGCTGTGCGGCTGCGCGTTCCCCATGAAGGTGTCCGACGTGCTGCTGAACGCCGCCCGCGACGATGAGCCGCGCGCCTTCGACATGATCGACCTGTGGTCGCATTCGGGCATCAACCACCGGCCGGGCAATCCGGGCCCGGGCTTCTCGGTCTACAACGAGAACCTGCGGCTGATGCAGCGTCAGGCCCCGGGCGTGCTGTTCAACGACTTCAGTGCGTGCAACGCGTACGCGGGCGGCCTGGAGCGGGCGAAGGCCCTGCAGTGCCCGGCGCTGTTCGTGAGCGGTGCGCGCGACCAGATGACGCCACCCAAGGCCGCGCGCGGCCTGGCCCAGGCGATGGCGGACGCGCGCAGCGTGACGCTGCCCGCCTGCGGCCACGCGATGATGGCCGAGCGTCCGAACCTGGTGCTCGATGCGCTGAAGGGCTTCCTGCCCGCGGTCAGCCCCGGGGGCCCGTCAGCCTGAAGATCTGCACCGCGCGCACCAGGGTCTGTGCGCGCTTCTGCAGTGCCTCGCTGGCCGCCGCCGATGCGGCGACCAGATCCGCGTTCTGGCGGGTGATCGTGTCGACCTGCGTGATCGCGTCGCTGATGCGCCCGATGCCGTCGGCCTGATCGGTGGCCGCGTCGCGGATGCGCCCCGTGAGCCCCGCCACCGAATCGACCGATTCGACGACCGCGCCCATCGTCGAACCGGCCTGATCGACGCTCTTCACCCCGTCGGACACGGCGCGCATCGATTCGGCGATCAGTCCCCGGATCTCGTGTGCGGCCGTCGTGCTGCGGCGTGACAGTTCGCGCACCTCGGCCGCCACCACCGCGAAGCCGCGCCCCTGCTCGCCGGCGCGCGCCGCCTCGACCGCCGCGTTCAGCGCGAGCAGGTTCGTCTGGAACGCGATCCCCTCGATCACCTGGATGATCTCGGAGACCTTCTTCGAGGTCTGCGCGATGCCGTCCATGGCGGCGATCGTGCCCTGCACGTGCGCGCCGCCCTGATCCGCCCGTCCGTTGGCCGACTGGCTCAGGTCGGCGACCCGCTGCACGACCTCCGCCGTCTGTTGGATGGACGTTGCCATGTGCTCGATCGACGCCACCGTGTCGCGCACGGCGCCGGCCTGTCCCTGCGTGCGCACCGCCAGGTCGGCACTGCCCTGCGCGATGGCCGCGGTGGCGTCGGTCATGCCGCGCACTTCGGCGCGCACGTCGGTCACGATCGCGCGCATGTTGAGGTTGACCAGCCACAGACGGCGCATCAGCGCGCCCAGCGGGCTGGTGCGGTCGAACCGGATGTCGCCGTCGAGGTTGCAGCCCGCCACTTCGCCGGCCAGGCGGTTCGCGGCGGCCAGCGGGCGGGTCACCGCGCGGCGAAACCAGGCCAGCACGCCCGCCGCGCCCGCGAGGGCACCGGCCAGATGCACGGCCCCTGCCCCGCCGACCGCAGCGGTGGCGGCAGGCGGCAGCAGCGCGGGCGCGAAGCCGACGCCGATCGCCGCCAGCAGACCGATCGCCAGCCGGTGATCGAGCGTGAGCCGGTGCAGCCGGCCGGGCGCGTCGCGCCAGCCGACGCGCCGCACGCCGCCCGCGTGCAGGCGGAGGGTTGGTCGGGCCGACCCGCGTTCGGCGCGCAGCCGCGCGTACAAGGCCTCGGCTTCTCGGATCTGCGCGCGCGACGGCTTGAGCCGCACCGACATGTAGGCGCGCGGCTTGCCGCCCGCCATCACCGGCGTGACGTTCGCCAGCACCCAGTAGTGGTCGCCGTTGCGGCAGCGGTTCTTCACCACGCCGCTCCAGGGCCGGCCGTGGCCGATCGTCGACCACAGGTCGCGGTACGCCTCGGGCGGCATGTCGGGATGCCGCACCAGGTTGTGCGGCTGGCCGATCAGTTCGTCGTAGTCGTAGCCGCTGATGCGGACGAACGCCTCGTTGCAGTGCGTGATGACGCCGCGCGCGTCGGTCGTCGAGACGAGCGTCTCGCTCTCGGGAAAATCGACTTCACGCCCGGTGACGGGCATGTTGATCCGCATCGGAACCGCCTCTTGGCCCACTCCAGACGGTCAGCGTAGCGCCGCGAACGGTTTACCGGAATGCGAAAAACAGTGGGAAAATCCGGGTGTTTTCCTGCGATCGGCGCCGCGCGGACGCCGCGACAATCGGGTCGACGCGCTTGCCGACGCCACCCAAGTGGTCGCCGGATGAGCGGCCATCGGCAAGGCGATCGTCGCGTACCGTGCCCGATCGCCACGCGCACCCTTCGGAACGACAGTCACACGCAGCCTCCCCTTCACCGATCACCGGCTCGTTTGCTTCGATGCACCGTCCGCCCTCACAGCACGCCCGCACCGGCCGCGGCCGACACCGCGGCATGACGATCGTCGAACTCCTGGTCGCCGTCGGCATCACCGGCATCCTGGGCACGATGGCCCTGTCCGGCTACGACTACTACATGGACAAGACCCGTGTCGCGCGCGCGGTCAACGACATGCTGCTGATCGCGCAGAAGCTGCACGAGTACCGCACCAACCACCGCAGCCTGCCCGACGGCCTGGCGGCGATCAACATGCGCACCCTGCGCGACCCCTGGGGCTATCCGTACCAGTACCTGAACCTGGAGACCCAGCAGGGCAATGGGCAGGCGCGCAAACGCAAGAACCTGTCGCCGCTGAACTCCGACTACGACCTCTACAGCATGGGCAAGGACGGCGC
>JAKOZZ010000444.1 GCA_029779755.1 Pseudomonadota bacterium
CGTGCCCGGACGCAGGCGCGAGCGGCTGCCCTTCTCCGTGTCGATGTCGAGCTCCGACACCTCGACCGGATCGGTGAGCGGCAGGTTCGCATCGAGCACGACGAGCGCCGTCATCAGCTTGGTGATCGAGGCGATCGGGAGCACGGCCTGGGCGTTCTTGGAGAACAGCGTCTCGCCGGTCTGCTGGTCGACGACCATGGCGACGGACGAGCGCAGGTCGAGCGGATCTTCGACCGCATGCAGGCCGATGGCCTGGCCGATCGAGGGGCGCGCCATCACGGTGGGCTGCGCGACGACCGGCACACGTACCAGACGGCCGTTGCGCCGAACCAGGCGGGTGTCGGCGGCCGCGAGGGCCTGGCCGCGACGCGCGCCCGCCTTGGCATCGGCCGCGGCGACGGCGGGGGCCGCAGCACGCCGGCGATCGGCATGCCGGCCGGCCGGCCGGTCGAGCGCCACCGAAGCCGGCGCCCCGCGCCGGGCGGCATCACCGCGGTCCGCGGAACGGGCGCCACGGGCATCGGCCCGCGCAGGGCCTGCCGCCACGCGTGCGACGGGGGCCGCGCGCCCGGCCTTCGCCGGCGCGCCCGCCACACGGGCGGTCGTCGCAGCACGCGCACCGCCGCCCTTTTCGGATGCGGACTTTTGCACGACCCGCTTCTGGTCGGACGCCGGGCGGGCCGACGCCTGCGAAGGCGACAGCACCGCAGCGGCGCAGCAGAGCACGAACAGCAGAAGCGGTACGCGTTTGGGCATCCTGGAATCTCCGTCGCCCGGGAACGCTGCCGGCAAACCGCTGCCAGACCAGAACGGGCGGCGCCAGTGTAGCAAAAATGCCCTGGAGAAATAGGCAATTAGCGCCGATTTCTCAGGCGCGACATGACGAGCGGGGATACTCCCCCGATCATCTGTCGCGCATGCGCATCAGAAGCCGTGGAAACGGGCGAATCCCGACACCGGCTCGCGCTCGGTCGTCAGCCGGTTGACCGGGGCATCGTTGTCGGCGAATCCCAGCGCCATGCCGCACACCACCATCTCTTCGTCCGGCAGCTGCAGGTGCGCCTCGATCACCCGGTGGAAGCGCGAGAACGCCTGCTGCGGACACGTGTCGAGCCCGCGCGCACGCGCGGCGATCATCACGTTCTGGATGAACATGCCGTAGTCGAGCCAGCTTCCCTGGCGCATGGCCCGGTCGATCACGAACATCAGCCCGACGGGGGCGTCGAAGAACATGTAGTTGCGGGCGGACTGCGCGCGCATCTTGTCGGTGTCGCCTTTGCCGATGCCGAGCAGGCCGTACATGTCCCAGCCGATCTTGCGCCGGCGGTCGATGTAGGGCGAAACGAACTTCTCGGGGTAGTACGGGTAGTCCTCGGTGTGCTTCGCGGCTTCGTCCGGGTCGTTGAAGACTTCGAGGATCTTGCGGGTGAGCTCGGTCTTCGAGGCGCCCACCATCACGTGCACCTTCCAGGGCTGGATGTTGGTGCCCGACGGGGCGCGCGACGCCACGGTCAGGATGTCCTCGACCACCGCGCGCGGCACGGGA
>JAKOZZ010000449.1 GCA_029779755.1 Pseudomonadota bacterium
CGGTGTTCTCGCTGCTGTCGGGCGAGCCCGAGTACCTCGACCCGCTGCGTGACGAGGCCCCCGTCGGCTGGTGGGTGACCGGGTATCCGTGGTACAGCATCAAGACCGCCGAGCACGAGCGCTTCCTGACCGCCTACCAGCGCAAGTGGAAGGAGTACCCGCGCCTCGGCTCGATCATCGGCTACACGTCGCTGCACTCGCTGGCCGCGGCCATCCGCAAGGCGGGCAGCACCGACACCGAGAAGCTGATTGCCGCATTCGCCAACCTCGGCCTGTCGTCGCCGTGGGGCCCGATCCGTTACCGCGCGTCCGACAACCAGTCGACGATGGGCGCGTACGTCGGGGTCACGGCGGTCAACCAGGGGCGCGGCGTGATGAAGGACTTCCGCTACATCGACGGCGCGGCCGTGCTGCCGTCGGACGAGGAAGTGAAGAAGCTGCGTCCGGCGCAATGACCCGGTCCCGCGCAGGGTTCCGCCGATGATGTCCGGTCTGGCCGTCCAGCTGCTCAACGGGCTGGCGGGCGCCTCGACGCTGTTCCTGATCGCGGTGGGGCTGTCGCTGATCTTCGGCGTCAGCCGCATCGTGAACTTCGCGCACGGCTCGATGACGATGATCGGCCTGTACGTGGCGTACACGCTGGTCGGTGTGCTGGGCGACAGTGGCGTGGCCTGGTGGGCCGGCGTGCTGCTCGCCGCGCTCGCGGTGGGCGCGCTGGGCGCGCTGATCGAGATCGGCGTGCTGCGGCGCGTGTATCACGCGCCCGAGCTGTTCCAGCTGCTCGCCACGTTTGCGGTCGTGCTGATCCTGCGCGATGCGGCCCTGTGGATCTGGGGGCCGGAAGACCTCTTCGGTCCGAAGGCGCCCGGCATGAAAGGGGCGGTCGACATCCTCGGGCGCGCGTTTCCGCAGTACGACCTGTTCCTGATCTTCGTCGGTCCCGTGGTGCTGCTGGCGCTGTGGCTGCTGCTGCGGCGCACGCGCGCGGGCATCCTGATCCGCGCGGCCACGCAGGACCGCGAGATGGTGGGCGCGCTCGGGGTCAACCAGGCCTGGCTGTTCACCGGTGTGTTCGCACTCGGCTCGGCACTGGCCGCGCTGGGCGGCGCGCTGCAGCTGCCGCGCGAGCCCGCCAACCTCGGACTCGATCTCACCACCATCGGCGAGGCCTTCGTGGTCGTGGTGGTGGGCGGCATGGGGAGCATTCCCGGTGCCTACCTGGCGGCGCTGCTGATCGCCGAGATCAAGGCGCTGTGCTACGGCCTGGGCACGGTCGAGCTGTTCGGCACCATCTTCTCGATGTCGAAGCTCACGCTGGTCGTCGAGTTCCTCGTGATGGCCGCCGTGCTGGTGTGGCGGCCATGGGGGCTGCTGGGCCGGCCGCAGGCGAACGTGCGCAGCGCGGCCGAGGCCGAGGCGCCGATGCGCCCGATGGGGCGCGGCGCGCAGCTGGCGGTGGCCTGCGTGTTCGCCGTGCTGCTGATGGTGCCGTGGCTGGGCGAGCAGTTCCCCTACGCGACGGTGCTGCTGATCGACATGCTGATCGCAGCGCTGTTCGCGGCCAGCCTGCACTTCGTGATGGGGCCCGGCGGCATGCATTCGTTCGGGCACGCCGCCTACTTCGGGCTCGGCGCCTACGGGGCCGCGCTGCTGCTGCGCGGCGCGGCGCTGCCGATGGAGGCGGCGCTCGTGCTGGGGCCGCTCGTGGCGCTGGTCGGCGCGGTCGTGTTCGGCTGGTTCGCCGTGCGGCTGTCGGGCGTGTACCTGGCGATGCTCACGCTGGCGTTCGCGCAGATCGTCTGGTCGGTGGTGTTCCAGTGGGACGACGTCACCGGCGGCAGCAACGGCCTGGTCGGCATCTGGCCGGCGGAGTGGCTGTCGTCCAAGACCGCGTACTACTGGCTGACGCTGGCCACCGTGGGGGCGAGCCTGTACCTGCTGCGTCGCCTGCTGTTCTCCCCGCTGGGGTACGCGATGCGCGCCGGGCGCGACTCGCCGCTGCGGGCCGAGGCCACCGGCATCGACGTGGTGCGACAGCACTGGATCGCGTTCTCGGTCGCCGGCCTGTTCTGCGGCCTGGCCGGCGCGCTGTTCGCGTTCGCGAAAGGGTCGATCTCGCCGGAGGCGATCTCGGTCGGGCGCTCGGTCGACGGGCTGGTGATGGTGCTGCTGGGCGGCGTGCAGACGCTGGCCGGGCCGGTGGTGGGCGCCGGCGTGTTCACCTGGCTGCAGGATTCGGTGTCGCGCGCCACCGAGTACTGGCGCGCGCTGCTGGGTGCGGTGGTGCTCGGCCTGGTCATCCTGTTCCCGCAGGGCATCGCAGGCGGGCTGCTCGCGCTGGTGGCGCGGATGCGCGGCACCGACGACGCCGGCGCGGCTGCGGCGGGGGGGCGGCGATGAGTGCGACGCCGCTGCTCGACGTGCAGGACCTGCACAAGGCGTTCGGCGGCATCGCCGCCGTCGACGGCGTGTCGTTCCGGCTGGCCCGCGGCGAGCTGCTCGCGATGATCGGGCCGAACGGAGCCGGCAAGTCCACCTGCTTCAACTGCATCAACGGTCAGCTCCAGCCCGACCGCGGCGCGGTGCGGCTCGACGGGCGCGACATCGCCGGGTTCCGCCCGCGCGCCATCTGGCGCCTCGGCGTGGGGCGCACGTTCCAGGTGGCCGCCACGTACGCGTCGATGACCGTGGCCGAGAATGTGCAGGTGGCGCTGCTGTCGCGCGAGCGGCAGCTGCTGAAGTGGTGGCCGCGGGCCGCGGCGATGCATCGTGTCGAGGCGCTCGAGCTGCTCGACCAGGTCGGTCTGCGGGCGCTCGCCGACCAGCCCTGCAGTGCGCTGGCCTACGGCGACATCAAGACGGTGGAGCTGGCGGTCGCGCTGGCGAACCGTCCGTCGCTCCTGCTGATGGACGAGCCCACCGCCGGGATGGCCCCGCGCGAGCGCAGCGCGCTGATGATCCTCACGCGGCGCCTGGTCAAGGAGCGCGGCATCGGCGTGCTGTTCACCGAGCACAGCATGGACGTGGTGTTCGCGCATGCCGACCGCATCATGGTGCTGGCGCGCGGTCGGCTGATCGCACAGGGCGCGCCCGACGAGATCCGCGGCAACGCCGAGGTCGCCGAGGTGTACCTGGGCAGCGGTCGTCTGCACGCGGGAGGCCTGGCATGACCGGTCGGTCCGGGGCCGACGCCGTCGCTGCCGCAGGCGCCGCCGCACCGCTGCTGTCCGTCGAGCGCCTGTGTGCGTGGTACGGGCGCGCGCAGATCCTCTTCGACGTCGATCTGTCGGTGCGCCCCGGCGAGGTCGTCGCGCTGATGGGGCGCAACGGCGCCGGCAAGAGCACCACGATGAAGGCGATCATGGGGCTGATGGCGCGCGTCGCGGGCCGCGTGCGCTTCGACGGCCGCGACCTCGCGGGCATGGACCCGCACCGGGTCAACCGGCTGGGCATCGGATGGGTGCCCGAGGACCGGCGCATCTTCACCGACCTGACCGTGCTCGAGAACCTCGAGGTCGGTCGCCGCCCGCCCCGTGCCGATGCACCCGCCTGGACGGTGGAGCGGCTGTTCGCGCTGTTCCCGAACCTGGCGGCGATGCCCGACCGGCCGGGCGGACGCATGAGCGGCGGTGAGCAGCAGATGCTCACCGTGGCGCGCACCCTGATGGGCAACCCGCGGCTGGTCCTGCTCGACGAACCGTCGGAGGGGGTGGCGCCGCTGATCGTCGAGCAGATGGCGCGCACCATTGTCGAACTCAAGTCGCAGGGGCTCTCGGTGCTGCTGTCCGAGCAGAACCTCGCGTTCGCCGCGGCGGTGGCCGACCGGGCCTGCGTGCTCGAGAAGGGCCAGGTGCGCTTCACGGGCTCGATGCACGATCTGCTGGCCGACACGCAGGTGCGCGACGCGTTCCTCGGCGTGCCCGGGGGCGCGTGACGGTGGCGCGCGGCAGGGCATCGGGGGCCGCATGAGCGACGCCGAACGTCCGCGCCGGCGCCGCGACCCCGAGGCCACGCGTGCACGCATCTTCGCCGCGGCGACGCAGGAGTTCACGCGCCACGGCTACGCCGGTGCGCGCGGCGACCGCATCGCCGTGCGGGCGCGCTGCAGCGAACGGATGGTGTACTACTACTTCGGCAGCAAGGACGGCCTGTACCGGGAAGTGCTCGAGGGGGTGTACGAGTCGCTGCGCCTGGCCGAGCAGAGCCTGGACCTGGACCGGCTCGAGCCGCGCGCGGCGCTGATCGAGTTCTGCCGCTTCGTGTGGCGCTACTACCTCGAGCACCCCGAGTTCATCGGGCTGGTCAACAGCGAGAACCTGCAGCAGGCCCGGCATCTGCGCAAGTCGGGCAAGCTCGACGAACTGGTGACGCCGGTGGTCGGCATGCTGGAGGTGCTGCTGGCGCGCGGCCGCGCGGCCGGCGTGTTCCGGGACGGCATCGACGCCAACGAGCTGTACATCGCGATCGCCGCGCTGGGCTACTTCTACCTGTCGAACACGCACACCTTGTCGGCGGTGCTGGGCCGGGACCTGCGCGCGCCCGCCCAGCTCGAACAGCACTGGCGGCAGAGCGCGCTGGTCGTCGAGCGGGCCGTGTGCATCGACGCGGCATAATTCCAGATCTCCGACGACGCCCGTCCTGACGACCGGTGAACCCGCCGGCCGCGACGTCGGCCGATCGTGCGCGCCGTTGCCTGCGCGGGCATCCGGCGGGCGGCGGAACCGAACCACACCATGAGGAGTCTGCGATGAAGGAAGTCGTGATCTGCGAACCGCTGCGCACCGCGGTGGGCCGCTATGGCGGCATGTACAAGGACGTGCCGGCGGCCGACCTCGGCCGCACCGTGATCGAAGCGCTGATCGAGCGCACGAAGATCGATCCGGCCCTGATCGAGGACGTGATCTTCGGTCAGTGCTACCCGAACGGCGAGGCGCCTGCCATCGGGCGCGTGGCCGCCCTCGACGCCGGCGTGCCGGTGACGGTGCCCGGCCTTCAGCTCGACCGCCGCTGCGGCTCGGGCCTGCAGGCGGTGCTCGATGCCGCGATGCGCGTGCAGACCGGCGTGTGCTCGCTGGTGCTCGCCGGCGGCGTCGAGAGCATGAGCCGCGCCGAGTACTACTCCGAGGACATCCGCTGGGGGTCGCAGGGCGGCCAGGTGCGGATGCACGACCGGCTCGGTCGCGGCCGCGTGACCGCGGGCGGGTTCCGCTATCCGGTGCCGGGCGGCATGCTCGAGACCGCCGAGAACCTGCGGCGCGACTATTCGATCGGCCGTGACGAGCAGGACCGTCTGGCCGCCGAATCGCATCGCCGTGCGGTCGCCGCGATCAACGACGGCCGCTTCGCCGAGGAGATCGTCCCGGTGCGGGTGAAGACCCGCAAGGGCGAGGAGGTGATCGCCCGCGACGAGCATCCGCGTGCCGAGACCACGCTCGAGACGCTGGGCAAGCTGCGCCCGGTGATGCTGGGCAGCGACGACGACGCCACCGTGACCGCCGGCAACGCCAGCGGCCAGAACGACGGCGCGGCGGTGTGCATCGTCGCCGAGCGCGCCACGGCCGAGCGCCTGGGCCTGCGCCCGCTGGTGCGCCTGGTGTCGTGGGCTGCGGCCGGGGTCGAGCCGAGCCGCATGGGCATCGGCCCGGTGCCCGCCACCAAGGCGGCACTGGCCCGCGCCAACCTTGCGCTCAGCGACATCGACCTGATCGAGCTGAACGAGGCGTTCGCCGCCCAGGTGCTGGCGTGCACGCGCGAGTGGAAGTTCGGTGCGGGCGACTTCGAGCGCATGAACGTCAACGGATCCGGCATCTCCCTGGGCCACCCGGTCGGCGCGACCGGCGTGCGCATCCTGACCACGCTGTCGCGCGAGATGCAGCGGCGCGGCGTGCGTTATGGTCTGGAGACGATGTGCATCGGCGGCGGCCAGGGGCTGGCCGCGGTGTTCGAGCGCGTCTGAGTGCGTGACGGCGCGCGTGTCCTGTGCGGCGCGCGTGCCGTCCCGCTCCGGTGTTCCTCCGCGCATCCCCACCAGGAGTTCTGCCATGCCCGGTACCGTCCGACTCCACCGCGTGCTGCGCGCGCCCCCCGAACGCGTCTATCGGGCCTTCCTCGACGCGGATGCGATGGCCAAGTGGCTGCCGCCCAACGGGTTCACCGCGAAGATGCACCACCAGGACCTGCGGGTGGGCGGCAGCTTCCGCATGTCGTTCACGCACTTCGGATCGGGCAACGCCCACGCGTTCGGCGGCGAGTATCTCGAGCTGACGCCGCATGCCCGCATCCGCTACACCGACCGCTTCGACGACCCGAACCTGCCGGGCACGATCGAGGTGACGGTCGATCTGACGCCCGTGTCGTGCGGCACGGCACTGGACATCGTGCAGGCGGGCATTCCGGATGTGATCCCGCTCGAAGCCTGCCATCTCGGCTGGCAGGAATCGCTCGCGCAGCTGGCCGCACTCGTCGAACCGGAGATCCCGGGCTGAGCGGACCGGAAGGTCCGCGCCACCCGCGCTCGGCGGGTGCCGATCTCGCGCCGGGCGGGCGCCCGTCCCGCCTCGGAATCAGTCCCGCCCGTCCAGCCAGCGGTAGTACAGCATCGCCGCCATCGCCAGGCGCTTGACGGCGGCCTGGGCAGCCACCGGGCGCGGCGCTTCGAAGGGCAGCCGGGCCAGCGCCTCGGCGCGTCCCAGCGCCGCGTCGGCCAGCACCGGCCCGAGCGCGGTGCCCAGCGCCACGCCGCGACCGTTGCAGCCCAGCCAGGTCACCACGCCGTCGGCCAGCCGATGGAACCGCGGGATGCGGTCGGGGGTCGACGCGAAATAGCCGTGCCACACGTGGTCGAACTGCAGCGTGCCGAGCGCGGCGAGCTGCGGGTACACGCGCAGCCAGCGGTCACTGATGCGCGCGCGCAGCCGGTGCGCGTAGCCGAGGGGGATCACCAGCGCGCCCCCGGTGACGAGCCGGCCTTCGGCATCCCAGTGGGCGAAGTGCAGGTCGTTGTGGGTGTCGGACATGGCGACGTCGGTCGGCAGGATGCCGGCGCGCAGGGCGGGCGGGATCGGGCGCGTCGCCATCTGGTACGAGCGGGTCGGCACCATCGTGCGGGCCAGGTCGGGCCACGGGGACGGCGCGAACAGTCCGGTGTAGCCATGCGTGGCCAGCACGACGGCGCGCGCCCGCACCGTGCCCTGCGGCGTCGTCGCGCGCCAGCCGTCGCCGTCGCGCGCGAGCGCGGTCACGGGGCTGCGGGTGCACACCTGCGCACCCGCGTCGATCGCGGCGCGCCCCAGCCCGCGTGCGAAGCCCAGCGGGTTGATGTGACCGCCGCTGCGGTTGATCCAGCCGCCATGCCAGAACCGTGTGCCCGTCAGGGCTTCGACCTGGTCGCGGTCCAGCAGGTCCACCGGTGCGCCGCGGCGCTGCCACTGCGCGTGGCGGGCGCGCGCCAGCGCCATGCGGCTGGCGCGGTGCGCGGGCTGCAGCCAGCCGGTCTGGCGCGCCTCGCAGCGGATGTCGTGCGCGCGCACCAGATCGAACAGGAACTGCGCGGAGTCGCGCAGGATCGACACCACCGATTCGCCCTTGTCGGCACCGAACGCGGCCACCAGCACGTCCGGGTCGGCCCGCGTGAGTGCCGGGATCGCCAGCCCGTTGTTGCGGCCCGATGCGCCCCAGCCGATCTCGGCGGCTTCCAGCACCATCGTCGGAATGCCTTCCCGGGCGGCGTGCAGTGCGGCCGACAGACCGGTGAAGCCGGCGCCGATCACCAGCAGGTCGCAGCGGTGCTCCCCCGCGGGCAAGGGCGCCGTGGCGGGGGCGGGTTCGGCGGTCTCGGCCCACAGGCTCGGCGGCAGTCGAGACGGGTCGCGATTCGGATCGGGCATGGGGCAGGGGGTCCGGCAGACGGGGGTGGGGGCGGCGCGACGATCTCTGCGGGTCGGGGGCTGTCGCAGCTCCGGCCCGGCGCGCCCGGTGCGGCGCAATGCCCGTACCATAGTGCCGCGGGTGCGAAGCGACGATCTTCGCCAATCGCCCGACCCGGCGCAAGGAACACACGGGGCAGCCGGTTTCGAACGATCAACTGCGGGAGGAGACATGCAGGAACTGAAGGGCCGGGTGGCGGTCGTCACCGGCGGCGCCAGCGGCATCGGTCTGGCGATGGCAGAGCGCTTCGCGCGTGAAGGCATGAAGCTGGTCCTGGCCGACATCGAGGCCGGGCCCCTGGCGGCCACCGAAGCGCGCCTGCGTGCGGCGGGCGCCGAGGTGGTGTCGCGGCGCACCGACGTGATGTCGGGCGCCGAGGTCGACGCGCTGGCCGACGCCGCCTATGCGGCCTTCGGCGCCGTGCACGTGCTGTGCAACAACGCCGGCGTCGCAGCGCCCGCGTTGCGCACGCGCGCCTGGGAGTGCCCGTCGGGCGACTGGGACTGGA
>JAKOZZ010000451.1 GCA_029779755.1 Pseudomonadota bacterium
CTGATGCTGCTCGACGAGCCCACGTCGGCCCTGGACGTGTCGGTGCAGAGCCAGGTGCTCGAGCTGCTGGTCGGACTGCAGCGCAAGTACGGGATGAGCTACCTGTTCATCACCCACGACCTGGCCGTGATCCAGGCGATCGCGCAC
The DNA here is from genome assembly GCA_029779755.1 of Pseudomonadota bacterium. Lineage (GTDB taxonomy): Bacteria > Pseudomonadota > Gammaproteobacteria > Burkholderiales > Burkholderiaceae_E > Quisquiliibacterium. The sequence goes on from JAKOZZ010000451.1 coordinate 148, forward strand.
CGCGTGCTGGTGATGAAGGATGGCGTGGTGGTCGAGTCGGGCGAGACCGGCCGCCTGTTCGCCGATCCGCAGCACGCCTACACGCGGCAGCTGCTGGCCGCGGCGCTGTAGCGGGCGGCACGGCACCGGTTGGCGCAGCCTCGGTGGGCGCAATCGCGGGGGCCTGCGGTCGCCGGCGCGCCGAGACGAACGCAACGGCGAACGCTTCGGGGCTCAAGCGCGCGCCCGGAATGCCGATACAGGAGAACAGAAGTCGTCTTTCCTGCGTAGTGGTCCGATGCTCACCAAACCGTTTCAGCAGCTCGAAAACTGGATCTCGTACTTCCGGCGCGCCGACATCCCGGTGTTCCGGCGGACGATCGACGCGATCGAGCGGCTGCGCGAGAACGAGGACGACGTGTCGCCGTCGGACTTCGTCAGCATCGTGCAGGGCGACCCGCTGATGACGCTGAAGGTGCTGGTGTTCGCGGCGGAGCGCCGGTCGTCCCGCGTCGTCACCGATTCCGAGACGGTGACCAGTTCGCTGGTGCTGATGGGCGTGTCGCCGTTCTTCCGCAAGTTCACCGGGATGACCTGCGTGGAGGACCTGCTGAAGGACGATCCGATGGCGCTGCACGGACTGGAGGAGGTCGTCACCCGCGCCTTCCGTGCCGCCCACTTCGCGCTGGGCTTCGCCGTCCACCGGATGGACCACGACGCCGAGGTCATCCGCGAGGCCGCGTTCCTGCACGATTTCGTCGAGATGCTGCTGTGGTGCCACGCACCGCTGCTGGCGCACGAGATCCGCCATCGCCTGCTGGCCGACCCGGCGGCGCGCTCGTCGGTCGTGCAGCGTGCGGTGCTCAACGTCGACCCGCTCGACCTGCAGCATGGCCTCATGGAGGCCTGGCGCCTGCCGGAGCTGCTCGCGCAGATCACCGACCATCGCCAGTTCGGCCATCCGCGCGTGCGCAACGTGGTGCTGTCCGTGAACCTCGCCCGCCACACGCAGCGCGGCTGGGACAACCCCGCGCTGCCCGACGACTACCGCGCCATCGGCGAGCTGCTGAACGTCAGCGCCGAGCACGCGCACCGCAAGGCGCTGGAGCTCGACGCCTAGCGTTCCGGCGCGCTGCCGACCCCGCCGGGCCCCGGCGGGCGATCCGTTCGGGCCCCGGCCCGGCCCGGGTCCGGCCGGCGGACCGTTCCCCCTCAGGCTCGGCAGGCGGACCGTCCACCGTCAGGTCCGCCGCTGGACGCCCGCCGGCACGCTGCGCGCCGCGACGATCGCCGGGCTGTCGAAGAACGCGTCCTCGGCGATCTTCGCGCGCACCATGTCGGTCGCTTCGAAGCCCCAGATCAGCTGGCCGTCCAGTTCCACCGTCGGCACGCCGAACACGCCCGCCTCGATGGCGGTGCGGGTGTCCTCGCGCAGCGCCTCCTTGACCTCGGGCGCGTCGAGTTCCTCGGGCGCCACCTTCAACTCCTCGAGCAGCGCATGCCAGGCCACCGGATCGTCGGGCAGATGCCCGTCGCGCCACACGAACGCGAACAGCCGGCGCACCACGTCGATCGGCGCGTCGAGCAGGATCGCCAGCCGCAGCAGCGGCAGCGGGTTGAATGGATGGTGCGCCGGCCAGGTCAGCGGGATGTTGTTGCGCTGCGCCAGCCAGGTCACGTGCTCGTAGGTGAAGCGCCGCTTGGACGCGATCTCCGCCGGCCCCTTGTGCCCGTGGTGCTGGAGCATGCCGGCGAACAGCACGGGATGGCAGCGCACCAGCACGTGCTCGGCGAACTCCTCGAGCCGCGCGCTCTGCAGGTAGGCATACGGGGACACGAAATCGAAGTACCAGTTCAGGGTTCTCATCGCAGGAGCCGCGCAGAAGGGTCGGGGCGGTCGATCTTAGCGGAGGCCGCACCGGCCCGTGGTGGCACACTGCAAGCCGTGCGGCCGCGGCACGACTGACCTGATCGGCCCTCCGGGCGCGTCCGTCGCTGCACCGCCGTGTCCCGTTGCGCCGCCGCTCTTACCGAACCCCGAGGTCTCCGACGTGAACCCCCTGCAATTCTCCTGGCAGCTGACGCGCCGCGACTGGCGCGCCGGCGAGCTGCGCCTGCTGCTGGCGGCGCTCGTCGTCGCCGTCGCCGCGCTGGCCAGCGTGGGCGTCTTCGTCGACCGCATGCGCGCGGCGCTGTCGGTCGAGGCGCGTCAGCTGCTTGGTGCCGATCTGGTGCTGGCCGCCGACCAGCCGGTCGCCGCCGAGTTCCGCGACGAAGCCCGCCGTCGCGGCCTGGAAGTGGCCGAGACCGTCAACTTCCCGAGCATGGTCGTGGCCGACGGCCGGCCGCAGCTGGCGGCGATCAAGGCGGTCTCCGACAACTACCCGCTGCGCGGCCGGCTGCGCGCCGCCGAGCGGGTGAACGGCCCGGACGCCAGCGTCACCGGCACACCGGCGCCCGGCACGGTCTGGGGCGACGCGCAGCTGCTGCTGACACTGGGGGTCTCCACCGGCGCGACGGTCGAGCTCGGCGAGTCACGGCTGACGGTTGCGCGCGTCATCACGCTCGAGCCCGACCGGGGGGCCAGCTTCGTCAATTTCGCGCCGCGGGCGATGATCCGGCTCGATGCGCTCGAATCCACCCGCCTGATCCAGCCGGCCAGCCGCGTCACCTACCGCCTGCTGCTCGCCGGGGATCCGCAGGCGGTCGCCGCCTACGAAGCGTGGGCGAAGCCCCGA
>JAKOZZ010000452.1 GCA_029779755.1 Pseudomonadota bacterium
TGGTGTTCGGATGGATGCTGCGTCCCTATGCGCCACGTCCGGCACCCGAGCCCGACGTGCCCGGCGAGGGGACGCCCGCGGTTCGGGCCGCCACCGCAGTCAACCGTGACTGGGTCGCCTACCAGGCGGGCGCCCCCCAGCTGGAATACCTGCGAATGGAAGCCGCGCAGCGGGTCCCCCTGCCGCTGGGCGAGCCTTTGAACGCGCGGGTCGCGTTCGACGAGAACCGCACCGCGCGCGTGTTCACGCCGGTGTCCGGGCGGGTGCAGACGATCGGCGCCGAGCCCGGCGACCGGGTCCGGGCCGGGGCGATCCTCGCCACGCTCGACGCACCCGAATACTTCGCCGCGATCGCGGACGTGCGCAAGTCGGAAGCCGAAGCGGCTCAGCGGCGCAAGGCGCTCGCGCGCGCAGGCGAACTGCTCGACGCAGGCGTGATCCCGCGCAAGGACCTCGAGGCCGCGCAGTCGGACGCCGCTCAGGCGTCGGCGGAGCTCGAGCGTGCCCGCCTGAGGCTGCGCAATCTCGCGCACGGTGCAGGGGCGGGCGGCGCGCTGGCCCTGGTGGCGCCGGTGGCGGGCGTCGTGGTCGAGCGCACGGTGCAGCCGGGGCTCGAGCTGCGCTCGGATGCCGAGCGGCCGGCGTTCACGATCTCCGACCTGTCGCGCCTCTGGATCCTGGTGGACTCGCCGGAGACCCTGCTGGGGAGACTGCACGTCGGCATGTCGGCGACGGTCCAGGTCGACGCGTTCCCCGGACGGACGTTCTCCGCCCGGATCGAGAAGGTCGGTGCCGCCCTCGACCCCGTCACGCGGCGGGTTCCCGTGCGGTGCGCACTCGACAACGCCGACGGTGTGCTGCGGCCGGAGATGTTCGCCCGCGTGGCCTTCAGCGATCCCGATGCGCCGGCCGCCTGGAAGCTGCCGAACGAGGCGCTGGTCACGCTCGGGGTGAACCAGTACGTGTTCGTCGAGTCGGCACCCGGGCGGTTCACGCGCCAGCGCGTCGAGCGCATCGTCCAGGACGCCACGTCGAGCTACGTGCGGTCCGAGCTCGCCGATCGTCGGGTGGTGGTCAAGGGCGCGCAGCTGCTGGTCAGCGAACTGGCCACGGGGGGCTGACATGACCTGCGACGTACGCGGCGCACGCCGCGTCCGATGCGCGCGCCGCGCCCGATGCGCCCGACGCTGCTGCGGCCGGGTGCGCATCGACGGACGCACTGCATGCTGAGCCGGCTGATCGAAGGGTCGATCCGCCAGCGTGTCGTGGTCTGGGCCCTGTCCGTGCTGCTCTGCGCGGCCGGGCTGCGCGCGTTCGTCGCGCTGCCCATCGAGGCCTTCCCCGACGTGCAGGACGTGCAGGTCCAGGTGGTCACGCAGTACCCGGGCCAGGCGCCGGCCGAGGTCGAGCGGGCCGTCACGCTGCCGATCGAGCGCGAGATGGGCGGCATCCCGCGGATGACGCAGCTGCGTTCGGTGTCGATCACCGGGCTGTCGGTGGTGACGATGACGTTCTCGGACGGCACCGACGACTACTTCGCGCGTCAGCGCGTGCTCGAACGCCTGCAGCAGATCGTCCTGCCCGCGGGGGTGGTGCCGGCGCTCGCGCCCCTGACCACGGCCGTGGGGGAGATCTACCGGTACGTGATCGACGCGCCCGCCGACATGACGCCGCTCCAGGTGCGCGAGCTGCAGGACTGGGTCGTGCGCCCCGCGCTCAGGATGACGCCGGGCGTCGCGGACATCGTCTCCTTCGGCGGGGCGGTGCGCGAGTATCAGGTCGCGGTCGACCCGGCGCGCATGGCGCGCTATCAGGTGACGATCGAGCAGCTGCGCCGCGGCCTGTCCGAGAGCGGTGCGAACGTCGGAGGGGGCGTCGTGGTGCGCGGCAGCGAGGTCCAGGTGCTGCGCGCGATCGGCGCCTTCACGTCGACGCGTCAGATCTCGGCCGTCATCGTCGCCGCGCACGAGGGCCGCACCGTGACCGTCGGCGACGTCGCCGACGTCAGCGTCGCGGGGCGTCCGCGCTCGGGGTCGGTCTCGTACAACGAGCGGGACGAGGTGGTCGAAGGCATCGTGCAGATGACCAAGGGCGGCAATGCCGCCGTCGTGGTCGACGACCTCCGGGACCGCGTCGAGGCACTCAACCGCGGCGGTCGTCTTCCGCACGGCGTGTCGATCCGCAAGATCTACGACCGCACCGAGCTGATCGCGCACACCGTGCACACGGTCGGCGAGAACCTGCTGCTCGGCGCCCTGCTGGTGACCGCGATCCTCGTGGTCTTCCTGCGCGACTGGATGGCCGCGCTGATCGTCGCAGCGGTGATTCCGCTGGCGCTGCTGTCCGCGTTCATCGCGCTCGATGCGCGGGGCGTGTCCGCGAACCTGATCTCGCTCGGGGCGGTCGACTTCGGCATCATCGTCGACAGCGCCGTGGTGATGATCGAGTCCGTGATGGTGCGCCTGGCCATCGACGCGACGCGGGCTTCGCGCGCGGCGCGTGCGGCGGGTGCCGCTCCGGTCGACCCCGGCGGGGCGGGCGCGGTGAATGCGCGCACCCGGACGCTGCGCCAGGTGGCCGCGGAGCTCGGCCGCCCGATCCTGTTCTCCAAGGCGATCATCATCCTCGCCTTCCTGCCGATCTTCACGTTCCAGCGGGTCGAGGGACGCATCTTCGCGCCGGTGGCCTTCACGCTGGCCGCGGCGCTGGTCGCCGCAACCGTGCTCACCCTGACGCTGGTCCCCGCGCTCACCGCGTCGCTGCTGCGTCGGCGCGCCATCGTCGAGACCGACCTGGCCTGGCTCGGACGGCTGCGCGCCGGTCATCGGCGCATGCTGGTGGCGCTGGTGAAGCGTCCCGCGCCGCTGCACGCGAGCGGCGTGCTGCTGGTGCTGGCCGCGGCGGCGGCCGCGCCGCTGCTCGGCAGCGAGTTCCTGCCGAAGCTCGACGAAGGCAACATCTGGCTGACCGTCTCGCTGCCGCCGTCGACGAGCCTGGAACAGTCGCAGCAGGTCGAGCGCGTCCTGCGCAACACGCTGCTCGACTACCAGGAGGTGAAGTCGGTGATCGGTCAGGTCGGACGTCCCGACGACGGCACCGATCCCAAGGGCCTCAACAACATCGAGATCCTGGCCGATCTGAAGCCGCATGGAAGCTGGCGGTTCGGCTCCAAGGAGGCGCTCGTCGCCGACATGTCCGCCCGGCTGCGCGCGATCCCCGGGCTGCCGACGAACTTCTCGCAGGTGATCCAGGACAACGTCGAAGAGGCGATGTCGGGCGTCAAGGGCGAGATCGCGGTGAAGATCTACGGACCCGACCTCGAGGTGCTGCAGCAGAAGGCGCAGCAGGTCGAGCGCATCCTGCGCGAGACCCGCGGCGGCACCGACGTGGCCGCGATCCGCGTCGGCGGGCAGGCCGAGATCGTCGTCACGCCGGACGCGCTGCGTCTCGCACGGCATGGCCTGACGAGCGGCGACATCGATGCGGCGGTTGCGGCGGCCTTCGGCGGCGTGGCGGTGAATGCGGTCTTCGAGGGGGACCGCCGGTTCGACGTGGTGATGCGCTTCGGTCAGCAGGCGCGCGGCTCGATCGACGACCTGTCCAGGCTGGCGATCGCGCTTCCGGCCGGTGGCACCCTGCCGCTCGGCGAACTCGCCACCGTCGAGCTGCGCGAAGGGGCCTCGCGGATCGCCCGCGAGGCCGGCGGGCGCAGCGTGAGCGTGAAGGCGAACCTGCGCGGCAGGGACCAGGGCAGTTACGTCGCCGAGGCGCGCGCCCGGGTCGGGCGCGAGGTCGTGCTCCCGGACGGCTATCGCATCACCTGGGGCGGTCAGTTCGAGAATCAGCAGCGCGCGCTCGCGCGGCTCGCGGTGATCGTTCCGACGAGTCTCGCCCTGATCTTCGCCCTCCTGTTCTGGGCCTTCGGCTCGGCCCGCCAGGCCATGCTCGTGCTGGCGATGGTGCCCTTCACGCTGATCGGCGGCATCGCAGGACTGGCGCTTTCGGGCCTCACGCTGTCGGTGTCGGCCGCGGTCGGATTCATCGCCGTGGCGGGCATCTGCGTGCAGAACAGCCTGATCATGGTCGAGAAGTTCGTGGAGAACCTTCGCGAGGGGATGACGCTGCGTGCCGCCGTGGTGGCCGGCGCGGCCGAGCGTCTGCGCCCCGTGCTGATGACCGCGCTGATGGCCGGTCTCGGCCTGCTGCCGGCGGCGCTGTCGCACGGCATCGGGTCCGAGACGCAGCGGCCGTTCGCCGTGGTGATCGTCGGCGGGATCGTGACCGCCACGTTCTTCACGCTGACGATGCTGCCCGTGCTGTTCGCCCGCTTCGGCATTCCGGAGGACCGTCGACGCGCGCGCGCCGGCCGTGTCCGCGAGGATGCCGAGACGCCCGATGCGCTGTCGTCCGCCGGTCCGGATCGCGAGGCTGCGCGTCCGGGGGCGGGTTCATAATCGCGGCGTCGCGGACGCTGCGGTCCGTGCGGATTCCATCCGGAGGCGAGCCGATGCGAACGCTGCTGGTCGAGGACGACGCGATCGTCGCCGACGCGATCGGCGCGGGGCTGCGCGACGCCGGATTTCCCGTCGACCGGGTCGAGTCCGCCGAACGCGCCGACACGGCCCTGCGGACCGGCCACTACGAGCTGCTGATCCTGGACATCGGCCTGCCGGGGGCCAGCGGACTCGATCTGCTTCGCCGCGTGCGCGCCCGGGGGCTGCGTGTGCCCGTGCTGATCCTCACCGCGCGCGACGGGATGGACGACCGCGTGGAAGGGCTCGACCTCGGGGCCGACGACTACATGGTCAAGCCCTTCGAGCTGCGCGAACTCGTCGCACGCTGCCGGGCGCTGGTGCGCCGCACCGGCCAGGCGTCGAGCGGCACGCTGCGGTTCGGAGCGCTGTGCATGTCCATGCCCCGGCGCACCCTGACCATCGACGGTGTGCCCGTCGATCTGCCGCCGCGCGAATGGGCGGTGATCGAATACCTGCTGCTCCATGCCGGCACCGTCGTGCCCAAGGTCCGCCTGCTGCAGGCGATCAGCGACTGGGACGACAGCCTGGGCGCGAACGCGATCGAGGTCTACGTGTCGCGGCTGCGTCAGAAGCTCGCCGGCGCGGGCGTCGAACTGCGGACCGTGCGGGGCGTCGGGTACCGGCTCGAGGAGGCGCCGCGGTGACCGGTGTGTCGTGGCGGTCGCGCTGGTGGGGCGGCGATGGGATCCAGGCCCGCCTGTCGCGCTGGCTGGTCGCGCCGCTGATCCTCGTGCTCCTGGTGTCCTCGGCGATCGAGACGCGCCTCACCTACGGCCCGCTCGAACGCAGCTTCGACGATGCCCTCGCCGACACTGCGAGTGCGCTCGCGGCACACGTGCGCGCGGATGAAGGACGGCTCATCCTCGATCTGTCCGAACAGTCGGTCGGTCTGCTGCGCATCGACACGCGCGACCGCGTGTTCTTCCGGGTGCTCGGGCCGGACGGCGCCACCATCGCGGGCGACGGCGAACTGCCGCGTCCCGCGCGCACCGGGCAGCAGACGTTCTACGACGGCGTCGTCCACGGCGCGCGCATGCGCGGCATCGCCTACGAGACCGACACCCGGCTGGGGCGCGCGGTCGTGCTGGTGGCGGAGACCACGCTCAAGCGCGACGAGGTGCTGCGCGACATGGTGATCTCCCGCGTCGTTCAGGATGTGTCCATCCTGCTGCTGGTGATGGGCGTGCTGTGGCTCGGCATCGCAAACGCGCTGCGTCCGATGCGCCGGCTCGCGCAACAGGTCAGCGTGCGTTCCCCCGAGGACCTGCAGCCCTTGTCCGCCGAGGGGGCGCCGGCCGAAGCCTGGCCGCTGATCGATGCGCTGAACCGGCTGTTCCGGGTGATCGGCGAGACCCAGGACGCGCAGCGTCGCTTCATCGAGAACGCGGCGCATCAGTTGCGCACGCCGCTGGCGGGACTGCGCGGTCAGCTCGACCTGGTCGTCGCGCAGGCCGAGGGGCTGCGCGCGCGCGGCGCCGCACCCGCGGAGGTCGAAGCGCTCGAACACCGGATGCGCCGTGTCCTGCATGCGGTGGAGCGGGTCACGCGTCTGGCGAACCAGATGCTGGTGCTCGCCCGCTCCGAGCGCACCGCACACGAGACCGCCAGCCGGCAGATGGTGTCGCTTGCTGCGCTGGTGGACGACGCCGTCGCCGAGCACCTCGATGCCGCGCTCGCACGCGGGCAGGACCTCGGTGCCGAGGCCGAGCCCGCCCGGATCCGGGCCGTCGAGTGGGAGCTGCGCGAACTGCTGTCGAACCTGATCGACAACGCCATTCGGTACACCCCTCCGGGGGGCGTCGTCACCGTGCGTACCGGCACGATCGACGACGACGTGTATCTCGAGGTCGAGGACGACGGGCCTGGCATTGCGCCGCCGGAGCGACGGCGGGCCTTCGAGCGGTTCTATCGGGTCCGCGACGGAGACACGTCGGGGTCCGGGCTGGGGCTGGCGATCGTGCAGGAGATCGCCGCGCTGTACCGCGCGCGGGTGGAGATCCTGTCGGGCGCGGGCGGCAGGGGCTGCCGCGTCCGGGTGGAGTTTCCGCGCCAGGGCTGAGTCACGACGCCAGAGGCGTCACGAGCTCCGGCCGCCCCGACCACTCCCAGGCCAGCGTCGTGCGCGAGATGCCCAGCAGCAGGCCGTGCAGGTCCTTGGGGTGCACCCACGCGCCTTCGCGCTCGTCCTCGATGCGGCCGCTGCGCGGCGTGAGCGTGGCCCCCGCCGCCAGCAGGCGTGCCTTGAGCGCGTCGAAGTCGT
>JAKOZZ010000041.1 GCA_029779755.1 Pseudomonadota bacterium
CCGGGGCACGCGGTGAATCCGCAGCAGATCGAGGCCCAGGTCGAAGGCTCGTTCGCCTACGGGCTGTCGGCGGCGCTGTACGGCGCCTGCACGGTCAGGGACGGACGCATCGAACAGAAGAACTTCGACACCTATCCGGTGCTGCGCATGGAGGCCATGCCGGCGGTCGAGACGATCGTGGTGCCGTCGGGCGGCTTCTGGGGGGGCGTCGGGGAGCCGAACATCGCGGTGGCGGCGCCCGCGGTGGTCAACGCGATCTTCGCGGCGACCGGCAAGCGCATCCGCGAGCTGCCGCTGAGCCGGCACAGCCTGAAGCGGACCTGACACGGGACCCCGTCGATGGGCAGGGTGGGGTGGATGCTCGCCGCGGCGCTGACCGGCGGGGTGCAGGGGGCCGCTGCGCAGACCGCGGACGCCGCCCCTGCGATCGTCGGCGATGCGATCCCTGCGTCGCTGACGGGGGTGCCGGGCGATCCGGTCCGGGGTCGCGCGCTCGTGGTCGGTCGACAGGCCGGTCTGTGCCTGCTGTGCCATTCCGGCCCCTTCGACGAGGAACGCCAGCAGGGAACGCTGGCGCCCGATCTCGCCGGCGCGGGCGCGCGCTGGACCGAAGGGCAGCTGCGCCTGCGGCTCGTCGCGCCCCGCCGGGTGTTTCCCGATTCGATCATGCCGTCGTATCTCGCCACGGACGGCCGCGTGCGGGTGGCCGCGCCCTGGCAGGGACGTCCGCTGCTCGATCCGCAGCAGATCGAGGACGTGGTGGCCCTGCTCCTCACGCTGCGTGATCCGCGATGAACGACCGCCGGCACGTGCTGCAGATCGGCGCGGGACTCGCGGCGGTCGCCTTCACGCGGCGGGCGGCGGCGGCGCCCGACACGCTGGCGGGCGCGATTGCAGCCTTCACCGGGGGCGCGCCGGCGACGGCGGGCGGCGTGCGGCTCGAGGTCGCGGCGCTGGTCGACAACGGCAACACCGTGCCGATCACGGTGTCGGTCGACGAGGCCCTGGCCCGGGTCGAGTCGGTCGCCGTGTTCAACGAGCGCAATCCGGAGCGCGACGTGGTGCGCTTCGTCTTCGGACCGCGGGCGGCGCGGGTGCGGGCGTCGACGCGCATCCGGCTGGCGACCTCGCAGAAGCTGGTGGCGGTGGCGCGTCTGTCCGACGGCACGTTCCGGTCGGACACGGTCGACGTGGTCGTCACCCTGGCGGCGTGCATCGAAGGCGAAGGAGGGTGACGTGGCGCGCGCACTGATCACCGTGCCGAAGGCGCCGCGCCGCGGCGAGGAGATCGAGATCCGCGTGCTGATCGCGCATCCGATGGAGACCGGCCACCGCGTCGACGCGGCCGGGCGTCGCGTGCCGCGCAGCCTGATCCGGCGCTTCACCTGTCACTACGACGGCGAGCTCGTCCTGGCGGCCGAACTGCATCCCGCGGTCGCCGCCAATCCCTATTTTGCGTTCCACACGATCGCGCGCGACAGCGGCACGCTGACCTTCGTCTGGCAGGGCGACGACGGCTTCGCGCAGACCGAGTCGGTGCGCATCGACGTGACATGAGTCGGCGCACGCGCGGTGCGTGCCGCCGCACCCGCGCGCTGCCCACGGGGCGCCGTGGCGCCGCGGTCGCGATCGTCGCGTCGGTGATCGCCGGGTGTGCCGCCGCGCTCGTCTTCACGGGTGCACGGGCGGACACGTCGGGGCCCGGCACTGCTGCGGTCTCGGCGGCCGCACCGGTGGTGTCCGCCGACGTCCGCCGATCGGGGCTCGAGGACCTGCAGCCCGCCACGCGCGCCATGCAGCTCGACGACGGTCAGAACCCGGGGATGCTGTGGGTGATCGAGGGCGAATCGGCCTGGGCGCGCCGGCCGGACCCCGGTGCACCCAGCTGCGCCGACTGCCACGACGACGCGCGCCGCACGATGCGCGGCGTCGCCGCACGCTACCCGGCGTTCGACGCGGGCCTGGCCCGCCCCGTCGACCTCGGTCAGCGCATCGACCTGTGCCGGACCCGTCACCAGGGCACCGCACCGTTCGGTCCCGAGACCGCGCCGCGGCTGCAGCTCGAGGCGTTCGTCGCCCACCAGTCGCGCGGGCTGCCGATCGCCCCGCCCGACGATGCCCGTCTGGCCGAGTTCCGTGCGCGCGGTGCGCTGCAGTACCGCACGCGCATGGGGCAGCTCGATCTCGCGTGCGCCGATTGCCACGATCGCAACGCCGGGCGACGCCTCGGCGGAAGCCTGATTCCGCAGGGGCATCCGACCGGGTATCCGATCTACCGGCTCGAATGGCAGGCGGCCGGCTCGCTGCAGCGCAGGCTGCGCGGCTGCCTCACCGGCGTGCGCGCGCAGCCCCATGCGTACGATGCGGTCGAGGCGGTCGAGCTGCAGCTGCACCTGATGCGCCGCGCGGCCGGGATGCCGATCGAGACGCCGGCCGTCCGGCCGTGAGGCCGGACATGCATGGAGAATCCATCGGTCGCGTCGGGCGCAGCGGTGCCGCGCAGGAAATCGTCACCGGACGTGCCGTGGATCGTGTTCATCGAGGGCTCCCGTCGGGGTCACTCCAGTCGGCCGCCTGCCGCCTCGACCTCGATCCACTGCATCGGATCGTGTCCGTACAGCACGCGGGTGCCGGCCTGCTCGCCGAGCCGGCGCAGCTTCGCCATCGACTCGAGCATGGTGGTGGCGTCCCAGCGCACGGTCGGCAGCACTTCGCGGTCCATGTGCTCCTTCGAGTAGCAGGCATCCGCGGTCAGCACGTAGCGGCGATCACGCGACACCTGCACGACCAGCGACTGATGCCCGACGGTGTGACCGGGCGTGGGGATCAGCATCACGCTGCCGTCGCCGAAGATGTCGTGCTCGCCGTCGACGAGCTGATAGTCGAGCGGCAGATCCCACAGGCGCCGGTCGTACGTGCTGCCGGGCGCCCGGGCGGCCTCCATCTCGGCGCGCTGCACGAAGATGCGCGCGCGCGGAAACAGGCTGTTGCAGCCGCAATGGTCGAAGTGCAGGTGCGAGCTGACCACGTGCGTGATGTCCTCGGGCGCGAGCCCGTGCAGCGCCAGCTGCGCGATCACGTTGTCGGACGCGCCGCCGGTGAGCCGGTAGAGGCGGGCGATGCGCTCGCCGAGCAGGCCCGCGGGATCGCTCGCGGCATTGCAGGCGATGCCGGTGTCGAACAGCAGCTTGCCCTTCGGGTGGATCACCAGGTAGCCGGGCACCGGAACGGTGGTCTGCACACCGGGGGATTCGTCGGGGAAGAAGAGGCTGCGGTCGAACGTCAGTCGACCGCAGCACAGGGCTTGCAGGCGCGGCATCGGAGGCTCCGGAAGGGTGAGTGATGGATCTTCGGCTTCCGCTACGATAGCGCAACGAACCGGCGCGGGCGGTGCCCGGGCGCGCGCGCCGCCCCCGCCGTCCTTCCGATCCACGTCGTCGTGCGGGGTCGCCGCTGCGCGCCCGCCCAAGGAGCCCCGATGTCCCGCAACGCCCTGCTCCAGGGAATCCGGATCGCCGACCTGACGTCGGTGTTCTTCGGCCCCTACGCCACCCAGACGCTGGCCGACCTCGGTGCCGAGGTCATCAAGATCGAGCCGCCCGAGGGGGACACCTCACGTCTGGTCGGAACGCCGCCGGTCACGCCGGGCATGGGCCCGGTGTACATGCGTCTGAACCGCGGCAAGCGCTCGGTGGTGTGGGACCTCAAGAGCCCGGAGGGCAAGGAGGCGATGCGCCGGCTGATCGCGTCCAGCGACGTGTTCATCCACAACATCCGCACGGATGCGATCGAGCGCGCCGGACTGGGGTACGACGCGGTGCGCGCGATCCGGCCCGACATCGTCTACGTGCACTGCACCGGGTTCGACGAGCGCGGCCCGTACGCGGGTCTTCAGGCCTACGACGACATCATCCAGGCCGCGACCGGATCGGCGTCGCTGCTGTCCAAGGTCGACGGCAATCCGCAGCCGCGCTACGTGCCGATGGCAATGGCCGACAAGGTGTCGGGGCTGCACGCGGTGTATGCCACGCTGGCGGCCGTGATCCACCGGCTGCGCACCGGCGAGGGCCAGCGCGTCGAGGTGCCGATGTTCGAGTCGATGGCCAGCTTCAACATGCTCGAGCACCTGTGCGACAAGACCTTCGTGCCGCCGACCGGGCCCGCCCTGTATCCGCGCCAGATCGACCCGACCCGCCAGCCGATGAAGACCCGTGACGGCTACATCAGCTTCGCGCCCTATCTCGACGAGCGCTGGGTGCGCTTCTTCAACGCGGCCGGCCATCCCGAGGTGCTGCTCGAGGAGCGCTTCATCGACAAGCCGACGCGGCGCAAGAACATGTCGCAGATGTTCGAGGTGATGGCCCGGATCGCGCTCGAGCGCACCACCGACGAGTGGCTGGCGCTGTGCAAGGAGGCGCACGTGCCGGCGATGCGTGTGAACCAGATCGACGACCTGCTCGAGGATCCGCAGCTGCACGCCAGCGGCCTGCTGCGCCGGCGCGTGCACCCCACCGAGGGCGAGTACGTCGAGGTGGGGTTGCCGGTGCAGTTCTCGGCCTACGACTACGGCGAGCTGGCGCACCCGGCGGGATTGGGCCAGCACTCGGAGGAGGTGGCCCGCGAGCTGGGCGTCGACCTGGGCGCAGGCCGCGCGGCGGGCGGCTGAGCGCTCAACGGACCGTGCCCTCAGGGCAACGCGCGGGCGCCGCCCTCGAGCCTGAATTCCGACACCGTCCGCGCCAGCCGCGCGGCCTGCTCGCGTGCGCTGGCGGCCGCCTGGGCGGCCTGTTCGACCAGCGAAGCGTTCTGGCGCGTCATCAGATCGAGCTCGCCCATCGCGTGGTCGACCTCCTCGATGCCCGCGGTCTGGGCGTCGCCCGCCTCGCTGATCTGAGCGATCAGGGTCGTCACGTCGTGCACCTGTCGCACGATGTCGTCCATCGTCGCCCCCGTCGTCTGCACGAGACGTGCACCGGTCTGCACTTCGCCGACCGAGGTCACGATCAGTTCCTTGATCTCGCGCGCCGCGCCGGCCGAGCGCTGGGCGAGGTTGCGCACCTCGCTGGCGACGACCGCGAACCCGCGTCCCTGTTCGCCCGCACGTGCCGCCTCGACGGCCGCGTTCAGGGCGAGGATGTTGGTCTGGAACGCGATGCCGTCGATCAGACCGATGATCTCGGAGATGCGGCTCGAACTGCTCTCGATGCCGCTCATCGTCGTGGCCAGCTGGCCGACCACCTCGCCGCCTCGGGCGGCGGCGGCCGATGCGGTGCCGGCCAGCGCGCGCGCACGGGCGGCGCTTTCGGCGTTGCCGCGCACCGACTCGGTCATCCCGCGCATGGAGGCGGCGGTCCGGTCGATGCTGTCGGCCTGCAGCCCGGAGCGGGCCGACAGGTCGTGGTTGCCGGCGGCGATCTGCCCGAGCGCGCCGGCGATCGATTCGGCGCCGGACCGGATCCCGCCCACCATGCCGTTGAGGGCGCCGCGCATGGCGTTCAGCGCCGCGAGCAGTTCACCGAGTTCGTCGCGCCCGGACGTGTCGATGCGCACCGACAGGTCGCCCGCCGAGATCGCCGTCGCCGCGGCGGTGGCCTTGGCGAGCGAGCGCCGGATCGAGCGCATGGTCAGTGCCATCACGGTGCCGAACAGGACGACGCCGGCGGCGGCGAGCGCAATCGCGGAGCCTGCGAGCGTGCGGTTCTGTTCGACCGCGTGCTCGTACCGGCCGCGCGCGTCCTGCGCCTCCAGCGGGATCAGCGACTGCAGGGGCTTGCCGAACGCGATGTGGGCGCCCGCCCACTCGTCCTCCAGCAGCGTGCGCATGGCCTCCGGGTCGTTCTTCTCGTAGGCCGTCTCGATCCGACCGAGCAGCGCGGCCACCTTCTCCCATCCCTTCACCAGATCCCCGCGGAGCGCCGCGCGCCCGGCATCGTCGTCGGCGGACCCGGAGGCGATCTGCCCGACCAGGCCGATCACCTGCGTACGCGTCTCGCGCAGGTGCTTGAGGGCGCCGGCGCGCGGGATCATCTCCGCGACGAAGGCGATGGCCCGGTAGCGGATCTCGCGCAGTTCGGATTCCACCCGCTGCAGGGCGAGGACCTGCTGCAGGCTGCCGCTGTACACGCGTTCGAGCGCCCGCTCGCTGAGGCGTCCCGAGTACAGGGTGAAGCCGGCCAAGGCGGCGGTGACGATCATGGCGGCGATCGTCGCCAGCAGCAGCTTGGTGCGGATCTTGATGCGGTCGAACATGGGGGATCCTTCCGAAGCGCGCCGCCCCCCGGTGCGGGGCGGGGGGGCGGCGCCGCGGTTCACTGGGTCGGCAGGCCCTTGGCGGTCCACTCGGGCATGCCGCCGCGCAGCCAGTGCACCTGGGTGTAGCCCGCGTCGCGGGCGTACACCGATGCCTTGTAGCTGCGCCAGCACTCCACGGGTCCGTTGCAGAAGAACACGACCGGCTTGCCCTTGTCCTGCGGCAGCTTGCCGAGGTCGAAGCTGTCGACCGACTTGTCGAACTCCGGGGTCTTCGGGCTCTTCTCGCGGTAGGTGATGCTGATCGCGCCCTTGATCGTCTTTTCGGCGAACTCGGCCGCGACGCGCGTGTCGACGATCGGCGCGCCCTTGGCCTGCAGGTCGCGGGCCTGCTCGGCGGTGACGACCTTCACCCGGTCGATGCTCTCGGGCACCGCGGCGT
>JAKOZZ010000043.1 GCA_029779755.1 Pseudomonadota bacterium
CTCGACCTCGGCGTGGACTTCTCGCCGGTCGAGCAGGTGCTGCAGATCGGCAGCGCCAAGGGCGTGGCCCGGCTGCTGCAGCGTGCCGGGCGCTCCGGGCATTCACCGGGACGCGTGTCGCGCGTGACCCTCGTGCCCACCAATGCGTTCGAGCTGGTGGAGGCGGCGGCGGCGCGCGACGCCGTGCGGGCGGGCTGCATCGAGCCGCGCGTGGCACCCGACCGGCCGATGGACGTGCTGGTCCAGCACCTCGTGACCGTCGCGCTCGGATCGGGGTTCACGCCCGACGCGCTGCTCGACGAGGTGCGCACCTGCCATTCGTACCGTGCGCTGGACGCGCAGGCGTTCGGGTGGGCGCTCGACTTCGTCACGCGCGGCGGCCCGAGCCTGCGCGTGTACCCGGAGTACCGCCGCGTCGTGGCCGACACCGACGGTGTCCATCGCGTCCCCGACGCGGGCATCGCGCGCCGCCACCGGATGGCGATCGGCACCATCGTGTCCGACGCGGCGATGCAGGTGCAGTACCTGGGCGGCGCGCGCATCGGCACGGTGGAGGAGGGGTTCGTCGGCCGGCTGCGGCCCGGCGACTGCTTCCTCTTCGCGGGCCGGCTGCTCGAGCTGGTGCGCGTGCACGAGATGACCGCCTGGGTGCGCCGCGCGCCCGCGCGCCGTGCCGCCGTGCCCCGCTGGAACGGGGGGCGCATGCCGCTGTCGAGCGAACTGGCCGATGCGGTGCTGGCCCGCCTGGCCGACGCGCGCGACGGCCGCTTCGACGGCCCGGAGATGAACCTGCTGCGGCCGCTGCTCGAGCTGCAGCGCCGCTGGTCCGCGCTGCCCGCGCCCGACGTGCTGCTGGCCGAGCAGATGCACTCGCGCGAAGGCCACCACCTGTTCCTCTACCCGTTCGCGGGGCGCAACGTGCATCTGGGCCTGGGGTCGCTGCTCGCGTGGCGCATCGCGCGCGCATCGCCCGCCACCTTCTCGATCTGCGTCAACGACTACGGCCTCGAGCTGCTGTCGCCCGAGCCGGTCGACTGGCGGGGGCTCGACGACGGCAGCCTGCTGACGTCGGATGCGCTGCAGGACGACGTGCTCGCCAGCCTGAACGCCGGCGATCTCGCGCAACGGCGCTTCCGCGAGATCGCGCGGGTCAGCGGCCTCGTCTTCCCGGGCATGCCCGGTGCTGCGCGCAGCACACGGCAGCTGCAGGCATCGGCCCGCCTGTTCTACGAGGTGTTCCGCAACCACGACGGCGACAACCGCCTGCTCGCGCAGGCCGAACGCGAGGTGCTCGACCTCGAGCTCGACATCGCCCGCCTGCGTGCCGCACTCGACCGGATGCGCACGCGCCGCCTGTGCCGGGTGACGCTCGAGCGGCCGACGCCCTTCGCGTTCCCGCTGATGATCGAGCGGCTGCGCGAGCGGCTCAGCACCGAGAAGCTGTCGGACCGCATCGCGCGGATGCTGGGCGCGCTGGAAGCCGCTGCAGGCGGCGACGCGGACGCGTAAGCTTCGCCACGCATCGCACGCGCGCGCACGTCGCACGCCGCACGCGCACAGGCGAACACGCCACGCGCTCATTGAACCCGAACACCCACAGGAGACATCGATGTCGGACAGCCAGGTCATCGCACAGATCACGGAACTCGACGAGCGGCGCGCGCAGATGGTCGTCGCACGCGACATCGCAGGGCTGCGGCAGCTCGTCGGCGACGACCTGCTCTACGTGCACTCGTCGGCCACCGAGGAGGACAAGGCGCTGTATCTCGAGCGTCTCGAGACCGGCTACTACCGGTATCTGGGGATGAAGAACCTGAAACGCGCGTTCCGCGTGCTCGGCGACGTCGTGCTGGTCAACGGCGACGTGCGCATCGACGTCGAGGTGAAGGGCGCGGTCAAGCTCGTGATGAGCCGCTACCTGCAGGTCTGGGCGCTGCGCGACGGACGCTGGCAGATGGTGTCCTGGCAGTCGACGCCGATGCCGGCGCCTGCCGCGGGCTGACCCGGGCGGGCTCCAGGACCCCGTTGCCGACGGTCCGCCGGCACCGGGGCCCCGATGGCATCAGACCGATCGGCGCTTCGGCCACAGGCCCGCGACGAGGATCACGGCGGCGGCCACGGCGAAGCCGATCGACAGCTTGCTGTGCAGGAAGATCATCGGGTCGCCGTCGGAGATGGCCAGCGCCTGGCGCACCGAGCGCTCGAAGATCGGACCCAGCACGTAGGCGAGGATCACGATGCCCAGGTCGAATCCGTGCCGGCGCAGGCCGTAGCCGATGAAGCCGAAGATCACCGCGACCAGCACGTCCGCCGGGTTGCCGCTGTTGGAGTACACGCCCACCAGGCACACCGCGAGGATCATCGGCGTCAGGTAGGCGCGCGGGATGTCCAGGATGCGCACGAACAGGCCGATCAGCGGCAGGTTCAGCACCAGCAGCATCACGTTGCCGACGTACATGCTGGCGACCACGCCCCAGAAGATCTCCGGCTGGCGCTCGAGGATCGTCGGGCCCGGCGTCACGCCGTGGATCATGAACGCGCCGATGAGCAGCGCGGTGATGGCGTTGGCCGGAATGCCCATGCACAGCAGCGGCACGAACGCCCCGGTCGTGCCGGCGTTGTTCGCGGCCTCGGGGCCGGCGAGGCCTTCGACGGCGCCCTTGCCGAATTCCTCGGGCCGCTTCGACAGCTTGCGTTCGACGCCATACGACAGGAACGAGGCGATCACCGCGCCGCCGCCGGGCAGCAGCCCGACCAGGAAGCCGAGCACCGAGCCGCGTGCGATCGGGCCGACCGAGCGGCGTGCCTCGTCGCCCGACGGCAGGAACCCGAGCAGCCCGGACGGCGGCTTCAGGATCTTGAGCTCCGCCTCGGTGCGCCGGGCCATGAAGAGCACCTCCGACAGTCCGAACAGGCCGATGGCCAGCGGCACCAGGTTGATGCCGTCGCCCAGCGTCATCAGCCCGAACGTCAGGCGGGGCGTCATGTTCATCGGGTCGCTGCCGACCGTGCCCAGCAGCAGGCCGAATGCCGCCATCAGCAGCGCCCGCGGCAGCGAGCCGCCCGACATGTAGGTGACCATCGCCAGTCCGGCCAGCATCAGCATCGCGTATTCGGACGGACCGAACGCCAGCACCATCTCGGCCAGCGGCGGCGACAGGAAGGTGATCGCGACGACGCCGAGCGTGCCGGCCACGAAGGAGCCGATCCCCGCGATGAACAGTGCGGGGCCGGCGCGCCCCTTGCGGGCCATCTCGTACCCGTCGAGGCAGGTGATGACGGACGACGCCTCGCCCGGGATGCGCATCAGCACCGAGGTCACGGTGCCGCCGTAGGCGACGCCATAGTAGATGCCCGACAGCATGATGATCGCCGAGGTCACGTCCATCTTGAACGTGATCGGCAGCAGGATCGCAATCGTCGTCAGCGGACCGAGGCCCGGCAGGATGCCGACCACGGTCCCCAGGAAGGCGCCGATGAAGCAGTAGAGCAGATTGGCCGGCGTCATCACGACGGCGAAGCCGCCGAGCAGAGCATCCATGTCGGGATCCCGGGGGGGTTAGCGGACGAGCGAGTAGAACGCGCGTTCGATGGGGCTTTCGGGCAGGTCGACGCG
This sequence comes from Pseudomonadota bacterium, assembly GCA_029779755.1. Lineage (GTDB taxonomy): Bacteria > Pseudomonadota > Gammaproteobacteria > Burkholderiales > Burkholderiaceae_E > Quisquiliibacterium. The sequence continues at coordinate 3,617 of JAKOZZ010000043.1, forward strand.
CAGCAGCCAGCCGAAGCCGACCAGGCCGATCAGCGCGCACGCCACGCCGTACACGATGGCGTGGCGCCAGGAGCGCCGCTCGGCGAAGCGCAGCACCAGCAGCGTCACCGCGATGACGGTGACGACGAAACCGCCGAACGCGGCGCCGGCGGCAAGCACCAGCAGCGCAACGACGTACAGCGAGAACGTGCTGCGCGTCGCGGCGCGGGTGGCGTCGTCGATCTCGTCGGTGTCGCCGTCCTCGGTCGACGCCGCGCGTCCGGGAAAGACGAGCACCACGATCGACAGCAGCACGCAGACCCCGGCAACGATCTGCGGGAACAGGCCCGCGCCGGGGCCGTCGAAGCCCCAGCGGTCGAGTCGCAGCGCCTGCCACAGGCCGACCGCGGCGGCCGCGAGCAGGCACAGCGCGGCCAGGCGCGTGCCGCCGAACGCGGCCCGCGCGTCCCGTGGCCCGTTCATGTGCGCTTCTTCGCCATGCCGGTCTCCTGCAGGATCGGCACCAGTTCGCCTTCGATCTTCTTCAGGAACGCCTTGTAGTCGGCGCCGCTGCGATAGACCGGCTCGATGCCCAGGGCCGCGATCTGGTCGGTGACGGACTTGTCCTTCATCACGTCGGCGAGCGCAGCTTCCATGCGCTGCTTGATCGACGCCTCGACGCCGGTGGGGAACGCGTAGCCGAACGGTCCGTTGGTCACCGCCTCGTAGCCCAGCTCGCGCAGGGTCTTGACCTCGGGGTAGTACGGCCAGCGCTGGGGCCCGGCCGCCGCCAGCAGGCGCATCTTGCCGCCGTCGACCTGCGGCCGGATCTCGGCGACCGTCTGGATGGCCGCGTCGACGTGGCCGCCGACCGCCTGCGCCACCGCCTCGACGCCGCCGCTGAACACCACCCAGCGCAGCTTCGCGCCGGTGAGCTTGGCGAGCTGGAACATGGCGACCACGTTGGTGACGTTGTTCGACCCGTAGGTGACCTGGCGCTGCTTGCCGGTGGCGATCAGGTCATCGATCGTCTTGAACGGGGAGTTGGCGGGCACGCCGATGCCGTAGCGCAGCGCCGCGACCTGGCCGATCACGTCGAACGCCTCCCACGGGTTGTACTTGACGTCCATCATGTTCGGGACGGCGATGTGGCTGGAGATCGCCACCAGGCCCATCGTGTGGCCGTCGGGCGCCGACGTCGCGAGCGTGCTCGGGCCGAGCGCGCCCGCGCCGCCGACCACGTTCTTCACGATAACGGTGGCGTTCAGGCGCTTCTCGAGCGCCTGGGCGACGATGCGTGCGGTCAGGTCGGTGGACGCGCCCGGCGCGTTGGGATTGATCAGCGTGATCTCGCGGCTGGGCCATTTCGGGGCCTGCGCGATCGCGGGCGCGGCGAGCGTGGATGCGGCGAGTGCGCCGCCGGCGCGAAGCGCGGCTCTGCGGTCCATGAGGGGTCTCCTGTCGGTGCCCGGATCGGTCGCGGTGCGACCCGCCGATCCGGTGGTGTGCGGTGTTGTCGGGGCCACGAGAGTAACGGAAGCGTGCGTGCGCCCGCAACGCGCCCCGCTTGCGGCAAACCCTCGGGCACGGTCCGCGCACCCGCGCCGCGGCGATGCTCGGGGGAATCCCCATCTGTGCGCCGCGCATCGAGCGGTCATGATGCCGCTTCGCACGGTTCAGGCGGTGCGTGCGCCGGCAGGCCCGGCACGTGCACGGGATGCCTGCGCGGCGTGCGCCGATCGGTCCGTTCCTCACCGGAGAGTCTCATGCCCTCGAACGTTCCGCGCCGCCGCCTGCTGGGCGGTCTGGCCGCCGCGGCGGCCCTTCCCGTGTTCGCCCCCCGCACGGCGTTCGCCCAGGCCTGGCCGGCGAAGCCCATCCGCATCATCGTCGGCTATCCGGCCGGTGGCCTCACCGACATGTTCGCGCGCGCGTATGGCGAGCACCTGTCGCAGCGGCTCGGCCAGCCCGTGGTCGTGGAGAACCGCTCCGGCGCCAGCGGCTCGCTGGCCGCCGCCGCGGTCAAGCAGGCGGCCCCCGACGGCTACACGCTGATGTTCACCATCTCGACCACGATGCTGATGAACCGGGTGCTCTACAAGTCGCTGCCCTACGACGCCGACAAGGATTTCGTGCTGATCTCCAGCATGTCGGCCGGACACCTCCCGCTGATCGTGCACAAGTCGCTCGGGGTGTCGAACCTGAAGGAGTTCGTCGAGTACGCGCGCCGCAACAAGGTGAGCCTGGGCACGTACGCGGCCGGGTCGTATTCGCACATCGCGGTCGCCGAGCTGAACAAGTTCTTCGGCCTGAACATGGAGGCGGTCCACTATCGCGGCGAAGCGCCGATGTGGCAGGACCTGATGGCGGGCGTGATCCAGGGCGGCAGCGGCAGCGTCGCGGCCGCCAGCGCCGTGCTGCAGGCCGGGGTCGGCATCCCGATCGCGGTGCCGCGCACGCGCCGCATGAGCAAGCTGCCGAACGTGCCCACGTTCATCGAGCAGGGGGTCACGTCGAAGGCGTTCGAGATCGACGGGTTCATCTGCCTGGTGGGGCCGGCGGGCATGCCGCAGGAGATCGTGCAGCGCCTGTCCGACCTGATGGTGGAGGGCGGCAAGACCGAGCGCGTGCAGAAGATCCTCACCACGTTCGGCATCGACGACGCGGCCGTGGGGCACGAGGAGTTCAAGCGGCTCTACGCGCAGGACGGTCCGGTGTGGATCGAACTGGTGAAGAGCCTGGGGCTCACGCCGCAGTAGCCCGGGCGGTCGCGCCCGGAGCCGCGGATTCAGCGCCCGCCCGGGGGCGACGCCGCGTCGGGCGCGCGCGTCGCCGTCAGCGCGGCGATCTGGCGGTCGTGCAAGCGCGACAGGAACAGCAGCGCGCACACCGCGCCGATCAGCGCCATCAGCATGTCGGACTGGGTGTCCCAGGGGTCGCCCTGCGTGCCCAGGAACTCCTCGGCCCCCTGGCCGAGGGCGACCGCCGCGCCCCATTCGATCAGTTCGTAGGTGGCGCTGATCGCGAGGACCACGCAGCCCACCAGGAACGCGAGCATGCGGCGCCCGTGCACGTAGGCGCCGCGCAGCAGGATCTCGCGCGCCACCATCGCCGGCACGAAGCCCTGCGCGAAATGCCCGATCTTGTCGTAGGGGTTGCGGTCGAGCTGCAGCCACTCCTGCAGCACGAAGCCGAGCGGCACGCGCGCGTAGGTGTACGCGCCGCCCAGCATCAGGATCGCGCAGTGCACGAAGATGCACGCGTACAGCAGCGAGGTGAGCGGATGGCGCCGGTACGTGGCGGCCATGACCGGCAGGGCGATCATCACCGGCAGCACCTCCATCAGCCAGGTCAGGCGGTCGTAGGGGCGCCATCCCGACAGCGCGAGCAGGGCCAGCAGCGCGGCGGCCGCGGCGGCGAGCACGGGTTCTCGGGTGGAGTGCACGCCGCAAGTCTAGTGCCGGATCGCACGCCGCGGCGAATCCTCGCGTGCGGCGCGCCGCTACAATCAGCCGCATGAATCCCCCCTCCGTACCCGATCGCGGCCAAGCCCATCGCCTGAACTCCGAACCCTGGTACCTGCCGCTGGGCGACGAGGTCGAGGTGTTCGAGGCGGCCTACGCCGCGCGCCTGCCGGTGCTGCTCAAGGGCCCGACCGGCTGCGGCAAGACCCGCTTCGTCGAGCACATGGCCTGGCGCCTCTACCGCCAGCAGGACACGCCGCGCCGCGCCCTCGAGACGCCGCTGATGACGGTGGCCTGTCACGAGGACCTGACGGCCACCGACCTCGTCGGCCGGTTCCTGCTGTCGGGGGACGAGACGGTCTGGGTCGACGGTCCGCTCACGCGGGCGGTGCGCAGCGGCGCGATCTGCTACCTGGACGAGGTCGTCGAGGCGCGCAAGGACACGACGGTCGTCGTGCACGCGCTGACCGACCACCGCCGCCTGCTGCCGATCGAGAAGACCGGCGAGCTGCTCGACGCGCATCCCGACTTCCTGCTCGTGATCTCGTACAACCCGGGCTATCAGAGCGTGCTGAAGGACCTGAAGCCGTCGACCCGGCAGCGCTTCGTCAGCCTGGAGTTCGACTATCCCGACGTCGCCACCGAGGCCACGATCATCGCGCACGAGAGCGGGGTCGACGCCGCAACGGCCGAGCGTCTCGCGCTGATCGGCCAGAAGGTGCGCAACCTGCGCGAGCACGGCTTCGAGGAAGGCGTCAGCACGCGGCTGCTGATCTACACCGCGCAGCTGGTGGTGGGCGGCATCGCGCCGCGGCGCGCGTGCGACGTCGCGATCGCGCGGGCGGTCACCGACGACCCCGGCGTGCAGGAGGCGGTCGCCGAGATCGTCGACGTGCTGCTGCCGTGAGCGGGGCGATGGCGCACGATGCGCCCGGCCGCGTGCACCTGGTCGATGCGCAACGTGTGCTGGGGCTGTTCGCGCAGGGGCTGTCGGGCCGCTATCTGCACCTGCGTCCGATCGACGCGCTCAAGGGGCAGTTCCGGCCCGAGGGCGTGACCACCGACGGGGCGTCCATCTATCTGCCCGAGTCGGTCGCCGAGTTCGCGTCGCCGCGTCACAACCTCGGGCTGTACCGGATCGCGGTGCTGCATCAGCTCGGCTACTACGAGACCGGCACCTTCGACTTCTCGTTCGATGCGGCGCGTGCGCGCCTGCCGTCGCTGCCGCCCGAGCGGCCGGTGACACGCGAGGTCGGATGGGCGCCCGAAGGCGCGCGCGCCTCGGTGCCGGCGCCCGGCCTCGACCGGTTCTTCGCGGTCTGGGACGCGCCGGTGCTGATGCGGCGGCTGTTCATGACGCTCGAGGATCTGCGCATCGATCGCACCATGCTGCGCCGGTATCCGGGCGCGCGCGCCGACCTCGAGCGGGTGATGGCGCACGCGCTGGACCGGCGCCCGGAACCGCCTGCGGGCAGCCTGCCGGCCGCGCTGTTCGAAGGCCTGGTGCGCTACACCCTTGGCGCCGACGCCGCGGCCCTGTGCGCGTCCGACGTGTCGGGCCGGCTGCGCCCGATGCTCGACGCGGCCCGTGCGCTGGACCGTGACGGCGCCGACGTGTACGACAGTGCGGCTGCCGCGGTGCACTGCTACCGGCTGATGGCGGGTGCGACGGCGGACGAGGTGGCCGATGCGCTGGCCGCACCGGAGCCGGCAGGTGCCGAGCGCCGGCCCGGGGGCACCGAGGCCGGCCCCGACGGCCAGGGCGAACCGCGGCCGTTCGACGGCGATGCGGTCGCGACGGTTCCGGTCGATTTCCGCGGCGAGGTCCAGCCCGGCCTGGTGCAGCGGCGGCTGCGTGCCGCAGGGACGGTCGGCGCCTCCGACGGGGCGACCGGACGCACGCCCGACGCGGACGCGGCGGACGCCGATCGTGACGAGGCCGAGCGGCGCACCGCCGAGGTCGATCGCTTGGCCCTGCGCCGCGCGTTCGGCGAGACCGCGGCCGGCGACCGCAGCTACCTCGTCGACGAATGGGACTTCCAGCAGCGCGTCTACCTCAAGGGCTGGTGCCGGGTGCACGAGCATCGCCTGCGCGGGGACGACACCGACTTCATCGCCGGCGTGCGCGAGCGCTATGCGCTGCAGGCACAGCAGGTGAAGCGCCAGTTCCGCATGATCCGGCCGGAGTCGCTGCAGCGGGTCCGGCGCGTCAGCGACGGCGAGGAGCTCGAGCTCGACGGCGTGATCGAGGCGGTGATCGACCGGCGCGCCGGGCATGCGACCGACGAGCACGTGTACGCGCGGCGCGACCGCGGGCTGCGCGACGTGGCGGCCGCCTTCCTGGTCGACCTCAGCGCGTCCACCGACTACCCGGTGCCCGAGCCCGATCAGGCGCCTTCCCCCGCAGCGCCCCCGCCGGCGCCGGCCACCGCGCCCGACGACGGCGACTTCCTGTGGGGCATGTGGCCGGCGGGCGGCAGCCCGCAGTCGGAAGCCCCCCGGCGCCGCGTGATCGACGTCGAGCGCGAGGCGCTCGCGCTGATGTGCGAGGCGCTCGAGTCGCTGGGCGACCGTTACGCGGTCTATGGCTTCTCGGGCTATGGCCGCGAGAACGTCGAGATCCACGTCGCGAAGGAGTTCCGCGACCGTCTCACGTCCCGCACCTGGGCGGCGCTGGCCGCGATGAAGCCGCGACGCTCCACGCGCATGGGGCCGGCGATCCGTCACGCGCTGGCGCGGCTCGCGGGACAGGACGCACGCATGAAGGTGCTGATCGTGGTGTCCGACGGGTTCCCCGAGGACACCGACTACGGGCCCGACCGCAACGATCACGAGTACGGCATCCAGGACACGGCACGGGCCCTGCAGGAGGCGGCGGCCGCAGGCGTGTCGACGTTCTGCGTGACGGTCGACCGGTCCGGGCACGACTACCTGCGTCGCATGTGCCCCGATCAGCGCTACATGGTCATCGACGAGGTCGACGAACTGCCGCGTGCGCTGTCGAAGGTGTATCGCGCCCTGACGGCGTAGGCCGCCCGCGCATGATCCCGCCGTCCGACCCTTCTGCAACTGCAACTGCAACTGCAACTGCAACTGCAACTGCACCTGCACTCGCGCCCGCGCCCGCGCCCGCGCTCGACGTGGCGGCGCACGGCGCGCCGCCGCTCGACGGCGCGCTCCCCGTGCTGCTGGCCGGCGTTGCGGCCTGGCTGCTGCCGCAGCGCGCGGTCTGGCTGCCGGCGCAACGCGCGCTGCTGGTGGCCGACGTGCACCTGGGCAAGGCGGCCAGCTTCCGTGCGCTGGGCGTCCCCGTGCCGGGCGGCACCACCCGAGCCACGCTCGGACGGATCGACGCGCTGGTGCGTGCGCTCGCCCCCGACGCGCTGGTCGTCCTGGGCGACCTGCTGCACGGGCCGGCGGTGCAGCAGGCCGCCGCGGTGGACGCGCTGGCGCATTGGCGGGCCGGGCACGCGGCGATCGACGTGGTGCTGGTGCGCGGCAACCACGACGACCGCGCCGGCGATCCGCCGGCCGCGTGCGGCATCCGCGCGGTCGACGCGCCCTGGCGGATCGGTCCGCTGGCGTTGTGCCATGCGTCCGACGATCGGATCGCACCGGAGACGGGCGCGGCGGCCGGCAATGGCGCGCACGAAGCGCCTGCACACGTGCTGTGCGGGCATCTGCACCCAGTGGTCCGCCTGCGCACGCGTGCCGACGCGCTGCGGCTGCCGTGCTTCTGGCTGCGCCCCGACTGCACCGTGCTGCCGGCGTTCGGCGACTTCACCGGCGGCGCGCTGGTGACGCCGGGGCCGCGCGACACCCTCGTGCTCACCGACGGCATGCGGCTGCACCGCCTGCCGCCGGGGCGACGCGGGGCCGCGACCGCTGCTGCGTGAGCGCCGCCCGGTGCGCGTGGCCGGGCGCGCACTGCCGGGCGCGCACTGCCCGGGGTGGCGCGCCCCTTACTTCTTCTGCAGGCGGCTCACGTAATCCACCAGCAGGCGGATGTGATCGTGGGCGTACTGCGCGGCCCGCGCGGGGCCCACCGCCGGGTCGTGCCGACCCTCGGCGAGGTAGGCCGCGCCCCAGACCGGCATCTCGCCGGCGCGTCCGTGTCCGGCGACCAG
>JAKOZZ010000050.1 GCA_029779755.1 Pseudomonadota bacterium
CCAGACACTGGCCCCGGTGGCCACGAACAGCTGCGGCACCTTCTTCTGGTTCATGTACTTGTGGATCGCCGTGTTGCTGGGCGTGCCCAGCGGCTGGAAGACCAGCAGCACCTCGTCCTGCTCGACGAGCTTGCGCGCCATCTCCACGGCCTTCGGCGGACTGTAGGCGTCGTCGTAGCTGATGAAGTTGATCTTGCGGCCGTTGATGCCGCCCTGCTCGTTGATCATCTTGAAGTACGCGGCCTGCACCTTGCCGATCGTGCCGTAGGCCGAGGCCGGGCCGCTGTAGGGCATGATGCTGCCGACCTTGATCTCGGTGTCGTTGGCGCCGCTGTCGTAGCGCTTCTGCGCCTGCGCGCCCGCGGTGTGTGCGAGTGTGGCGATCGTGGCGATCGCCGTCCTGCGGGTGAATCCGGTCACTGATGTCTCCCCTCGTTGGTGTCGTCTGCGGCCGTGCGCCCGCCGCAAGCGGTCGGCAGCCGCGATCGACGGTACGGGCAGAACGGCGGGCGTGTCAACGCGTGCCGCCCGCCCGTGCGCGTCAACCCAGCCGGATCGGCACGAAGATCCGCGCACCGTCGCGCTGCACGAGCAGCGCCACCGACCGGTCCGCCCGGGTCATCGCGGCCCGAACCTGCTGCACGTCACCCACCGGCAGGCCGTTGACCGAGAGCAGCACATCGCCGGGGTGGACACCGGCCAGCGCGGCCGCGCCGCTCACCTGTGCGATCACGAGGCCGGCGTCGACACCGGTCGACTGCTTCTCCTCGGGGGCGAGCGGGCGCAGCGCAAGGCCGAGCCGTCCATGGTCGCTGGCCGGTGCAACGCGCGCGGCCGGACGGTCGTGCGCATCGGCGTCGCCCAGTCGTGCGACCCGTTCCGCAGGCTGTCCCTGGCGCCAGATGCCAAGCGTGATCGTCTTTCCGGGGGCGGCCTGCCCGATCACCGCGGGAAGGTCGCCCGACGCCACGATCGGCTGACCGTCCACGCGTTGGATCACGTCGCCCGGCAGCAGCCCGGCGCGGTCGGCCGGACTGCCCTTCTCGACGTGTGCCACGAGCGCGCCTTCCGGGCGCTGCAGGCGGAACGACTCGGCCAGCGCCTGGTTCACCTCCTGGACCGACACCCCCAGGCGCGCATGACGGGCATGGCCGGTGGCGACGATCTGCTGCATCACCCGGGTGGCCACGTCGATCGGGATCGCGAACGAAAGGCCCTGGTAGCCGCCGGTGCGGCTGTAGATCTGCGCGTTGATGCCGATCACTTCGCCCCGGGTGTCGAACAGCGGTCCGCCCGAGTTGCCCGGATTGACGGCCACGTCGGTCTGGATGAAGGGCACGAGGCTGTCGTCGGGCAGCGAGCGGCCCTTGGCGCTGACGACCCCGGCGCTCACGCTGTTCTCGAATCCGAAGGGCGATCCGATCGCGAGCACCCACTGACCCACCTCCAGTGTGCGTGCGCTGCCCAGCCGCGCGACCGGCAGGTCGTGCGCGTCGATCTTCAGCACCGCGACGTCGGTCTTCGGATCGGCGCCCAGCACGCGGGCCTGGAACTCGCGGCGGTCGGTGAGCTTGACCGTCACGTCGCGCGCGTCGCGCACCACGTGCGCGTTGGTGAGGATCAGTCCGTCGGCGCTGACGATGAAGCCGGATCCCTGCCCGCTGACCGGCAGGGCCTGCCGGTCGCCGCCGCCCGGTCCCTGGAAGCGCCGGAAAAACTCCAGGAACGGATCCTCCGGAGCCCGGCGCGCCCCGCTGCGGGCGTCGTCGTCGGCGGCGGCATCGTCCGAGGCCGAGCGCAGACCGCTGACGGTGATGTTGACCACGGCCGGGCCCTGTTGCCGCGCGATCTGCGCGAAGTCCGGAGCACCCGCCGCGGCGGCCGCGGTGGCGGGGTGAACCGGGGCCGGCTGCCCGGCGGCGGCGCCGGCGGGCGCGCCCGCGATGCCGGGCGGAGCGGACGCGTGTGCGTGGCGGGTGTTCACGAAGGTCGCGCCGGCCCCGCCGAGCAGTCCTGCGGCGACGAGTGCGAGCACGAGACGTGAAGGGGGCAGAGAATGGAAGGACATGATCGCGTCTCCTTGTCGGGTGAGTCGTGACGTCAGTCTCGACCCGCCGACTTAGACGACGCTTAAGCGCAGGGAAAGCGCAGTTCGACCTGCAGGCCGCCGAGCCGCCGTGACGTGCCGAGCGACAGCGCCGCCTCATGCAGTTCGGCGATCGACCGTACGATCGACAGTCCGAGCCCGCTGCCCACGCCGGTGGCGTCCGAGGCCCTGAAGAACCGGTCGGTGGCACGCATCCGGTCGGCCGGCGCGATCCCCGGGCCGCTGTCCTCCACGCGCAGCACCAGCGCACCGCCGTCGCGGACCACCGAGACGTCGATCGTGCCGTGCGCGGGCGTGTACTTCAGCGCGTTCTCGAGCAGGTTGCGCAGCAGGATCGCAAGCGCGTCGGCATGGCCGGGCAGGGCGTCCTCCTCGACATGTGCGACGCCGAGGTCGATCGCGCGTGCCTGCGCATCGGCGGCGGCTTCGGCCACCGCGGCGCGCACCAGCGCCGCCAGTCGGACCGGTTCCGGTCGCCTGCGGTCCGCCAGCGCCGCCTGCTGGCGCGCCAGCTGCAGCAGCTGCTCGACCAGGCGCGTGGCACGGTCGATGCCGTCGCCCAGGCGCCCGAGCGCGCGCGTGCGGCCCGCGTCGTCCGGCGCGCGTCGCACGCCGTCGAACTGCAGCTTCAGTGCCGCGAGCGGCGAGCGCAGCTCGTGCGCCGCGTCGGCGACGAAGTTCTTCTGCGCGTCGAACGCGAGCCGAAGCCGCGAGAACAGCTGGTTCAGCTCGATCACGAGCGGTCGGATCTCGTCCGGCAGGTCCCGGTCGTGCACGGGGTCGAGATCGTCGGCCTGGCGGCGCGCGAGCTCGCGCTGGATGCGCATCACGGGCGCCAGCGACGCGCCCACCACCCACCCCACCAGCAGCATCAGCACCGGGGCCATCACGAGGATCGGCCACAGGATGCGGAGCGCCATCCGGCGTGCCATCGCGCGGCGCGCGGCCATGTCCTGCGCGACCTGGATCACCTGCGTGCTCGACTGCATCGAGAACACCCGGTAGGTGGTGCCGCGTGCCGTCGTGTTCGAGAATCCCGGCACCGCATGCTGCGGCAGCGCTGCGCGTGCGGCCGACTGGTAGATCCGAAGTCCTTCAGCCGACCAGATCTGGACCACGAACTCGAAATGTTCCTCGTCGGGCGGACTCCGCCCGGACGACGCGCCGTCCGGCGCCGGGGTGCCGTCGATCGGAAGTCCGGGCCGCAGCGAGAGGGCCATCTGCTGCATGTGATAGTCGAAGATCTCGTCGGCCTCGGCGCGGGCCGTCCGGTAGGCGATGGCCGCCTGGGCGAGGACGGCCAGCGAGATCGCGGCCATCAGGAGCACCAGCAGGCGCGCGCGCAACGCGCCGGGAAGGCGCACGCGCACCATCACGTCTCCTCGCGCGGCACCATGTAGCCCACCCCGCGCACGTTGCGGATCAGGTCGGCGCCCAGCTTCCTGCGCAGGCCGTGGATGTACACCTCGACGGCGTTGCTGCTGACCGGCTCGTCCCAGCCATAGAGCTTGTCCTCGAGCTGCGTTCGCGACAGGACCGCGCCCGGCCGCGCCAGCAGCGCCTCGAGCACGGCCCACTCGCGGGCCGACAGCACTACCGGCACGTCGCCGATCGTCGCTTCGCGCGTGGCCGGACGGATGCGGATCCGACCGAGCGTGTACTCGGGCTCGGTTCTGCCCGATGCGCGGCGCAGCAGTGCCCGGATGCGCGCCAGCAGCTCCTCGGGCTCGAACGGCTTGATCACGTAGTCGTCCGCGCCGGCATCGAGCCCGGCCACCCGCTGGGCGATTCCGTCCCGTGCGGTCGCGATCAGCACCGGCACCCGGTCGCGTCGCGCACGCAGTGCGCGCAGCACCTCCAGCCCGTCGCGGTGCGGCAGTCCGAGATCGAGCACCACGAGGTCGTAGGTGTGGGTGCGCAGGGCGGTGTCGGCCGAGGCCCCGTCGCGCGTCCAGTCGACCGCATGGCCTTCGGCGCGCAGCAGGTCGCGGACGGACTCACCGATCATCGCGTCGTCTTCCACCAGCAGCAGTCTCATGATGCGCGATTGTCGCCCGTCCGGGCGCTCCACCGGCCCTCCGGCGGCCATTTCCGTGCGTTCAGGAGCCCGGCGCGGATCGGCGCCGCGACCGGCGATCAGAGGTGCATGCCGCCGTCGACGATCAGCGTGTTGCCGGTGACGTAGGCCGACTGCGCGGAGGCCAGGAACGCCACCGCGTCGGCCACCTCCCGGGCCTCGCCGAAGCGTCGCAGCGGCACCCCCTTCCTGACGCGCTCCCACGTCTGCGCGTCGTAGCAGGTGCGCTGGAACTCGGCACCCAGGCCGGCATTGATGATGCCCGGCGCCACGCAG
>JAKOZZ010000082.1 GCA_029779755.1 Pseudomonadota bacterium
GGGTGTCGACGGTGACCACCGGCTCGTCGATCTTCGGGTACTCGCGCACCGACAGCCGCGAGTAGGACACGAGCCCGACCAGCAGGATGATCAGCGACAGCACGGTGGCGAACACCGGCCTGCGGATGCAGACCTCGGAGATGACCATGTTCAGCCCCCGTTGGCGGCCGGGCGCCCGGACGGCGCGCCCTTCCCATCGACATCGCCGGCCGCGGCAGCCGCGGGCGCGCGACGCGCAGGTTCGATGACGCGCACTTCGGTGCCGTCGCGCTGGATCTTGAGCTGCCCGGCCGTGATCACCAGGTCGCCCGGCTCGACCCCCGCCAGCACCTCGACCTGTCCGTTGCGGCGGATGCCGGTGCGCACCTGCGTGCGCATCGCCTTGCCGCCGTCGACGCGGTAGACGAACGCTTCGGCACCGACCGGGAACACCGCTTCCTCGGGGATCACGGTGGCCGTCGGCTTCTCCTTCAGGCGGATGCGCGCCTTCGCGAACATGCCGGTGCGCAGCAGCCCCTCGCTGTTGGCCAGCCGGCCGCGGGCGAGCACCGAGCGGCCGTTGGCGTCGACCTGCGCGTCGAGCGCGTCGAGGGTCGCGACGAAATCGCGCCCCGGGAACGCGTCGATGTTCACCAGGATCGACTGCCCCCGGCGCAACTGGCCGATGAAGCGCTCGGGCAGGCGCAGGTCGACCTTCATGCTGGAGACGTCCTCGAGCATGACCAGGTCGGCACCGTCCTTCACGTAGTCGCCGCGGCTGATGTTGCGCAGCCCCAGCACCCCGTTGAACGGCGCCGTGATGCGCGTCTTGGCGAGCTGCGCTTCGGCGAGCTCGAGCCGCGCGGCCTGGATCTTGAGCGTGGCCGCCGCCTGGTCGCGGGCGCTGCCGCTGACGAAGTTGCGCTTGGCGAGATCCTCGGTGCGCTCGAAGCTGGTCCTGGCCAGCCCCAGCTCGGCGCGCGCCTGCTCGGCCTGCGCGGCGAGCACCGAGCCGTCCAGCTCGACCAGCAGCGCGCCCCGGTTGACGCGCGCGCCGTCCGAGAAGCCGATCTGCACGATGCGCCCGGCGATCTCGGGCCGGATGATCACGGATTCGTTGGCCCGCAGGGTGCCGACCGCCTGGACCTCGTCGGCCAGCGCCGCCACCGAGGCCTTGACCGCCTCGACGGCGACCGGCCCGCGCCCGCCGCCGGGCCCGCCCGCGCGCGGCGGCCCGCCTGCGGCGCCCCCTCCGGCGGCTGCGCCCGGTCCCGCCGCAGCGCCTCCGGCGCCGGCCGAGCTGCCTGCGCCCGTCCCGCCTGCCGAGGCGCCCGCCCCCGGCGCACCGCCCTTGCCGCCCCCCTCGGAGCCGGCGGCCGACCGGCCGTCCTTGCCCGAGATCTCGAGCGCCGGCCCGGGCGCCGCCCGCTGCGTGTGGTAGCCCCACCATCCGATGCCGACCAGGCCCGCCAGGGCCACTACGGAAACGACGAACTTTTTCATTCAGAATCCCGGTTTTGGCCAATCTAGCACAGCGACCGCGCGCCCGAAGGGCAGTCGGTCACGGGCCCGCGTGCGGTCCCGCACACGCCCGAACCCACACCATGAACGACCGCCCGCCCCGCGCCTTCGACACCGGCGCAGACATCGACTCCGGCTCCAGCACCGACTCCGGCTCCAGCACCGATACCCGCTCCGAAACCCGCACCGGCACCGGCACCGGCACCGGCACCGGCACCGGACCCGGCACCGGACCCGGCGCCCACCGCGACACCGGACCGCACGCGCGCGACGCCATCCGCACGCTGCCCGGCTCGCGCATCCGTGAAGTCGCCAATGCCGGCCTGGGGCTCGAGGGCGTGCTCGCCTTCTGGTTCGGCGAACCGGACCAGGTGACGCCGGCGTTCATCCGCCGTGCCGCCGCCGACGCGCTGATGGCCGGCGACACCTTCTACACGCACAACCTCGGCATCCCCGCGCTGCGCGCGGAACTGTCGCGCTACATCGGCCGGGCCCATCCGCTGGTGCCGACCGACCGCATCGCCGTGACCAGCGCCGGCGTCAACGCGCTGATGCTCGCCGCCCAGCTGCTGATCTCGCCCGGCGACCGCGTGACGGCCGTCGTCCCCCTGTGGCCCAACGTCACCGAGATCCCGCGCATCCTCGGCGCCACCGTCGAGCGCGTGCCCCTGCACGTCGATCCGCACACGCAGCGCTGGCAGCTCGACCTCGACACCCTGCTCGCGCGCATCACCGCCGACACGCGGGTGGTGATCGTCAATTCCCCCGGCAACCCGACCGGCTGGGTGATGCCGGCCGACCAGATGCGCGCGCTGCTGTCGCACTGCCGTCGCACCGGCACCTGGATCCTGTCGGACGAAGCGTACGAGCGGCTCGTGTTCGACGGCAGCCGGCAGGCGCCGTCGATCCTGGACTTCGCCGGCCCCGACGACCGCGTGATCGTGGCCAACACCTTCTCGAAGTCCTGGCTGATGACCGGCTGGCGTCTGGGCTGGATGGTCGTGCCGCCGGCCCTGCTCGACGACCTGGGCAAGCTGATCGAGTTCAACACCTCGTGCGCGCCCGGCTTCGTGCAGCAGGCCGCCGCGGTCGCGCTGCGCGACGGCGAGCCGACCGTGCACGCGTTCGTCGACGGACTGCGCCAGCGCCGTGACGTGCTGGTGTCGGCGCTGCGCGCCATTCCGGGCGTGCACGCGGTCGAGCCCGAAGGCGCGATGTACGCGTTCCTGCGCGTCGACGGACACGACGACAGCCTCGCCCTGGCCAAGGCCCTGGTCGCCGAGCAGCGGCTGGGGCTGGCGCCGGGCTCGGCGTTCGGCCCCGAAGGCGAAGGCTACCTGCGCTGGTGCTTCGCCAAGCCGGAAGCGATGCTGCTGGACGGGGTGGCCCGGCTCACGCGCTTCCTGTCGGCGCGCCGCTGACGGGCGCTCGCCTTCGGCCGCGCCCGCACCGACCGCACCGACCGCACCGACCGCACCGACCGCACCGACCGCCGGGACCGCACCGGACGCGACGCCGGGACCGCACCGGTCGCACGGCAGCGTGCCTGCGCGTCACCGCTACCGGCCGGCCGGCACGCCCCGGTTGGCCAGCGCGTCCGCACGCTCGTTCTCGACGTGGCCGGCGTGGCCGCGGACCCAGTGCCAGCGCACCTGGTGCGCGGCGGCCAGCGCATCGAGCTCGCGCCACAGGTCGGCGTTCTTGACCGGCTTGCGGTCGGCCGTCATCCAGCCGCGCTTCTTCCAGGACGGCAGCCACTCGCTGATGCCCTTCTGCACGTACTGCGAATCGGTGTGCACGTGCACCGCGCTGGGCCGGTTCAGTGCCTGCAGCGCACGGATGACGGCCGTCAGCTCCATGCGG
>JAKOZZ010000112.1 GCA_029779755.1 Pseudomonadota bacterium
CGGTTCATCGTGCGCTCCGGTGTGTGCCGTGGGTGCGAGGTGTGCTGTGTGTGCCGTTCGTGCGGTGTGTGCTGCGCGTGCCGTGTGTGCTGTGCGTGCTGTTAGTGCCATGCGTGATTCGCGCGCGACTGCCCATGGGGCGGTGCGGGTCAGTCGTCGAACGGCAGCCCGACGTAGTTCTCGGCCAGCGCGGTGCGCGCGGCCACCGAACCGATCAGGTAGTCGAGCTCGGCCTGCTGGATGCGCTGCCCGAAGCCGCCGGCGTCCGGAAAGCGATGCAGCAGCGTGGTCATCCACCAGGAGAAGCGCTCGGCCTTCCACACGCGGCGCAGCGCGCGCGCCGAGTAGGCGTCGAGTTCGGTGGTGTCGCCGGTGCGGTGGAATTCGATGAGCGCGCGCGACAGGTAGCGCACGTCGCTGGCGGCGAGGTTCAGCCCCTTGGCCCCCGTGGGCGGCACGATGTGCGCGGCGTCGCCGGCCAGGAACAGGCGGCCGAAGCGCATCGGCTCGGCCACGAAGCTGCGCAGCGGCGCAATGCTCTTCTCGATCGACATGCCGGTGACGAGGCTGGCAGCGGCGTGTGCGTCGAGGCGTGTGCGCAGCTCGTCCCAGAAGCGCGCGTCGCTCCAGTCCTCGACGCGTTCGTCGAGCGGCACCTGCACGTAGTAGCGGCTGCGCGTGCGCGAGCGCATGCTGCACAGCGCGAACCCGCGCGCGTGCGCGGCGTAGATGAGTTCGTCCGACACCGGCGGCGTGTCACTGAGCACGCCCAGCCAGCCGAACGGGTACACGCGCTCGAACGTGCGGATCGCCGCCGTCGGCACGCTCTGGCGGCTGATGCCGTGGAAGCCGTCGCAGCCTGCCACGAATGCACAATGGAGCGTGTGCACGCGCCCGTTCAGCAGGTAGCGCACGCACGGCGCGGTCGTGTCGATGCCTTCGATCGACACCTGCTCGGCCTCGTACACGGTGGCGGCACCCGCCGCCGCGCGCGCGCGCATCAGGTCGCGCGTCACCTCGGTCTGGCCGTACACCATCACGCCGCGCCCGCCGGTGAGCGCGCGCAGGTCGATCCGATGACGGTCGCCGTCGAACGCGAGTTCGAACCCGTCGTGCGGCAGTCCCTCAGCATGCATGCGGGCGCCGACGCCAGCCTCGTCGAGCAGGTCGACCGTGCCCTGCTCGAGCACGCCGGCGCGGATGCGGCCGAGCACATGCTCGGCACTGCGGTTCTCCACGATGATGTTGGAGATACCGGCGCGCTGCAGCAGCTGCCCGAGCAGCAGCCCGGACGGTCCTGCACCGATGATCGCGACCTGCGCGTGCATGAAGGCTCCCGAATCCCGGCCGGCCGCTGCACGTGCGATGGCGGCGTCCCGGTCTTGTCGATCGCTGGACACTACCCGAGAGCGCGGCGCAGGGGAACCGGGGAAAACTCAGTCGCCGGTGCGCGTGGGGTCGGCGCGTCGGGTTGGCGCGACGGGGCCGCGCGACGGGTCGGCGCGAAGGGTCAGCGCGAAGGGTCAGCGCGCCGGCAGCACCGCCTGCAGACTCGTGCGCACCTCCAGGAACGCGGGCGTGCGCGATGCCATCAGATCGGCGACGGTGGCGTCGACCGCAGCCGGATCGTCGAGCCGCTGGCTGCGCATGCCGAACGCGGCCGCCAGCGCCGTGAAGTCCGGATTGAACAGGCCGGTGCCCCGGTGACGGCCCGGGTATTCGCGCTCCTGGTGGATGCGGATCGATGCGTAGCTGGCGTTGTTCGACAGCACGAACAGGATCGGCAGCGCGCGCTCCACGGCCGCGATCATCTCGTTGCCGGTCATCATGAAGCCGCCGTCGCCCACCAGGCACACCACGCGGCGCTGCGGATGGCGCAGCTGGGCGGCGATCGCGGCCGGCACGCCGTAGCCCATCGCACCCGCCAGCGGCGCCATCAGCCGCTGGGTCGGGCGCCATGCGACGTGCCGATAGACCGGCACGGCGAAGGTGCCGGCATCGACCGTCATGATCAGGTCGTCGGGGGCGTGGCGATGCAGGGCACGCACCACGTCGTTGAAGTCGATGCCATCGGACGGGGTGCGCCGCGGCCACGCGGCGATGCCCTCGTAGAGCGCGCGCAGTGTGCCGCACCAGTCCGGGCGCGGTGGCTGCGGCGTGCCGGTGCACAGCGCGCGGGCCAGGGCTGGGGCGTCGCAGACCAGTCCGAACTCGGCGGCGAAGTGCCGGCCGACCACGTCCGGATCCGGATAGCAGTGCACGAGCGTCTGTGCCGGCATCGGCAGCTCGGGAAACGCGAAGCCCTGGCTGCTGATGTCGCCGTGCCGCGTGCCCAGGGCCAGGATCAGGTCGCTGCGGCGGAACGCGTCGATCTGCGCCTTCGGGTTGGCCAGTCCGAGATCGCCCGCGTAGAGCGGGTGCGCGTTCGGGAACAGGTCCTGCCGGCGGAACGACACCACCACCGGACACTGCCAGTGCTCGGCCAGCCGCCGC
>JAKOZZ010000124.1 GCA_029779755.1 Pseudomonadota bacterium
CCCAGCCCCTTCACCTCGATCACCTTGCCGTTGCCGTCGGTGATGATCCAGTGCCGGCTGATCACCTGGGCGGGCACGTTGCCGCTGTTGGTGATGTTGATCGTGTAGGCGAACGAATACTGCCCGTCCTCCGGTTTGGACTGCTCCGGAAGGTACCGGGTCTGGACGGTGATCTTCAGCGAGTACTTGCGTTCATTCACGGCGGGGCTCGCAGCGCGTACGGTTAGACTTCATTCTATTGAATCCACCCGCCCGTCGTCCGTCGAAGGGCTTTGCGCCGACCACCCCATGCCTGAATTCCGGATCGCCCCCAGCATCCTGTCGGCCGACTTCGCGCGGCTCGGCGAAGAGGTCCGCGCGGTCGAGGCCGCCGGTGCCGACCTCATCCACTTCGACGTGATGGACAACCATTACGTGCCGAACCTGACGATCGGACCGATGATCTGCGAGGCCATCCGGCCCCACGTGCGCATCCCGATCGACGTGCACCTGATGGTGTCGCCGGTCGACCGCATCATCGTCGACTTCGCCAAGGCGGGCGCCAACATCGTCACCTTCCACCCGGAGGCGTCCGACCACGTCGACCGCTCGCTGGCGCTGATCCGCGAGCACGGCTGCCAGGCCGGCCTGGTGCTGAATCCCGCCACCGCGCTGCATCACCTCGATCACGTGATGGACCGGCTCGACATGATCCTGCTGATGTCGGTGAACCCGGGCTTCGGCGGACAGAAGTTCATCCCCTCCACCCTGGCCAAGCTGCGCCAGGTGCGCGAGCGCATCGACCGTCACGTTGCCGCCGGCGGCCAGCCGATCGCCCTCGAGGTCGATGGCGGCATCAAGGTCGACAACATCGCCGAGGTCGCGGCGGCCGGGGCCGACACGTTCGTGGCCGGGTCCGCCGTGTTCGGCGCCCCCGATCCCGGCGGCGGCTACCACGGCGTGATCGGGCGCCTGCGCGCCGCCCTGGCCGGGCGCTGAGCGCAGCCGGCGCGTTCGTGTCCGGCGACGACGTGTCCGGCGACGGCATGGTCCGCGACGACCGGGGCGGCCGCGTGCGCCGCGACGCATCGGGCGGCCACCCGGGCGCCGACGGCGCGGTCGCACCCGTCGCCGCCCCCCGCTTCGCCGTGTCGGCGGTCATCATCGATCTCGACGGCACGCTGCTCGACACCGTCGCCGACCTGGCGGCGGCCGTCAACGCGATGCTCGCCGAGCTCGGGCGGGCACCGCTGCCGCTCGAGCGCGTGCGCGACTTCGTCGGCAAGGGGGCGGAAGTGCTCGTGCACCGTGCGCTCACCGACACCTTCGACGGCCGGGCCGGCGACGCCGAGTTCGCGCCGGCCATGGCGGCGTTCCTGCGTCACTACCAGCGCGAGAACGGCCTGCACGCCCGGTGCTATCCGGGCGTCGTCGAAGGGCTGGACGCGATGCGCGCGGCCGGGCTGCGCCTGGCCGTGGTCACCAACAAGCCGCACGCGTTCACGGTGCCGCTGCTGCATCAGCAGGGCCTGAGCGGCTACTTCGAGCTGGTGGTGTCGGGCGACAGCCTGCCGCGCAAGAAGCCCGACCCGATGCCGATGCTGCACGTGTGCGCGTGCTTCGGCGTGCCGCCCGAACGCATGCTGGCGATCGGCGATTCGGTCAACGACGCGCGGGCGGCGCGCGCCGCCGGCATGCGGGTGATGGCCGTGCCCTACGGCTACAACGAGGGCCTCGAGGTGCACGCGCTCGACGTCGATGCTATAGTCGAGTCGCTGCATCACGCAGCATCTCTTGTCGATTGCGTCTGATCATCTGCTGATTCCATGCATTCCTGTCGAGTTCGGTTGAGCGTAGAGGCCTGGCGGTCCTGGCGCTGGTGGTGCTGGCGTCACTGACCCGCATCGCGTCGGCATGTCCTGCCGCACGCACCCGACCTCGCACATCGAAGCGCAGCCCCCGCGGGCTGCAGGAACCAGGAACGGAGACCCGCGGTCTCCGCCCATCAGGGGAAGACGCATGACCGAAATCGAATTCAAGGCGATCGCCGCACAGGGCTTCAACCGCATTCCGCTGCTCGAGGAGTGCTTTGCCGACCTCGAGACGCCGCTGTCGCTGTACCTGAAGCTGGCGCACAAGCCCAACAGCTTCCTGCTCGAATCCGTGGTCGGCGGCGAGCGCTTCGGGCGCTACTCGTTCATCGGGCTGCCGGCCAGCACGCTGCTGCGCTCCACCGCCACCGGGGCCGAGGTCGTCAAGCACGGCACGGTCATCGAGACCTTCGAAGGCAATCCGCTCGACTTCGTCGATCAGTACCGCAAGCGCTTCAAGGTCGCGGTGCGGCCCGGGCTGCCGCGGTTCTGCGGCGGTCTCGCCGGCTACTTCGCCTACGACACGGTGCGCTACATCGAGCCGCGCCTGGCCGGCGTCGTCAAGCCCGACCCGATCGGTGTGCCCGACATCCTGCTGCTGCTCACCGAAGAGCTCGCGATCGTCGACAACATCGCCGGCAAGATCTACCTGATGGTGTACGCAGACCCCACCGAGGGCGAGGCCTACCAGAAGGCGCAGCGCCGGTTGCGCGAACTGCGCATGAAGCTGCGCCAGCCGGTCGACGTGCCGTCGAGCAGCGGCAGCTACGAGACGCCGATCGTGCGCGAGTTCCCCAAGGACGCCTACCTGGCTGCGGTGCATCGCGCCAAGGACTACATCATGGCCGGCGACATGATGCAGGTGCAGGTCGGGCAGGTGCTGCGCAAGCCGTTCCGCGACTCGCCGCTCACGCTGTACCGGGCGCTGCGCTCGATCAACCCGTCGCCGTACATGTACCTGTACAACTTCGGCGACTTCCACGTGGTGGGCGCCTCGCCCGAGATCCTCGTGCGGCAGGAGCACCAGGCCGACGGCGACCGCATCACGATCCGTCCGCTGGCGGGCACCCGGCCGCGCGGCGGCACCGCCGAGAAGGACGAGGCGATCGCCGCCGAGCTGCTGGCCGATCCCAAGGAGCGCGCCGAGCACGTGATGCTGATCGACCTCGCACGCAACGACATCGGCCGCATCGCCGAGACCGGCAGCGTCAAGGTCACCGACCAGATGGCGATCGAGAAGTACTCGCACGTGATGCACATCGTCTCCAACGTCGAGGGCACCCTGAAGCCTGGCATCGGCCCGATCGACGTGCTGCGCGCCACCTTCCCGGCCGGAACGCTGTCGGGCGCCCCCAAGATCCGTGCGATGGAGATCATCGACGAGCTCGAGCCCACCAAGCGCGGCATCTACGGCGGCGCCTGCGGCTACATCTCCTTCGTCGGCGACCTCGACCTGGCGATCGCGATCCGCACCGGCGTCATCAAGGACGGCATGCTGTACGTGCAGGCGGCTGCAGGGGTCGTGGCCGACTCCGTGCCCGAGAGCGAATGGCAGGAGACCGAGAACAAGGCGCGTGCGGTGATGCGCGCCGCCGAGCTGGTGCAGGCCGGACTCGACTGATCCGAGCCCGGCGCACGACGGGTGCGCACGGTCATCGCGCGGGCCGCCGCGCACGTCCGGGCACCGCGTCGGCTTCAGGTCACACGACGAGATCCTCCTCCCTGCGCGCCGGTCGGCGATGCGCACCACGCGCCACGCGCCGGTCCGCGGGAGAACGACACGATAGAGGCAAGCATGCTGCTGATGGTCGATAACTACGATTGAGGTCTACTGGCGTCTATCAACCTCCATGGAACAACTCTAAGTCTATGTTTTTAAAGGGTTGATCGTCCATCGAGCGATTCTGAAAGCTGGACAAATCCAGTGCTCATGTGTGTAATGGAGTGTGTAACGGGCCAAACTGGAGGCGTTATACACATGGCACTCACAGCACTCAATCTTCTCTCGGC
>JAKOZZ010000127.1 GCA_029779755.1 Pseudomonadota bacterium
GATCGTCACCCAGCACTCCAGCGACGGGAAGGCGAACCAGTATTTCCTGCGCGGGTTCAACCTCGACCACGGCACCGACTTCGCGACGACGGTGGACGGCATGCCGGTGAACCTGCCGACCCACGCGCACGGCCACGGCTACACCGACCTGAACTTCCTGGTCCCCGAGCTGATCGACCGGATCGACTACCGCAAGGGGCCGTACGCCGCGGCCAACGGCGACTTCTCCTCGGCCGGGTCGGCCGCGATCCGTCTGCGCGCACGACTTCAGGACCCGTTCGCGCAGGTCACGCTCGGCGAGCGGGGCTATCGGCGTCTGCTGGCCGCGGCCTCACCCACCCTGTCCAACGGCGCCACCGTGCTGGCCGCCCTGGAGGCCCAGGGCAACGACGGGCCGTGGGAGCAACCCGAGCGGATGCGCAAGCTCAACGGCGTGCTGCGCTACTCCGACGGCAGCCGTGCGAACGGCTTCGACCTGACCGCCATGCGCTACCGTGCACGCTGGAACGCCACCGACCAGATTCCGCTGCGCGCGATCGAATCCGGTCGGATCGGCCGCTTCGGCGCGGTCGACCCGACCGACGGCGGGCGCACGACGCGCGACAGTCTGTCGGGGGAATGGCGCCGGGCACTGCACGACGGCGGGATCCAGGTGTCGGCCTACGCGATCCGGTATGGACTGGACCTGTATTCGAACTTCACCTATGCGCTCGACAATCCGGTCGACGGTGACCAGTTCATGCAGCGCGACCGCCGCACGGTCTACGGCGCACAGGCGCGGCGCATCTGGACGACGCGGTTCGGCGACCGGCCGATGACGACCGAGGTCGGGCTGCAGCTGCGCCACGACCGCATCCGGGTCGGACTGTTCGACTCGGTCGAGCGAGCGGTGACGGCGACCACGCGCGACGACCGCGTGCTGCAGACCAGCGTGGGGCTGTACGGCGAGAACGCGATCGCCTGGACGCCCTGGATGCGATCGATCGTCGGACTGCGCGCCGACCGGCACCAGTGGAACGTGCGCAGCGACCTGCCTGCGAACTCCGGCAGCACGTCGGCGTTCCTGGCTTCCCCCAAGTTCAGCGCGGTGCTCGGCCCATGGGCGCGCAGCGAGGTCTTCGTGAACTGGGGCCGCGGCTTCCACAGCAACGACGGTCGCGGCACCGTCACCCGGATCGATCCGGGGACCGGTCTGCCGACCGACCCGGTGCACGGGCTCGTGCGCACCACCGGCTACGAGATCGGTGCGCGCGCCGAGCCGCTGGCGGGACTCCAGACCTCGGTCGCGCTGTGGCGGCTGAAGATCGGATCCGAGCTGCTGTTCGTCGGCGACGCCGGCACGACCGAGGCGAGCCGTCCCAGTCATCGGGACGGCGTCGAGTGGAACACCCGCTACATGCCGGCGCCGTGGCTGCTGTTCGACCTCGACCTCGCCTGGTCGCGCGCGCGCTTCGCCGACGCCGACCCCGCGGGGCGGCACATTCCGGGCGCGGTGCGACGGGTGGCGTCGGCCGCGGTGTCGATCCGGGACGCGGGCCCGTGGTCGGGCACCCTGCAGATGCGCTACCTCGGCCCCCGACCGCTGGTGGAGGACGGCAGCCAGACCGCCGCGTCGAGCCTGCTGCTGAACCTGCGCGCGGGCTACCGCATCCGCAGGGGACTCGACCTGACCGTGGACGTGTTCAACCTGCTCGACCGGCAGGTCAACGACATCGAGTACTTCTACACGTCACGGCTGCGCGGCGAGGCGCAACCCGTCGACGACCGGCATCTGCATCCTGCCGAGCCCCGCACCGTGCGGGTGACGCTGCGCATGGCCCTGTAGGGCGGCGACGCCGAGCAGGCCGGTCGCCGCGGGCCTGCGCCGGCCCGTGTGCGCCGGCCCGCGTGCGCGGGTCCGTGCGCGCGGTCCCGTGTGTGCCCGTCCGTGCAAGCGTGCCGATTGCGCCCGCGCTCAGGGATGCGGTCCCCAGGGCGCTCGCATCAGCAGCTTGTTCTGCTGGGCCTGCAGCAGCGGGCGCAGCTTCGCGGCGAAGGCCATGAAGTCGGGGTCGGCGAACACGCCGGCCCAGAACTCGCGGCGATCCGCGTCGTCCTCGAACTTCCACAGGTGCACCACCTGGTTGAGCGCGCCGATGTCTCCGGTGAAGTACCCCACCAGGCGGTTCGGGTGCTTGGCCAGCGCGGGCCACCCCTCGGTCTTGTAGAGCTCGACCACCTGGGACATCTTGCCCACCACCACGTCGTAGGTCCTGAGTTCGTAGATCGCCATGTCGGTCTCCTCTTCAGTGCTTCAGGTTGCGCTCAGTGCTTCAGGTTGCGCTCGAACAGCGCGAACAGCCGCTCCCAGTGCCGCTCGGCGCTCGGCTTGTGATAGATGCCCGCTCGCTGGGGGAACGCGAACCCGTGCTCGGCGCCGGGATACCACTCGAGGCGGTACGGCACCTTCGCCGCCTTCAGCGATGCCTCGAGCGTGTCGATCATCTCCTTCGGCGCGTACTTGTCGATCTCGGCGCAGGCGAAGTAGCTGTCGCAGCGCAGTCGGTCGAGCATCAGGTGGGGCGAATCGGGCCGGTCGGTGACCATGCGTGCGCCATAGATCGACGCGATGCACTTCAGGCGCGGGTGGTGCGCGCCCGCCGCCACCACGAACGGCCCGCTCATGCAGTAGCCGACGGCGCCGATCCGCGCCGCGTCGCACTCGGGCCGCCCGTCGACGAAGTCGAGCAGCGCCGCCGTATCGCGCACGATCGCCATGTTGTCGATGTGATCCATCATCGCGAACATGCGCGCGAAGCCTTCCTCCGTGCGCTCCATCACGAACTCGCGCGTGCGCCGGTAGTACAGGTTGGGCAGCACCACGCAATAGCCGACGCTGGCGATGCGCCGCGCCATGTCGTGCAGTTCCTCGCGCTTGCCGGGTGCGTCCATGTAGAACAGCACGACCGGATGGGGGCCGCCTTCGTCGGGATGGACGAAGAACGTGTTCATCGCCCCTTCGGGCGTGGGAATGTCGATGTGGTGTTCGATCAAGTCGGTCTCCTCCCGGGCCTCGGCCCGCCGGCGGAGTGTAGCGTGCACGGACTCGATCGGCGCCGCGCCGGGGGACACGATCGCGCGTCGCGAAGCACGCGACGCACGATCGTCCGGCAGCGGCGATCAGTTGACCAGCTGCGCCAGCTCGCCCTTGCTGTACCGGGTGACCATCACCGACAGCGGCACGCCCTGGATGCGGCTGCCCTGGCCGGTGCAGCCGAACTCCTGGTAACGCTGCCGGCAGATCTTCATCGCCGCTTCGCGCGCCGGCTTCAGGTATTCGCGCGGGTCGAACTTGCCCGGGTTCTCGGCGAAGAACTGGCGGATCGCGGCCGTCATCGCCAGGCGGATGTCGGTGTCGATGTTGATCTTGCGCACGCCGTACTTGATCGCCTCCTGGATCTCCTCGACCGGCACGCCGTAGGTCTCCTTCATGTCGCCGCCGTACTGGCGGATGACGGCGAGCAGATCCTGCGGCACCGACGACGACCCGTGCATCACCAGGTGCGTGTTGGGGATGCGCTTGTTGATCTCCTTGATGCGGTCGATCGCGAGGATGTCGCCGGTGGGCTTGCGCGAGAACTTGTAGGCGCCGTGCGAGGTGCCGATGGCGATCGCGAGCGCGTCGACCTGCGTCTTCTTGACGAAGTCGGCCGCCTGCTCCGGGTCGGTCAGCAGCTGCTCGCGGGTCATCGTGCCCTCGGCGCCGTGACCGTCCTCCTTGTCGCCCTTCATCGTCTCGAGCGAGCCCAGGCAGCCGAGTTCGCCTTCGACCGTCACGCCGACGGCATGCGCCAGGTCGACGACCTTGCGGGTGACGTCGACGTTGTACTCGTACGAGGCGATCGTCTTGCCGTCCTCCTGCAGCGATCCGTCCATCATCACCGACGAGAAGCCCAGGTCGATCGCGCCCTTGCAGATCGCGGGCGACTGACCGTGGTCCTGGTGCATCACGATCGGCACCTTCGGATAGGCTTCGACCGCCGCTTCGATCAGGTGCTTCAGGAACGCCTCGCCCGCGTACTTCCGGGCGCCGGCCGATGCCTGCATGATGACCGGCGCATCGAGCTCGGCGGCGGCCGACATGATCGCCTGCACCTGCTCCAGGTTGTTGACGTTGAAGGCCGGGATCCCGTAGCCGTTTTCGGCGGCGTGGTCGAGCAGCTGGCGCATCGAGACGAGAGGCATCGGAGTACTCCTGAAGCGATTGGAATGGGCCGGATTATGCGGCAATCGGCCCCCTCGACGGCGTGACGGGGTTGGCGCGGACACGTTCGGCGCAGGCGCCGGCGACAGGGCCACGCGGCGCGCCGGCGACGCGCGACGCGTGGGCTGGCGACAACACGCGCCGCACGTCCCGGCGACCGGGCGTCGCCCGCCCCCGACCGCCCGGCGCGTCCGCCCCCCGGTTCGAGGACGGACGGCGGATAAGCGTTCATCGGATTCGTGCGGCCGGCATCCTCGCTGCGCGCACGTCAGCCCCGACCGCCACGACGCCCCTCGAGCCCCGTGAACCGTCAGACAGCACACGCCGGCGCTCCCCCGACGGCTTCGACGACCGTCTTCGACGAGACGGGATTCCAGCGCTACCTGGCGCCGGAGAAGATCTCGCTGGCGCGCATCGCATGCCTCCTGGCAATCGTCCTCGTCGTGAGCTTCGCGGCCGTGGATCTGTGGGCGCTCGAATCCGCCGTCGCTGCCGCGTGGTCGATCCGCGCCGTGGTCTCGGTGCTGTGCGCGGTCACGCTGGCCTCCACCTGGACGCCCCTGTTCCTGCGCCACTACGACCTCCTGATGAGTGTGCCGTTCGCCGGCATCGCAGCGGGCATGATCGCGCTCACCTGGCTGGCCGAACCCCACGAGGCCGCGCGCATCCTGTACATCGGCGGCGGCATCCTGCTGCTGCCGGCCATCTGCGCACTGTCGTTCCTGCGACGCGACATCACCGGCGCACTGGGACTGTTCCTGCTGGTCGGGTATGTCGCCGCAGCGATCGAGCCGACGGCCGAGGGACTGATCCGCGACCTGCCCGCGGTGCTCACCAACGGCTGCATCCTGGTCGCCAGCTTCCTGATCGGCGTGATCGGTCAGAACGTGCGGACGCACTTCGCGCGGGAGAGCTTCCTGCGGCACGGCGCGCTGCAGCGCGAGCTCGAGGCCAAGGAGGAGGCGATGCGCCTGAACGCGTATCTGTCGACGCACGACGAGCTGAGCGGACTGCCGAACCGCAAGCAGTTCACGGTGGCGATCGACACCATGATCGCGGCCGCCGAAGCCGGCAGCCGCGCGTTCGCCGTGCTGTTCATCGACCTGGACGGGTTCAAGCCCGTGAACGACACGCACGGACACGCGGCCGGCGACGAGGTGCTGCGCCAGGTCGGCGAACGGCTGAACGGGTTCGCCGTCCCTCCGGCGTGTGCCGCCCGGCTCGGCGGGGACGAGTTCGCGGTGCTGGTGGGGCTGGAACACGGCTGCCGCGACGGCGAGGCCGCGCAGGCGTTCGCCGCCGCACGGCGCGTTGCGCAGCGGATCAGCGAGCGGCTGTCCCAGCCGATGCGCACCCCCTTCGGCACGCTTGCCCTGGGCGCGAGCGTGGGCATCGCGGTCTTCCCGCATTCGGGCCACGCCACCGATGCGCTGCTCGCCGCCTCCGACCAGGACATGTATGCCGTCAAGCGCGCGCGCCTGCAGGCGGCCAACGACGCCACCTCCACCTCGCCGGCCCCGCGTGCGCGGACCTCAGGCGTCGCCGGCTGAGCGCGTCCGTGCGGTGACGGTCCCGGTCAGCTTGCGCCGCACCATCTGGATGTGGCTGCGCAGCGCGTAGAGCTCGTCGGCATACGACAGCGGCACCGGGATCCGCTCGACCCGGGTGTCGAGATCGTCGACCTCCCGGGCCAGCGCCACGCGGTCGCCGCCGGCGAGCATCGCGTCCTCGATGCGGCGCAGCTGGCCGTACCAGCGGTAGATCCGCGAACGCACGCGGTACTGGTAGAGCGGCGGCACCACCTTCGACAAGGGGATCAGCACCGCCACGATCGACAGCAGCACCAGCCACATCCGATCGACCAGGTTCGCCAGCCAGAACGGCAGGTGACGCTGCAGCCACGGCGTGCCGGACCGGAACGTGCGCTCGGCTTCGGCCGCCAGCGGCCATTCGAGCGCGCGGTCGTTGGGAAATTCGCCGCGGCGCTGGAACCACCCGGCGTCGCCATGGATCGCGCGTGCCGCCTGTGCGAAGAGCTGGACGACCGCCGGATGCACGTCGTCGCGCGCCACCAGCATCGCGGTCGGCGCGATCAGCCGCACGTTGCGCGGCGGCATGTCGCGTGCGAGGTCGACGACGCCCCGC
This sequence comes from Pseudomonadota bacterium, assembly GCA_029779755.1. GTDB lineage: Bacteria > Pseudomonadota > Gammaproteobacteria > Burkholderiales > Burkholderiaceae_E > Quisquiliibacterium. Next base: position 6,389 of record JAKOZZ010000127.1, read on the forward strand.
GGCAGCACCACCGCGCTCAGGAACGGATACCGACGCGAATAGGCTTCGGCGTGCACGAAGTCGAAGGTCCGGATGCCCGGCGTCATCAGCAGCATCTGCACCATCGGCGCCTCGGGTGCCGAGGCCAGCATGATCGCGTCGATGCGGCCTTCGAGCAGCTCGATGACGGCGGGCGTCTGCGCGAGCGACCGAAGGTCCATCGCATCGGGCGCGATCCGGTTCGACTCGAACAGCCGCGCCGCGAGCGGGGGCACGCCGCTGCCCGGCCCGCCGACGTTGACGCTCCAGCCGCGCATCTGGGCGAGGCTGTCGATCGACGGCCGCCCGTGGTGACGCTGCGCCGACGCCTCCCGATAGAACAGCCACACCGGCTCGAAGAAGAGACCGCCGATCGCCTCGAGCCCGTCCTCCTTGCGCTCGCCGGCCGGCGGCAGGACGGTATCCGCCCCGCCCTGCACGAACGCGACGTCGACCCCGGAAGCATCGTCGCGCAGCAGCTGCAGGTTCTCGACGGTGCCCTGGGTGGGACGCAGGCGCACTTCGATGCCGTGCTGGCCGATCCAGGCCGCATAACGACGGCCGAACTCCGCGTAGGCGCCCTGGTCCTGCCCGGTGGCGAGCGTGACCACCTTGGGCGGCATCGGCGCGAGGAAGCGGAAGGCCGCATACAGCAGACCGGCCGCCAGCAGGGCGAACGGCCCGACCGCAACGAGCAGGTCGCGAAAGGTCTGGAAGGCGCCGCGCATGACGCGCGACCTTACCATGGGCACGACGGACGGCCGCCGTCCGCCCCATGCGCCCCTCCGCCGGACGCCCCTGCGCCCGCAGGAGCGCGTCGAGCCGCTAGAATGCGGCAATCGTCAGTCATCCGGGCCGCAACGCGGCCCTTCACATGGAAATCGCCTTACTTTTCGCCCTCATCCTGATCAATGGCGTGTTCGCGATGTCGGAGATCGCGCTCGTCACCGCGCGCAAGGCGCGGCTGCAGAAGCTGATCGACGAGGGCGACAACGCCGCGGCTGCCGCCGTGAAGCTGGGCGAAGACCCGACGCGCTTCCTGTCCACCATCCAGATCGGCATCACCTCGATCGGCGTGCTCAACGGCATCGTCGGCGAAGCCGCGATGGCGCGGCCGCTGGCCGAATGGCTCGTCGCGCTCGGCACACCCGAAGTGGCGGCCAGCTATGCGGCGACCGGCCTGGTCGTGGTGCTGATCACCTACTTCTCCATCGTGCTCGGCGAACTCGTGCCCAAGCGCCTGGGACAGGCCAACCCGGAGGCGGTCGCCCGCGTGGTCGCGCAGCCGATCGCCTGGCTCGCCACCGCCACCAAGCCGTTCGTGCGTCTGCTGTCGACGTCGACGAACACGCTGCTGCGCGCCTTCGGCGTGCGCGAGCACAGCGCGTCGAACGTCACCGAGGAAGAGATCCATGCGGTGCTCGCCGAAGGCACCAGCGCGGGCGTGATCGAGTCGCACGAGCACACGATGGTGCGCAACGTGTTCCGCCTCGACGACCGCCAGATCGGTTCGCTGATGGTGCCGCGCGGCGACGTCGTCTGCCTGGACCTCGAACTCAGCTTCGACGAGAACCTCACGCGCATCGAGCAGACCGACCATGCGCGGTTCCCGGTGGTCAGGGGCGGACTCGACAACGTCGTCGGGGTGATCAACGCCCGCAAGCTGCTGTCGCGCACGGTGCGCGGCGGCGTGCGCGATCTGACCCAGCACCTGCAGCCACCGCTCTACGTGCCCGAGTCGCTCACCGGCATGGAACTGCTCGACAACTTCCGGCTGTCGGACGTGCACATGGCGTTCGTGATCGACGAGTACGGCGAGGTGCAGGGCATCGTCACCCTGCAGGACCTGATCGAGGCGATCACCGGCGAATTCCATCCGCGCAACCCCGAGACGTCGTGGGCCGTGCAGCGCGACGACGGCTCGTGGCTGCTCGATGGCCACATCCCGCTGCCCGAGCTCAAGGACCGGCTCGGGCTGCGCGAGGCGCCCGAGGAGGAGCGCGGCCGCTACCACACCCTGAGCGGCATGATGATGCTGCTGACGGGGCGCCTGCCGAAGGTGGCCGACTCGGTCGTGTGGGAGAACTGGCGCTTCGAGATCGTCGACATGGACGGCCGCGCGATCGACAAGGTGCTGGCCACGCACATCGAGCCCGAGCCCGAGGAGAACCCCGCCGCGCCGGGCGAGCTGTAGGCCTGCTCGAGGCCCGCTCGAGGCCACCTCCAGCCGCGCTCCAGACCCGCTCCGAGCCAGCGCCAGGCGCGCTCAGATCGCCATGTTGTCGTGCGACAGCACGGTCTTCTTCACGTGCACCGAGATCACCGCGATCACCGCATCGGGCGGTGCCGGCCGCAGCAGCTGCTCGGATTCGACGGTCACCTTGGTGACCAGTGAATCGTCCTCGAGCAGGCAGAAGAACGGCACCGGATCGGGCGTGTCGAGAAGGGTCTGACGGCCCTCGTTGGCGCCGCGCGGCATCCGCAGTCCGTCGAGCAGCGTCTTCAGCCGGTTGTCGATGTCACCGCCATCGGTGATCAGCGTGCCCCGGGGCTGCTGACGGAACAGCAGCACCGACACCTCCGCGTACAGGTTCAGCCGGCGCGTGACCAGGGGCGCGAAGCGCAGCCCGTCCTTCTCGACGATCACGGACGCCGATCCGTTCCGCGGCGGAAACGCCAGCAGGGTCTCGGCCACGTTCACCAGCGGCTGCTGCTGCCACAGCCGCTTGAGCTGCGGGTGCAGCGCGCGGCGGATCTCCCACTTGTGCGGGGAGCGCGCGCTCTGCCCGAGAAGCGGCCCTTCGTAGATCAGACGGAACTCCATGGCGGCCGATTGTGCATCGAAATGATGCGCGGCGGATCCCGCCCTGATCCACCGTTCCCCGGGGATGGGCACCGCCTATGCTCGGCGGATCTCCAGCCCGTCAGACCGCCCATGGCGACCGCCCCCCGCTCCAGTCCCGCCGAAGTCGCCCGCGAGGTGTTCCGGCAGCTCGCGCAGCTGCGCAAGCCGCCCACCCCCGAGAACTACGCACGCGCGTACGCGCGCCAGGCCGGATTGTCGCTGGCCGAGGTGCAGCCTGCCGCCACCGCGTTCGAGAACCTGGCCCGCAGCCTGATCACCGACACCCCGACGGCCCCCTATGCGAAGGACCTGCGCGCGGCGCTCGAGACCGAGCAGTGGGTGGCCATCCAGAAGATCCTGAAGACGGCGGTGATGCGGGCCGCCGCGCCGGCCCCCGCACCGCCGCCGGCCGTCGCGGCGCCGATCGGCCCCGCCGGCACGAGCGCACAGCGCGACGCGACACGGGCGCTGAAGGACCTTCTGGCGAAGACCGTCGCATTCCTCGTCGACGAACGCCTGGGCTACTCGGCGCAGGTGGTGCAAGAGGTCTCGGCCCTGGTCGACGGCGTGCGCAATGCACTGTCGCTCGCCGACATCGACCAGGCGGCGGGCCGGCTGCGCCACTTCTGGCTGAAGCTCGAGCTGCGCGGCGAAGGCCCCGAGCCGATGATCCGCGGCCTGCACGAGCTGGTGCGGCTGATGGTGCGCAACATGGGCGACCTGGTCGTCGACGACCAGTGGGTGCAGGGGCAGGTCGAACGCATCACCGCGCTGCTGGACCAGCCGCTGAACGCGACCCTGCTGCAGGAGACGCAGCGCAGCTACAAGGAGTTCGTGTTCCGCCAGGGCACGGTCAAACACACGCTGGACGAGGCGACGCAGGCGATCCGCGACCTGACGGCCACGCTGATCGAGCGGCTGGGCTCGATCACCGAGTCGACCGGCGAGTTCTCGACCACGATCGCGCGCTACTCGGAACAGATCCGCACGGCCGAGGGCCTGCCCCGCATCTCCGGCTTGCTCGAACAGCTGCTCGCGGACACGCGCACCATGCACACGCGCATGAGCGCCACCCACGAGGAGCTCAGCGCGTCGCGCGACCGCATCCTGCAGTACGAGGCGCGCGTGCGTGCGCTGCAGGCCGAACTCGCGGAGATGTCCGAGCTCATCCGCGAAGATCCGCTGACGCAGGCGCTGAACCGGCGCGGCTTCGATCAGCAGTACTCGGTCGAGGAGTCGCGCGCGCAGCGCAAGGGCAGCCCGCTGTGCCTGGCGGTGCTCGACATCGACAACTTCAAGCAGCTGAACGACCGGCTCGGTCACGGCGCCGGCGACGAGGCGCTGAAGCATCTGGCGAACGTCGTGCGCGACACGCTGCGGCC
>JAKOZZ010000149.1 GCA_029779755.1 Pseudomonadota bacterium
CCCCGGTCGAGAGGTTGCTGTGGATGCTGAGCGGCGGCGCGCACACCGGTGCGTTCGCCGGCACCGCGGGCGGCGTGATCGGCCACTGCGGCAGCACGCCGTGGCAGACCGTGCAGTCTTCCGGACGTGTGCCCGGCGGGCGCCGGGAGGCGAGCGGATTGTCCGGGTCGAAGCGCTCGCCGACGCGGCCGCGCACGCGCCACTGGTTGCCGTTGAAGTCGATCCCCATGCCGGTGACGCGGTCCGACGGCCGCTCGCTGTAGCCGAGGAAACCGCCGGGCATCAGGTCGCGCAGCGGCGGCAGGTTCAGCACGCGCCGCGGCACGAGGTCGCGCAGCACGCGCCCGGCCGTCTGGTCGAAGTGCACGCCCCATGAGTACACCGAGCCGTCCTCGAGCAGCGCCGCGAACAGCCCCTGTTCGGTGAGCACCTTGCGCACGCGCGGCGCGCTCGGCAGCCCGTCGACACGCGTGGCGACGGCGCGTCCGCCGGACGTGCCCCCGGCCGCGTCGGTCGGGAAGCTGCCCCAGGTCCAGACGCTGCCGTCGGCGGCGACGGCGAACGCATCGTTGTCGCGCGCACCGATCGCCACGACGCTGCCGAGCGCGCCGGCGGCCGACACCACCGGCGCGGGCGTCAGGCGCTGCCCGTCCTTGGTGCCGTCGCCGAGCAGTCCGAAGCCCCACGACGACCCCCACGAGAACACGCGCCCGTCCTCCAGCAGCGCGTAGGACGCGGTGTTGGACGCGGCCACCGCGACCGCCCCGGCGGGCAGCGTCACCCGCAGCGGCGTCGGCGAGCGCAGCAGCGTGCTGCCGATCACGCCCTGCCCCAGCTGGCCGTAGGCGTTGTCGCCCCAGGCCCAGACGCTGCCGTCGGCGAAGCGGGCGACGGTGTGCCCGAAGCCGCCGGCGAAGTGCGTCGGCTGGCCGGGCAGTGCGATCGGCACCGCCTCGTTGGTCTGGTTGCGCGTGCCGTCGCCGAGTTCGCCGTTGGGGTTGTCGCCGATCGCGTAGTACTGCGGCGCGGAGGTGGGCGTCGACACCTTGATGAACAGCGCGCCGCTGCCCATGTTGCCGTACACGGTGAACACGCGCGGCGCCTGGGCGGCGAGCCGGTCGAGGTCACCGAGCTGGCGGTTCTTGAGGTTCTGCTCCCAGGCCTTGACGATGGTGTAGGCCTGGCCGTCGGGACGGATCGACGCGTCGAAGAAATACGTGTCGTAGCGGGTGCTGCCGTACCCGACCACGACCGGCAGCGCGCCCTGCGCGAGCGTGTCGCCGTAACGGAAGCCGAGTTCGGCCAGCGCCGAGCTCAGCTCGGTGACGAGCGTGGCAGCGTCGTAGGCACGCGCGGCCGCGGCGCCCAGCGGCTGCCCGGAGCGGTGGCCGTCGAGCCGGCCGTCGAGCAGGTCCTGCGACAGCTGGGCCAGCGCATCGAGCGTGGGGGCCGCGCTGCCCGGGTTGTACATCGCGGCCTGCTTCGACAGGGTCGAGCTGACCAGCCCGTAGACGCCGCGCTTCGTGGTCGACACGCTGCCCGGGCCGGTCGCGTCGTTCACCACGAAGGGCAGCCGCGTGATGTCGTCGACCTGCAGCGATGCGGGGAACAGGCGGTTCAGTTCGCTGCGCACGCGCTCGTTGGCGACACGGATCTGCTCCGCCGTGGGCAGGGCGCCGCCGCGCTCGGCGGTGTCGCCTTCGGTCAGGTAGCGGTAGGCCGCCTCGGTGAACGGCGTCACGCCGATGTTGCGCACGATCTTCGGCACCCACACGCGCGCGACCAGCCCCGGGGGGAACGGCACGTACACGTTGCGCCCTTCGTCGAAGTACTCGGCGCCAGGCTGCCCATGGAACTCGACCAGCAGCGGGCCTTCGTACGCGCCTGGACGGATCGTGATCATGCCCTTGACGGGGTCGGTCTCGGCACGGCCGAGCTCGGTGCCGTCGCCGCGCTTCACGATCGCCAGCGCCCGCCGGAACTGGCCGAAGTCGCCGGCGGCGCCCACGCCGCCTCCGCCGTCGGCCCCCGCGCCTGCACCGCCGTCGCCGCCCGACGGATGCTCCCAGTCGAGATCGCCGTCGAACCCGGAGGTGACGAGGCCGGGGAAGGTCAGCGGCTCGCCCGCCGGGTCGCCGCCGCCGCCGCCGCACGCACCGACGAGCCAGGTCACCATCAGGAGCGACAGCAGGAAGGACAGTCGGCGACAGGTGTTCATTTCGCGTCTCCGGCGACGACCGCCTGACGCGGCGGCTCTTCTGGTGACCGAGGATAGGTGGCGATGCCCTCCGGGCGCAACCGTTTCCGCCGGCGACCGGCGCCGGCGCACCGGCCGTGCGCCGACGAATGGCGGCTGCAGCGGGGGCGCGGTCGCAGGGGCAGGCTGCCCGGATACGGGCGGACGCGCGGGCGGACGCGCGGCAGGTCACCCGACGAACGGACGAACGGCGGACCGGTGCCGCGCGACGCTCGGGTACATTGGCCGCATCCACCGTGACACGCAGGAGGTCCGCGTGAGACTGCCGCACACCCTGTTGAAGGGCGCCCTGTCGGTGCTGGCCGCCGCCGCAACACTGCTGACGGGCTGGCCCGCCCCCCCGGCGCATGCGCAGACCACTGCCGACGCGTCCGATCGCCCCGTGCTGCGCATCGAGAGCCCGGTCCATTCGGCGCCGGTGCGCCGGCTCGCGGTCGACCCGCGGCGCGGCATCGTCGTCACCGCCTCCGACGACAAGACCGCCCGGATCTGGGACCTGGGCTCGACCCGGCCGCGGGCGATCCTGCGCCCGCCGGTCGGCGGCGGCGACCTCGGGCGACTGTATGGCGCGGCCATCCACCCCACGCGCCCCTGGGTCGCGGTCGGCGGCACCACGGCGGAACGCGGCGGCGCGCACCGCATCTACGTGTTCAACACCGGCTCGGGGCGTCTCGAGCGGACCTTCGATGCGCGTGCCGGCGACGTGAAATCGCTGGCCTGGACACCGGACGGCAGCCTGCTGTTCGCCGCGTTCGCGGGCGACGACCGGCTGATCGCGTACGACGAGGACGGTCGTGCCGTGTTCGAGGAACGCTTCGGCGGCGCCAGCTACGGCATCGCGATGGCGCCGGACGGCCGCGTCGCCGCCAGCAGCCGCGACGGCACGGTGCACCTGTTCTCGGCGCGCGGCCGTCAGGTCACCCGCCTGGCGCGGCACGGCGTGGCCCCCGTCCAGCCGGGCAGCCTGACGTTCTCGCCCGACGGCCGCCGGCTCGCGGTGGGCACCTTCACCGCGGGTGCGGGCGTGCTCGTGCTCGACGCCGCCACCGGCGCCGTGCAGCGCACGCTGGCCCCGCCCTTCGAGCACCCGGGCGACCTGCCCACCGTGACCTGGTCGGCGGACGGCCGTCAGGTGCTGGTGGGCGGACGCGTGTACCGCAACTGCATGGAGTTCCCGGTCTTCAGCTACGACGCGGCCGACGGCCGGCTGCTGGGCGAGGAGAAGGTGGCGCGCGACACGATCACCGATCTGGTCGCGCTGCCCGCGGGCGGCTATGCGTTCGCCAGCTACGACGGCTCGTGGGGCGTGGTGGGCGACGCCGCCGGACGCCGCGGGGTGGCCTCGGTGCAGCCGGAGGTACGGGGCGCGGCCAACCTGCGCGTGAGCGCCGACGCACGCACCGTGCGCTGGACGCAGGGCTGCGAGCGCGCCCCGATCGCCTTCGACATGGGGCAGCGCACGATCACGCGCGAGGATCCCGCCGGGCTGCGCGCGCCGGTGCTGCGCCGCGGCCTGTTCGAGGCGGCCGGACGCTGGGAGAACGTGATCGAGCGCGTCGAGATCGGCGGCCGATCGGTGCCGCTGCGGCCGGGCGAAGTCGCCCGCGCGTTCACCTACGTCGGCGACGGCAACGATGGCATCCTCGGCACCGGCTGGGGCATCTACCGGATCGGCGGCGACGGCGCGATCCGCTGGCGGGTGCCGACCGACACCACCGTCTGGGCCGTCAACGCGAGCGCCGACGGGCGCCTGCTGGTCACCACGATGGCCGACGGCACGATCCGCTGGTGGCGCGCCAGCGACGGCGCCGCACTGCTCACGCTCTACACGCAGCCCGATGGCAGCTGGGTGGTGTGGGCGCCGAACGGCTATTTCGACGCCAGCGCCGGCGCCGACCGGCTGGTCGGCTGGACGGTGAACCGGGGCGCCGACGCGGCCGCCGACCACTTCACGCTCGGGCGCTTCCGCGATCGCTTCCAGCGCGCGGACGTGATCGACCGGATCTTCGACACCCTCGACCCGATCGCCGCGGTGCGCGCGGCCAACGAGGCGGCGGCGGTGGCCGCCGCGGCGTCGGGCGCGTCGGGGGGCTCCGCGGCGTCGGGCGCGTCGGGGGGCTCCGCGGCGTCGGGTGCGTCGGGGGGCTCCGCGGCGTCGGGTGCGTCGGCGCCCGGGGGCACCGCCGCTGGCGGTGCAGACACCACCCCGGGCGCGGCCGTGACGGACATCGTCACGGCGCCCCCGCGCTTCGAGACCACGATGCTGCCACCGGCGCTGGCCGCGCTCGGCGACACCGTGCTGACACCGGCTGACGGACGCGTGACCCTGCCGTTCAGCGTGCGTGCGGGCGGTATCGACATCCAGGTCGAGGTGCGCATCAACGGACGCCCGGCGCGGCCGGAAGACCTCGCCCTGCCGCGCAGCGCCGACGGGAACGCCCGCGGCATCGCACGCCTGACGGTGCCGGCCGGCGGCGGCATGGTCCAGCTGTTCGCACGCAACCGCAACGGGGTGTCGGAGCCGCTCACGTTCTGGGTCGAAGGCGCAGGACAGGCGGTGAGCGCCGCGCAGGCGGCCGACGCCGACCGCGACGGCCGATCGACCCTGTACCTGCTGGCGGTGGGCGTCAGCGACTACCAGCGCAGCGAGTACCGCCTCGGCCTGGCCGCCAAGGACGCGCGCGACTTCGCCGCGGCGATGCAGAAGCAGTCGGGACGCATGTACCGCACCGTGGTGCTGCGCACGCTCACCGATCGCGAAGCCACGCGGGCGGCCGTGCTGCGCGAACTCGAATGGCTGGCCGCCAGCGCCGGCCCGGGCGACACCGCGATGCTGTTCCTGGCCGGCCACGGCCTGAACGGGGCCGACGGGCACTACTACTTCCTGCCGCACGACGGCATGCATGAGCGGCTGGCGGCCACCGGCGTGGCCGAACGCAACCTGCGCGACGCGCTGGCCCGCGTGCGCGGCAAGGCGATCCTGTTCGTCGACACGTGCTTCGCCGGCAACGTGCTGGGCGCGTTCCGCAACGCCAGTCGGGAGCTGGCGCGCGTGACCAGCACGCTGGCCTCACCCGAGAACGGCGTGGTGGTGTTCGCCTCGAGCTCGGGGCGTCAGCTGTCCGAGGAGAAGGACGAGTGGGGCAACGGCGCGTTCACCAAGGCGCTGCTCGAGGGCCTGTCCGGCCGGGCCGACCTCGCCCAGACCGGCCGCATCACCTTCCGCGCGCTGCATGCGTTCGTCACCGAGCAGGTCAGCCGGCTCACGAAAGGCCGGCAGACGCCGGTGACGATCTCGCCGGCCGGCCTGCTCGACTTCGCCCTGGCGCGAATGATCTGAAGCGCCGGGCGCGGATGATCACGGGCACCGGGCGCCTTCGCGACCGGCCGCCGACGATCACCAGTCGATCGTCTGCGCGATGGCGTCGGCCGCCTGCCGCAGCTCGGGCAGGAACTCCATCGCCTGGTCGATGCGCATCCGTGTGGTCGGCGCCTGCACGGCCACCGCCGCCACCACGCGGGCGTCGGCATCGCGCACCGGCACGGCTACGCAGGAGATGCCCGGCAGGTACTCCTCGTTGTCGACCGCGTAGCCGTTCGCGCGGATCGTCTCGAACTCGCGCGACAGCTTGGCCGGGTCGGTGAGCGTGTTCTGCGTGTGCCGCACCAGCGGCGTCACGCGCAGGAACCGCTCGCGGCTGCGCTTGGGCAGATAGCTCAGGAACAGCTTGCCGCTGGCCGACGCGTACAGCGGGACGTGCGAACCGGCGCCCATCGTGAGGCGCAGCGGCCACGACGCCTCGACACGATCGAGGTAGAGCACGGAGTTGTTGTTCGGGATCGTCAGGTTGCAGGTCTCGCCGATCTGCTCCACCAGTTCCTCCAGCACGGCGCGGCGCGGCGCCCGGGTGGGCGAGCGCAGCAGCGTCTGACCGGCGAGGTCGTTCAGGCGCGAGGCGCAGGCGTAGCGCTTGCTGCCGGGTTCGCGGCCGATGAGGCCGGCGTGCTCGAGCGTGGTCAGGATCCGGTAGACGGTCGGCTTGGGCAGATCGACCTCGCGGCAGATCTCGGACAGTTGGGGCGGGGTGTCCTGGCGGGCGATGGCCTCCAGGATGCGCACCGCGCGCAGGATGGCGGAGCCCGCCGGGACGGCTTCTTCCACGGTTGCCACGTCATCGTCTTGAGTCGCGTTCACTATTGTCTTCCTCCTCTCCCCTATTATGCAGAAAACGAAATTCGAGACTCCGAAAAATCGCACATTCACCTTGAATCGACTTCACGCGCCGGACAATTGGTCGCCCGACCCTTTGTACGGGACAAAGATGGACAGGTTCAGAAACGGCGCGCTACTCGGCAGTATCCCGTGCACCGCAAGTGTGCGCACGCGCGACGATGCTGCGCCACCGGGCGTGGCGCGCAGGGAACACCGGCAGGGCGCCCCCGCCCCGATCCGGGACCGGAACGCCCCGGTCTAGGACAGCAGCGCCCCGGGTCTAGGACAGCAGCGCCACGCTCCAGACCACCGCCAGCAGCAGCAGCAGGCCGGGCAGCACGCGCAGCGCAAAGGCCGCGCCGCCCGATACGAACGCGGCGATCGCCTTGCTCATCGTGTTGGCACTGAACCCCAGCAGCACCGGCATCACGGCCTGCGCAGCGTCGAGGCGCCCCGACTGCACGATCGCGCACACCGAGGCCATCGACGCATGCACGTCGATGAACCCGGCCAGCGCGGTGCCGATCACGGCCGCCGACGGGCCGAACCGGTCGCCGAACCACGCCGCCAGCGCGGTCACGCCACTCAGGACGGCGGCGAACATCAGCGAGCCCGGCAGGTCGAACACGCGATCGATCACGGGCGGATCGGCCGCCTGCCGCGGCGTACGCGACGCGGCGAACACCGCGGTCGCGACACTGGCCGCCCCCCCCGCCACGAACACCGGCCACATCCGGGACAGCACCGGCGGCGACACGGTTGCCGCCACCACCGCCATCTGGACCAGGGTGGCGACATTGGAGAACAGCGCACCGGCCACGCACGCGCCGCCGAGCGCCGGCATCGCGCGCGCGCGCGAGCCCATCGCACCGAAGGTGGCCGTGCTCGACACGAATCCGCTGGCCAGCCCCGAGAGCGCCAGGCCGATGCGCGGGCCGAGCGCGCGCATCGCCACGTAGCCCGCGGCCTGCAGCGCCAGCAGCACGACCACCAGCCGCCACAGCACGCGCGGGTCCAGCCCGCCGGCCAGTGCGATCGGCCGGTCGGGGATCAGCGGCATCACCACCAGGGCCGCCCCGGCCAGGATCAGCGCGTCGCGCACCTCGTGCTCGTCGAGCACCTGCGTGGAGAACCGGTGCAGCCGCGAGCGCGAGAACAGCAGCAGCGCCACCACCACGGCACCCGCCGCGGCCGTGCCCGACATGCCGATCGACGCGACCCCCAGCAGATAGGTGACGAACAGCGCGAGCTCGGTCGTGATGCCGGGGTCGCTCGAGCGGGTGCGCAGGTAGTGGATGGCGATCAGCGCCAGCACCAGCGCCGCGCCGGCGGCGACCAGCAGCGGCTGGCCGAGCGACTGCGCGAGTGCGCCCGCCAGCGCGGTCAACGTGAACGTGCGCACCCCCGCCGGCGCGCGGCCCGCACCCTGCCCCTTGCGGCGCTCGCGCTCGATGCCGATCAGCAGGCCGCAGCCGAGGGCCACGGCGAAGTCCTGCCCATGCGCGATCAGGGATTCCATGCGCGGCAGTGTACGTGCACGCAGCGGTGCGGCGACGCTAAGTCTTTGATTCTCCGCCGATCCAGCCCGACTCGGCGGCTATAATGTCGGGTTTTCCGCGACCGCTTCCACGCCCCCACCCCATGCAAGAACGCTATCTCCCGACCGAGGTCGAACAGTCCGTGCAGGCCCGCTGGGCCGCCGCCGACGCCTACCGCGCCAAGGAGCACGATCCGCGGTTCCCCAAGGGCAAGTTCTACGCGTGCTCGATGCTGCCCTACCCGTCGGGCAAGCTGCACATGGGTCACGTGCGCAACTACACGATCAACGACGTGATGTACCGGCATCTGCGGATGAACGGCTACAACGTGCTGATGCCCATGGGCTGGGACGCGTTCGGGCTGCCGGCCGAGAACGCCGCGATGAAGAACCGGGTCGCGCCCGCGAAGTGGACGTGGGACAACATCGCCTACATGAAGAAGCAGATGCAGGCGATGGGGCTGGCCATCGACTGGTCGCGCGAGATCGCCGCCTGCGACCCGAAGTACTACAAGTGGAACCAGTGGCTGTTCCTGAAGATGCTCGAGCACGGCATCGCCTACCGCAAGACGCAGGTCGTGAACTGGGATCCGGTCGACCAGACGGTGCTGGCCAACGAGCAGGTGATCGACGGCCGCGGCTGGCGCACGGGCGCGCTGGTCGAGAAGCGCGAGATCCCCGGCTACTACCTGAAGATCACCGACTACGCGGCCGAACTGCTCGATCAGGTCGAGCACCACCTCGACGGCTGGCCGGCGCGTGTGCGCACCATGCAGTCGAACTGGATCGGCCGCTCCACCGGCGTGCGCTTCGCGTTCCCGCACACGATCCGCGACGACGCCGGCGCGCTGGTCGGTGACGGCCGGCTGTACGTGTTCACCACGCGCGCCGACACCATCATGGGCGTCACGTTCGTGGCGGTCGCGCCCGAGCATCCGCTGGCCGCGGTCGCGGCCGCGCGCGACGCGAAGATCGCCGCGTTCGTCGACGAGGCCAAGCGCGGCTCGGTGATGGAAGCCGACATGGCCACGATGGAGAAGAACGGTGTGCCCACCGGCCTGTTCGTCGAGCATCCGCTCACCGGGGCGCAGGTCGAGGTCTGGGTCGGCAACTACGTGCTGATGACCTACGGCGACGGCGCGGTGATGGGGGTGCCCGCACACGACGAGCGCGACTTCGCCTTCGCGCGCAAGTACGGCCTGCCGATCCGCCAGGTCGTCGACGTGAAGGGCCAGGCCTTCTCCGACACCGCCTGGCAGAGCTGGTACGAGGACAAGACGGGCGGCGTCTGCGTGCACTCGGGCAAGTACGACGGCCTGGCCTACGAGGCCGCCGTCGACGCGATCGCCGCCGACCTCGCCGCGCGCGGCCTGGGCGAGAAGAAGACGCAGTGGCGCCTGCGCGACTGGGGCATCTCGCGCCAGCGCTACTGGGGCACCCCGATCCCGATCATCCACTGCGAGACCTGCGGGCCGCAGCCCGTGCCCTACGACCAGCTGCCGGTGGTGCTGCCCGAAGACCTCGTGCCGGACGGCAGCGGCAACCCGCTGAACAAGGACGAGCGCTTCCTGTCGTGCCAGTGCCCCAAGTGCGGCAAGCCCGCGCGACGCGAGACCGACACGATGGACACGTTCATCGACTCGTCGTGGTACTACATGCGCTACTGCTCGCCCGACAACGACACGGCGATGGTCGATGCACGCAACGACTACTGGATGCCGATGGACCAGTACATCGGCGGCATCGAGCACGCGGTGCTGCACCTGCTGTACGCGCGCTTCTGGACGAAGGTGATGCGCGACATCCGGGGCGACTTCCCGGGCGACCCCGACCGCGGCCTGGTGAAGTTCGACGAGCCCTTCACCCGCCTGCTGTGCCAGGGCATGGTGCTGAACCACATCTACCAGCGCAAGACCGACAAGGGCGGCATCGAGTACTTCTGGCCCGACGACGTCGAGAACGTGTTCGACGCCGACGGCCGCATCAGCGGCGCGCGCCTGAAGTCCGACGGCAGCGCGATCGACTATGCCGGCGTGGGCACGATGTCCAAGAGCAAGAACAACGGCGTCGACCCGCAGGAGCTCATCGACAGGTACGGCGCCGACACCGCGCGCCTGTTCGTGATGTTCGCGAGCCCGCCCGAGCAGACGCTCGAATGGTCGGGGGCGGGCGTCGAGGGCGCGCACCGCTTCCTGCGGCGCGTGTGGGCCTACGCGCACGCGCAGTCGGGTGTCGTGGCCGCGGCGCCGGCGCTCGGCACCGTGACGCTCGAGGCCGCGCACAAGTCGCTTCGCCGCGAGATCCACACGGTGCTGCGCCAGGCCGACTACGACTTCCAGCGCCTGCAGTACAACACGGTGGTGTCGGCCGGCATGAAGATGCTCAACGCGCTCGAGGGGGCGAAGCTGCCGGCCTCGCCGGCGTCGGCCGCCACGGTGCGCGAGTGCCTGTCGATCCTGCTGCGCGTGCTGTACCCGGTCGTGCCGCACGTCACGCATCGCCTGTGGACCGCGCTGGGCTACGAAGCCGTGCACGGCGACCTGCTCGACGCGCCCTGGCCGCAGGTCGACGAGGGCGCGCTGGTGCAGGACGAGATCGAGCTGGTGCTGCAGATCAACGGCAAGGTGCGCGGGGCGGTCACCGTGCCCGCCGCCGCCGACAAGGCGGCGATCGAGGCGGCCGCGCTGGCGTCCGAGCCGTTCGCGCGGCTGTCCGAAGGCCGGGCCGCGAAGAAGGTCGTCGTCGTGCCCGGCCGCCTCGTCAACGTGGTGGTCTGACGCGATGCGCCGCCGTCCGCTGCTCGCCGGTGCCGCGGCACTGGTCCTCGCCCTCGCCGCCGCGGGCTGCGGATTCAAGCTGCGCGGCACGGCCGCCCTGCCGTTCGAGACGCTGTACGCGGGGTTCGCCCCCAACTCGCCGATCGGTGCCGACTTCCGGCGGATGATCCGGGTGGCGTCGGGCACGCGTCTGGTCGACCGCCCGGCCGACGCGCAGGCGCGCCTCGAGGTGCTCAACGAAGTCCGCGAGAAGGAGACGGTGGGCTTCTCCAGCACCGGCCGCCCGCGCGAGTACCAGCTGCGGCTGCGCTTCGGCTTCCGGCTGGTCGACGCCCAGGGCGCGGTGCTGATCCCGAACACCGAGCTGTTGCTGCGGCGGGACATCACCACGACCGACACCCAGGTGGTCGCCAAGGAGCAGGAAGAGGCCATCCTGTACCGCGAGATGCAGTCCGACCTGGTGCAGCAGATGCTGCGTCGCCTGGCCGCCGCGCCCGCGGTGGCGCCGGCGCCTGCGCGCTGAGCGCCCGCCGTTCGCGCCCACCGGGTCGCCCGGCCGCCTCGCCCCCCTCGCCTCCTCGCCGCGCCGCCCCCTCGCCATGCAGGTCCGCCCCGACGCCCTCGATGCCGCACTCGCGAAGCGCCTGCCGGCGCTGGTCTGGGTGCACGGCGACGAGCCGCTGCTGGTGCTCGAGGCCACCGACGCCGCGCGCCGCGCGTTCCGCGCGGCCGGCCACGACGAGCGCCTGGTGCTGGCCGTCGAGCGCGGCTTCAAGACCGAGGCGCTGCTGGCCGAGACGCGCGCGCTGTCGCTGTTCGCCAGCAGCCGCCTGATCGAGCTGCGCATGACCGGCAAGCCCACGGCCGAACTCGGCCAGGCACTGGCCGAATCGGCCGCCGGCATCGACGCGTCCACGCGGCTGCTGGTGTCCAGTGCACGGCTCGATCGCAAGACGACCGAGTCGGCCTGGTTCCGCGCCGTCGATGCGCACGCGCTGGTGGTGGCCGTCTACCCGGTCGAGCGCGCGCAGCTCCCTCAGTGGATCGGGCAGCGCCTCGGCCGCCAGCGCCAGCGCGCCGACGCCGACACGCTGCGCTTCCTGGCCGAGCGCGTGGAAGGCAACCTGCTGGCCGCGCACCAGGAGATCCGCAAGCTCGGCCTGCTGTTTCCCGAGGGCCTGCTCGGCGACGACCAGGTGCGCTCGGCCGTCTCCAACGTCGCGCGCTACGATGCATTCGGCCTGTCCGACGCCATGCTGGCCGGCGACGTCGCGCGCGTGCTGCGCAGCATCGACGGGCTGCAGGCGGAGGGCGAAGCCCCGCCGCTGGTGCTGTGGGCGCTCACCGACGCCGTGCGCAACCTCGTGCGCCTGTCGGTGGCGCGCGACGGGGGCCGCGCGCCCGCAACACTGATGCGCGAGCTGCGCATCTTCGGTCCGCGCGAGGCGCTGTACGGTCAGGCGCTGCGCCGCCTCGACACCCGGCGCCTGCAGGCGGCACTGCAGGAGACGGCCAGGATCGATAGAATGGCCAAGGGCCTGATCCGCGAGGATCCCTGGGCCGCGATGGCCGCCCTGGCCACGACACTCGCGGGCGCCGCCCCGCCCGTGATGCCGGCCGCACAGGCCGACGCCAACTGGTAACCCTGGACGAACCGAAGTGGACATCCGACCCATCGACATCGAGGCCTACGTCGCCGACGTCGGCCGCCGCGCCCGTGCGGCGAGCCGCGCGATGGCGCGCGCCCCCAGCGCAGCCAAGGACCGGGCGCTCGCAGCCACCGCCGCCGCCATCCGCCGCGCGGCACCGGCGCTGCAGGCGGCCAACGCCAAGGACCTGGAGGCGGCCCGCGCCGCGGGCCTCGACGCCGCCTTCGTCGACCGCCTCGCGCTCACCGACAAGGTGATCGAGTCGATGGCCGCGGGCCTCGAGCAGATCGTGATGCTGCCCGACCCCATCGGCGAAATCGGCGAGCTGCGCTACCGGCCCACCGGCATCCAGGTCGGCCGCATGCGCGTGCCGCTGGGCGTGATCGGCATCATCTACGAGTCGCGCCCCAACGTGACGATCGACGCGGCCGGACTGTGCATCAAGTCGGGCAACGCCACCATCCTGCGCGGCGGCTCCGAAGCCATCCACAGCAACCAGGCGCTCGCCGGCCTCGTGCGCGAAGGGCTGCGCGACGCCGGCCTGCCCGAGGACGCGGTGCAGATGATCGAGACCACCGACCGTGCGGCGGTGGGCGCGCTCATCGCCAACCCGGCCCACGTCGACGTGATCGTGCCGCGCGGCGGCAAGTCGCTGATCGAGCGGATCGCACGCGACGCCAAGGTGCCCACCATCAAGCACCTCGACGGCATCTGCCACGTGTACATCGACGCGGCGGCCGACCTCGACAAGGCGGTTGCCATCGCCGACAACGCCAAGACGCAGCGCTACTCGCCGTGCAACACGATGGAGACGCTGCTCGTCGATGCGCCGATCGCCGAGGTCGCGCTGTCGCGCCTGGGCCGCATCTATGCCGACAAGGGCGTCGAGCTGCGCGGCGACGACCGCACGCTGCGCATCCTGTCGGCGCTGGGCCTCCCCTGCGTGCCCGCCACCGAGGAAGACTGGCGCACCGAGTACCTCGCACCGATCCTGTCGATCCGGGTGGTCGACGGTCTCGACGAGGCGATGGACCACATCGCGGCCTACGGCTCGCAGCACACCGACGCGATCGTCACCGAAGACTATTCGCGCGCGATGCGCTTCCTGCGCGAGGTCGACTCCGCGTCGGTGATGGTCAACGCGTCGACCCGCTTCGCCGACGGCTTCGAATACGGGCTCGGCGCCGAGATCGGCATCTCGACCGACAAGCTGCACGCGCGCGGCCCGGTCGGCCTCGAAGGACTCACCTCGCTGAAGTACGTGGTGCTGGGATCCGGCCAGGTGCGCGGCTGACGATGTCGGGCGGCTACCTCTGGGTCAAGGCCCTGCACATCCTGTTCGTGACCAGCTGGTTCGCCGGCCTGTTCTACCTGCCGCGCATCTTCGTGAACCTGGCGATGGTGGCCGAGGACTCGACCGCCGAACGCGACCGCCTGCTGCTGATGGCAAACAAGCTCTATCGCTTCATGCGCCCGCTGATGGTGCTCGCGCTGGCCTTCGGGCTGTGGCTGTGGCTGGGCTACGGCGTGGGCGCGGGTGCCGGCTGGATGCACGCCAAGCTCGCGCTGGTCGTGTTCCTGATCGGCTACCACCACGGCTGCGGCCGCATCCTCGCGCGCTTCGCTGCCGGCGGCAACCGGCGCTCGCACGTGTGGTTCCGCTGGTTCAACGAGGCGCCGGTGCTGGTGCTGCTGGTCACGCTGATCCTCGTCGTCGTCAAACCGTTCTGAGCATCCGCCCGCGCCGCCGGGCGCCCCCTGCCGGAGACCCCATGAAAACCATCGAGTACTTCATCGCCACCGCATCGCCCTGGACGTACGTCGGCCACGAGCGCCTGACCGAGATCGCCGCGCAGCACGGCGCGCAGATCGTGGTCAAGCCGATGGACCTGGGCCGCGTGTTCCCGGTGTCCGGCGGGCTGCCGCTGGGCAAGCGCGCCCCGCAGCGCCAGGCCTACCGCCTGGTCGACCTGCCACGCTGGGCGGCATTCCGCAACCGCCCGCTGAACCTGCATCCGAAGTACTTCCCGGTCGACGGCAACCCGGCGGCGCACTGGATCATCGCGGCCGAAGCCGGATTCGGGCAGGCCGCGGCCCTGCGGCTGACGGGCGCGGTGCTGCAGGGCGTGTGGGCCGAGGAGCGCAACATCGCCGACCCGGCGGAGCTCGCGGCGATCGCCACCGGCGCCGGTCTCGACGCGGCCGCGCTGGCCGCCGGCGCCGCACGCCCCGAGACCGAAGCCACCTACGACCGGTACACGCGTGAAGCGATCGACCTGCAGGTGTTCGGCGCACCGTGGTACGTGGTCAACGGCGAGCCGTTCTGGGGCCAGGACCGCCTCGAGCTGCTCGAACGCGCGCTCGCCCGTTGAAACGCGACCGCCCCACCGGCCCGCCCGGCGCGCTCCCGCAGCGGCCCGCCCGCGGACTCGCCCTGCGCCCGGCCGGTTCGTCCGCCCGCCGGCCCGAGCCGCAGGCCGCGCCTGAGCCCCCCCCGCCGGGCACGCCCGCGGACGCGTCGGCGGACGCGTCGGCGAGCGTCCCCTTCGCCGCACCGGCGAGCCCCCCGCTCGTCGCACCGGCGCCCCCCCCGCCCGTCGCACCGGCGGACGCCCCGCCCGTCGCATCGGCGGGCGTCTCACCGCGCGCGCCGTCAGGCGCGCCACCTCGTGCGTCGCCAGACGCCTCCCCGCGTGCATCGCCTGGTGTTCCGCCGCGTGCGTCGTCCGGTAGCGCCCGCCCGGGCGCGGTTGCCGGTCAGCCGCCACCGGCAGGACGTCGCACGGGCACGCTCTCGCTGCGGCCCGCGTCCGAAATCGGCACCGGCATCGATACCGGCGCCCGCGCCGGTCGGGAGCCGCGCGCACGTGCAGCCTCCGATGTAATGCCGGCGCCGCGGACCGGCCCGAGACCGCGTCCGTTCGCCGCAGCGCGCCCCGACCCGGCTCCACGATCCGACACCGGGCCGCAGCCGTTCTCCGAGGCACGCCCGGGCGACGGTCCGCGTGGCGGCCCGCGCGCTGCACGCTGGTCCGAACGCGGGCCTGCACCCGGGTTCGCACCGCGCTCCGGCCCTGCGGACCGACAGCCGCCCACGGAGGCCTTCGACACCACGGTGCTGCACTACTTCGCCGCCTGCCCGCGCGGGCTGGAAGCCGCGCTGGCGACCGAGCTGCGGGCCCTCGGCGCGCACGTCGACGCCAGCCCCGCGGGGGGCGCGCTGTTCCGCGGCGACCGCGCGCTCGGCTATGCGGTGAACCTGCATTCGCGCATCGCCAGCCGCGTGCTGCTGCGCGTGAGCACCGCCCGCTACCGCGGCGACGACGACCTCTACCGGATGGCCCACCGGATCGGATGGGAGCGCTGGTTCGGCGTCGAACACACCCTGCGCATCGACGTGAACGCGATCCGCGCGCCGGTGCACAGCCTCAACTTCATCACCCTGCGCATCAAGGACGGCGTGGTCGACCGGTTCCGAGACCGCACGGGCGCACGGCCGTCGATCGACACGACCCGGCCGCGCGTGCGCATCTTCGGGTTCCTCGAAGAGGATCACGCCACGCTGTACCTGGATCTCTCCGGCGAGCCGCTGTTCAAGCGCGGCTGGCGCAGCCAGCGTGACGACAAGGGCGAGGCGCCGCTGAAGGAGAACCTCGCGGCCGGGTTGCTGGCGCTGTCCGGGTGGACACCGGACCAGCCGCTGTACGACCCGTTCTGCGGGTCGGGCACGATCGTGATCGAGGCCGCGCAGCAGGCCTGCGGCATCGCGCCCGGCGCGCGTCGCGGCTTCGCCTTCGAGGATCTGAACGACTTCGACGCCGCCACCTGGACGCGGCTGCGGGACGCGGCGGCGGACGCCGAGCGCCGCGGCCTCTCGGCGCTGCAGGACGCGCCGCTGCAGATCGCGGCGAGCGACATCGACCCGCGCGCGGTCGAGCAGCTTCAGCGCAACGCCGAGCGGGCGGGCCTTCCGGCCGGGCTGATCCCGGCACGCTGCATCGACATCCGCGACGCAGACCCGCCGTTCGCGACCCCGGGACTGATCGTGGCGAATCCGCCGTATGGGGAACGCATCGACCTGCGTGGCGCACGCTTCGACGCTCATGGCGAACACTCCGATCCGGGCGACGAGCCCGTCGCCGGTGGCGGCGAATCGCGCCGTCCGGCGGGCCCCGGCGACGCCGACGACGCGTGGCCGACGATCGGACGTCACCTGAGGCAGGCGTTTCCCGGCTGGAAGGTGTGGCTGCTCAGCAGCGACCCGCACCTGCCGCGCCGGCTGCTGCTCAAGGAACGGCGCAAGACTCCGCTGTTCAACGGGGCGATCGAGTGCCGCCTGTTCGGTTTCGAGCTGTTCGCACGACGACCCGACGCCACCGGCTGACGCCGATGCGCAGACGGAGCGGCCGGTCGGCAGCGTGCGCCTGGTTCCATCAACCAGACGCACGCGCCCGATGCCACCGACCGGCCGCGTGCGCACGGTCACTCAGGTTCACGGCGCCGCGGCCGATACCGAAGGTGTCGCCGAGTGAATGCCCACGATGAAAAAGAACCGCCGCAACTACTACCGGGTGCTGCACGTGCAGCCGGATGCCCCGATCGAGGTGATCAAGGCGAGCTATCGGGCGCTGATGGGACCGCTGCGTCATCACCCCGACCTCGGCGGCGATCACGAGACGGCCGCGCTGATCAACGAAGCCTACGCGGTGCTCACCGACGCCGAGCGCCGCCGCACGTACGATCTGCAGCTCGCGCCGCTGCGTGCACGCTGGCGCGCCGGCGCGACGGGCACCGCGGGTGCGTCCGGTGCCTCGAACGCATCCGGCACATCGCAGGCCTCGGGCGGATCGCGCGGATCGGCAAGATCGAGCGGCCCGGGCACATCGGGTGCATCGGGTGCATCGGGTGCATCGGGCGCATCGGGTGCATCGGGTGCATCGGGCGCATCGCGCACCGCCGAGGCGGCCGGGACGCGGACGGGCACCGATCCGGGCACGGGCCTCGATCCTTCGGTCTGGCGGCTCGCGCGCATCTGCCCGATGTGCGCGCACGCGCTGCCCGCGGCGCTGCGTGCGGAGTCGCGCTGCACCCGCTGCGACAGCCCGCTGGCACCGCCCCCGCCCCCCGGCACCGGCAAGGAGCTGCTGGACCGCCGCGCGAGCGTGCGCAGAGGCCGTGGTCATGCGGCGATCGTGTATCCCGCGTGGAATGTCGCGCCGGTCGCCGTGCGCATGCGCGACCTGTCGATGACGGGGCTGAGCCTGTACGCGCAGAAGCCACTGCGTGTGCGTCAGGCATTCCGGATCGTCGATCCGGACTTCGAGGCGGTGGCGGTGGTCGTCTCGTGCCGTCCGGCCGGCCACCTGTATTCCGTGCACGCCAGCCTGCTGACCGTGGCGTTCGGAAAGTCGGCCGGCGTGTTCGTGTCCGCCACGGCGTAGTCCCCTCGACGGCCTGCTCGGTTCGACTGCGTGACCGGCTCATGAGCCTGATCAGCTCGACGGCCTGACCCGTGCGGCGCGCCCCGCCCGGCCCACGCCGGGCGGGTCCGCTCAGTTCTTGACCATGTCCAGGTGCTCGATGCCGCGGGCGAGGTCCTTGTCCGAGTGCTTGCTGTTCAGCTTGATGTTCAGACGCAGGTCGTTGACCGAGTCTGCGTTGCGCAGCGCGTCCTCGTAGCCGATGCGGTCGGCCTCGAAGAGGTCGAACAGCGCCTGGTCGAAGGTCTGCATGCCGAGCTCGCGGCTCTTGCGCATGATGTCCTTGATCATGCCCACCTCGCCCTTGAAGATCAGGTCCGCGATCAGCGGCGAGTTCAGCATGATCTCGACGGCGGGCACGCGCCCCTTGCCGTCGCGGATCGGGATCAGGCGCTGCGAGATGATGGCCTTCAGGTTCAGCGACAGGTCCATCAGCAGCTGCTGGCGCCGCTCTTCCGGGAAGAAGTTGATGATCCGGTCGAGCGCCTGGTTGGCGCTGTTGGCGTGCAGGGTGGCCACGCACAGGTGCCCGGTCTCGGCGAACGTGACCGCGTGCTCCATCGTCTCGCGGTCGCGGATCTCACCGATCATGATCACGTCGGGCGCCTGCCGCAGCGTGTTCTTCAGCGCGACCTCCCAGCCCTCGGTGTCCACCCCGATCTCGCGATGGCTGATGATGCAGTTCTTGTGCGGATGCACGAACTCCACCGGGTCCTCGATCGTCACGATGTGCCCGTGGCTGTTCTCGTTCCGGTAGCCGATCATCGCGGCCAGCGTGTTCGACTTGCCCGAGCCGGTGGCGCCGACCACGATCACCAGCCCGCGCTTGGTCATCGCCACGTCGCTCAGGATGCTGGGCAGCTGCAGCTGCTCGAGCGTCGGGATCTCGGATTTGATCGTCCGCACGACGATGCCCACCCGTCCCTGCTGCATGTAGGTGTTGACGCGGAAGCGGCCGATGCCGGTGGGGCTGATCGCGAAGTTCACCTCCTTGCGCGCCTCGAACTCCGCGGCCTGGCGGTCGTTCATCAGCGCACGCGCGAGCTCGACCGTGTGCTGCGACGTGAGCGGCACGTTCGAGATCGGCGCGATCCTGCCGTCGATCTTGAAGGCCGGCGGAAATTCCGCCGTGAGGAAGAGGTCCGATCCGTTGCGCCCGACCATCAGCTTGAGCAGGTCGTGCAGGAATTTCGAGGCTTGTTCGCGTTCCATCTGGTGTCCTGTGCGCTGTGCCCGCGCCCGCCTTCGCGGTGCGGTCCGCCGCGACGCCCGGGCGACGTCGTCAGCCGGGGAAGTTCTCCTTGACCTGCGCGGCGTGGCGCGCTTCGCTCATCGAGATCACGTTCTTGCGCACCAGGTCGGTCAGGCACTGGTCGAGCGTCTGCATGCCCAGCGACGCGCCGGTCTGGATGGCGGCGTTCATCTGCGCGACCTTGGCCTCGCGGATCAGGTTGCGGATCGCGGGCGTGCCGATCATGATCTCGTGCGCCGCCACGCGGCCCTGGCCGTCCTTGGTCTTGAGCAGCGACTGCGAGATCACCGCGCGCAGCGACTCCGACAGCATCGCGCGCACCATCTCCTTCTCGGCCGCAGGGAACACGTCGACGATCCGGTCGATCGTCTTGGCCGCCGACGAGGTGTGCAGGGTGCCGAACACCAGGTGGCCGGTCTCGGCGGCGGTCAGCGCCAGCCGGATCGTCTCCAGGTCGCGCAGCTCGCCCACCAGGATCACGTCCGGGTCCTCGCGCAGCGCCGAGCGCAGCGCGTTGTTGAACGACAGCGTCTGCGGGCCGACCTCGCGCTGGTTGATCAGGCAGCGCTTGGACTCGTGCACGAACTCGATCGGATCCTCCACCGTGAGGATGTGACCGTACTCGTTCTCGTTGATGTGGTTGACCATCGCCGCCAGCGTCGTCGACTTGCCCGAACCGGTCGGTCCGGTGACCAGCACCAGTCCGCGCGGCTGCATCGAGATCTCGGCGAAGCTCTTGGGCGCCTTCAGCTCCTCGAGCGTGAGGATCTTGGACGGAATCGTCCGCATCACCGCGCCCGCGCCGCGCTGCTGCACGAACGCGTTCACGCGGAAGCGCGCGAGGCCCGGGATGGCGAACGAGAAGTCGCACTCCAGGTTCTCCTCGTAGTCCTTGCGCTGCGCGTCGTTCATGATGTCGTAGATCATTCCGTGAACGTCGCGATGCTCCATCGGCGGCAGGTTGATCCGGCGCACGTCGCCATGCACGCGGATCATGGGCGGCAGCCCGGCCGACAGATGCAGGTCCGAAGCCTTGTTCTTGACCGCGAAGGTCAGAAGTTCTGCGATGTCCATGTCACCTCGGTGGCGCAGTGCGCCGTCAAAGCCCCGCCCGGAAGACGGCGGTCCTCGTGCGAGTCTGCGGCGCGTCCGCGCCGCGCACGGACGCGGTCCGGCGGACAGTAGAATCGAACGATGAACGGCGACCCCACGTTGCAGCAGCGCTACGAGACCGTGCTGGCCCGCATCCGGGCTGCGTGCACCGCCGCCGCGCGCGCGCCGGACGCGGTGTCGCTGCTTGCCGTGAGCAAGACCTTCGACGCCTCCGCGGTGCTCGCGCTGGCCGCGCTCGGCCAACGTGCGTTCGCCGAGAGTTATCTACAGGAGGCCCTCGACAAGATCAGCCGCTGCGCGTCCGAACGGCCGGATCCGGCCCTCGAATGGCATTTCATCGGCCCGATCCAGTCGAACAAGACGCGCCCGATCGCCGAGACCTTCTCTTGGGTGCATTCCGTGGAGCGCGACAAGATCGCCCGCCGACTGTCCGAGCAGCGGCCGGCATCGCTGCCGCCGCTGAACGTGTGCGTGCAGGTCAACGTCAGCGGTGAAGCCAGCAAGAGCGGCTGCGCACCCGACGAGGCACTCGATCTTGCACGTGCCGTGGCCGCGCTGCCGGGCCTGCGCCTGCGCGGCGTGATGGCCATCCCCGAACCCACGGACGACGTGGCCCGGCAGCGGGCGCAGTTCGCCGCGGTGCGCGCCGTGTTCGATCGAGTGCGCGCCGCCGGTCTCGACGTCGACACGCTGTCGATGGGCATGTCCGACGACCTGGAGGCTGCCATCGCGGAGGGCTCCACCTGCGTGCGGGTGGGCACGGCGCTGTTTGGACGCCGGGGATAGCGCGGCGCAGCGGACGGACGCCGCGCGATGTGCCTGTTCAGCGACGGTCGCGCGCTTCGGTGCGATACCAGCCATCGCCGGCGGCGGTCGCGCGCCGGATGCGTTCGCGCCTGGCCGCCTCGTCGGCGGTCTCCGCCCGGATCACCCCCGCCAGCCCGCCCTCGCGGCGAAACGGAATCACCTGGACCAGTGGCGTTCCACGCTCCACGACGTGCAGGCCGTCGCTGCCCGTGGCGAAGAACGGGAAGTGGATCAGCGCGTGGTATTCGTCGGTGTCGACGACACCGGAGGCAATCTCGAACACACCGTTGGGCCGGTTCAGCGGCGGCACGAACAGGCAGCTCCAGCCGGGTGGCGTGCGGATCGTCCAGTAGTTGTGGAACTTGCACGGCGGCCGCGGCTGCGCCGGGTGACCGGCAACCTGGTAGGGATGATGGTTGCTCACCATCACGCGGTCGAAATCCCACCCGGTGTTCACCGTTCGCCCCTGATCCGCGATCTCCAACCGGACGGTTGCGGCCAGCGGAATGATCCAGCCGGTCATCATCGCGTCCAGGAACGGCATGCAGCGCTTGACCGTCAACGCGTTGTCGGTCGTCGACAGGCGCTGCCGGTCGACCGGTGGCAGACGCTTGAACCACTCGGGCAGCATGTCGCGCGCCGGTACGGGCTCCGCGATCACGCCCTCGTCTTCCGGGGCGCACAGGAACTCGATCTGAACGGAATCGACGGGTTCGGTCATGATGGATCGGTGTCGGTCGGGGCGACGCGGCGCGTCACGCATCGGCAGGACGGCCGCGCCCGCGGGTGAAGGAACGGGTGGCGTGAGGGGCGGGCCAGCGCCGGCCACGCGCCAGCCGGCCCTCTCACGATCATCGTGACGGCGTATCGAGTCGAGCCTTACACGAACAACTGCACATCGAACGCCTGCCCACTGTTGTCGAACGCCGCGCGCTGCTCCCCCGCGCCGTAGATGAGGAAGTGTGCGATCGCCCCGTTGTCCCGGCTGCCCAGGAATGACGCGAGGTTGGCATCCACGTAGACGGCGACGTCCGGGTTGTCGGCGAGGTACCGGTCACCATCGAACTGATCCAACCGGGCATTGCACGCCCGTCCTTCCCACACCCCGTACAGATTGAAGTGCATGAACAGGGTGGCGTCGTCGAACCCGCCATTGCGCAGATCGTCATAGCGGTTGCGGTAGTGGTCGGCATCGAACCACGGGTTCGGATCCCGCCCTTCGCTGGCGCCGACGCTTAGGTAGTGCGCAAGTGCCTGGCTCGAATCGATCCGCCCCGACAGATCGGCGTTCAGGGTCAGGTACTGGGATGCGTTGAACAGGAACGCGTGGCTGCGCCCGTAGCCGGGCGCACCGTCATCCCCCGCATCGCTCGACGTATTGCTCGACGTATTGCTCGACGTATTGCTCGACGTATTGCTCGACGTATCGCTCGACGTATTGCTCGACGTGTTGCTCGACGTGTTGCTCGACGTGTTGCTCGACGTGTTGCTCGAGGTGTTGCTCGACGTGTTGCTCGACGTGTTGCTCGACGTGTTGCTCGAGGAGTTGCTGGAGGAATTGGTGCTGCTCATCGGAGCGGTTCCTTTCGACATGCGATGCGTGTTGGTGTTGTTGATGGCGCACGCCTCGGCGTCGACACGGAAGCCGCCGCCGCGGGTAATCGCACCGCATCGAGGGCAAGGTTCGTGCCAATCGGAAAGGGCCCGTCGATTCATCGAGTTGGGCATATGCCGCTCGAACGCCCTGTCGCCGATTGGCGACGGAATCGAGCGCGCTTCTGCAACCCTCTGATCTTTCGCATCTTTTCTGTCGCCAAGTGGCGACACTCACGCTCACGCGCCGGGACAGACCGCACCGCGGACAGGGTCGCCCCACCCGGGCGGACCCCGACTGGGACTTGTGCCCCAATGCCCTGGGTCAAAACCCCCGAATCGAAGAGCGACGGTCGGGAGGCAGATGTCTCGAATGATCTCAAGTCATTGAATTAATGAACTTTTTCCATACCTCCACCTTCGTTGGCGGGCCAGGCACGCGGCTTGCGTACGAGCAGGCATACGACAACGTCCACCCACGGAGCACGCCCACCATGACCAGCCTGACCTCCTCCCTCCCCGCGCTGAAGCGTCGGGGCGAAGACGACCTCCCCGGCGACGACCGGGGCGGCAAGGACGACGATACGTTCGCGTCCGGCAGCACCTCGTCCAGCGCGTCGAGTTCCTCGAGCGCATCCAGCAGCAGCAGCAGCAGCAGCAGCAGTGCATCGTCGGCCTCCTCGTCGAGCAGCGCGTCGTCCAGCAGTTCCAACGGCAGCGACGACGGCGCGTCCTCCAGCAGCAGTGCGTCCTCCTCGAGCAGTAGCGCATCCTCCTCGAGCAGCAGCGCGTCCAGTGCGTCGTCCAGCAGTTCCAATGGCACGGACGATTCCACCAGCGCGTCCGCATCGGCCAGCTCGGGCACCATGTCGTCGAGCAGCGCATCGAGCAGCACCTCCGCCGGCAGCGACGACGCGAGCAGCGCATCGGCTTCGTCGAGCGCAGGCAGTGCGTCCGCATCCGCCGGCGCCTCGTCGTCCTCGGCGGGCGCTTCGTCCTCGACGTCGGACGACAACGGCAGCGACGCCCCCGCCTATGGCAAGAGCCACGGCTTCCTGTTCGATGCCCAGAAATACCTGGAGATGAATCCGGACCTGGCCGGCACGGTGGGCCTCGGGTCGGCGCTGTCCCACTACCTGAACACCGGTGCAGCGGAAGACCGCATCCCCAACGCCTGGTTCGACGCGGACCACTACCGCAACAGCTACGATGACCTGCGCAACGGCGGCTTCGACGACGCCACGCTGTTCATGCACTACAACCTGTATGGGGTGTGGGAAGGGCGCGCCACCAACACCCGGCTCGCGCAGTTCGACGGGGAGCGCTATCTCGACGACAACCCGGACGTCGCCGCCTACGTGGATGCCAACCTCGCGTCGTTCCTGGGCAGCCGGGACAACGGGGCGATCGCGCACTTCATGATCTACGGCGCGCGGGAGCAGCGGGCCGCGTTCGACGATTCGGGCGTGAAGCTGGACGACAGTCTGTTCAGCTGACCGCGTCGCCCCCGGCACCCCGGCAGCCATCGCCGCAGACGCCGCGCCCAGCGCGGCGTTTTTTCGTGTCAGCGTACGCGTGCGTGCTCACGTATCCGCGGACGCGGACGCCGACGCGAATGCGCCGGCCGAACCACACCGGGGCGGCATGACGTGGGGATGCGGATCGACGACCGGGTGCGAACGATCCGGTCGGAGGCAGCAGAAGCGGTCTTGGGTCGCGCGGCGACAGCGCGCTGCGCGTGACGACATGACCGCCTGACGCCTGCCCGGATCCCGGTCGGGATCCGGAGGCGCGCGCCCGGCACGGGCGGCGCATGCCGCCGGCCGGGCAGGCCGGTATCAGGCCATCGCCTTGACGGCGGCCGACAGGCGGCTCTTGGCGCGCGATGCCGTGTTCTTGTGGATGATGCGCTTGTCGGCGATGCGGTCGATGATGCTCTGCGAGGCGCGCAGCGTCGACGTGGCGGCGGCCTTGTCGCCGGCGGCGATGGCCTTGCGGACCGCCTTGATGGCGGTGCGCAGCGTGGAGCGCAGGCTGGAGTTGTGGGCGTTGCGAACGACGTCCTGACGGGCGCGCTTGCGGGCGGAAGCGATGTTGGCCATGCGAGAATCCTGATCGATTGAATCGGACGCCAGGCGGCATGTCCGGATTTCAGAGAACTTTCGACTATATACCAATCCAGGCCTGAGGCGCAATCCTCGAGCCGCACCGGAACGCGCCACCTTGAACCTGCTTCGCGCCGCTGCAACGATCAGCGGGCTCACCCTGCTGTCGCGCATCACCGGCCTCGTCCGCGAGAACCTCACCGCCTCGCTGTTCGGCGCATCGGCACTCACCGACGCGTTCTTCGTCGCGTTCCGCCTGCCGAACCTGCTGCGGCGCATGTTCGCCGAGGGCGCGTTCTCGCAGGCCTTCGTGCCCATGCTGGCGCACGCGCGCGCGCAGGATTCTCCCGAGGCCACGCGCGCGATGGTCGACCGGGTGGCGACCGCGCTGTTCTGGGTGCTCGTGCTGGTGTCGCTGGCCGGCGTGCTGGGCGCGCCCGGCCTGGTGTGGATCACCGCGTCCGGGCTGGCGCGCGACCCGGCCGCGTTCGACGCGGCGGTGGTGATGACGCGATGGATGTTCCCGTACATCCTGTTCATCTCGATGGTCGCGCTCGCCTCCGGCATCCTCAACACCTGGAAGCGCTTCGCCCTGCCGGCCTTCGCGCCGGTGCTGCTGAACCTGAGCGTCATCGGCTGCGCGCTGCTGCTGTCGCGCTTCTTCGACCCGCCGGTGTATGCGCTGGCGGCAGGCGTCGTGATCGGCGGGATCGCGCAGGTCGCGATCCAGATCCCGGCGCTGCACCGCATCGGCATGCTGCCGCGCATCGGGCTGAACGTGATCCGCGCGTTCCGCGACCCGAGCACCCGGCGGCTGCTCGGCCAGATGGCGCCCGCCCTGCTCGCCGTGTCGGTCGCGCAGATCAGCCTGCTGATCAACACCCATGTCGCGTCCCGGCTGGCCGCCGGCAGCGTGTCGTGGATCACCTATGCCGACCGCCTGATGGAATTCCCCACCGCCCTGCTGGGCGTGGCGCTGGGCACGGTGCTGCTGCCCAGCCTGTCGCGCGCCGACGCGGCCGGCGACACCGACGAATACAGCGGCCTGCTCGACTGGGGCCTGCGGCTGGTGGTGCTGCTGGCCCTGCCGTGCATGGTGGGGCTGTCGATGATGGCCGAGCCGCTCACCGCCCTGCTCTACCACTACGGCCGCTTCGACGCGCGCTCGGTGGCGATGACCTCGCTGGCCGTCGTCGGCTACTCGGTGGGGCTGCTGGGTCTGATCGCGATCAAGGTGCTCGCGCCCGGCTTCTATGCGCGCCAGGACGTCCGCACGCCGGTCAAGATCGGACTGTTCGTGCTGGCCGCCACTCAGGCCATGAACCTGCTGTTCGTGCCGCTGTTCGGTCACGCCGGGCTGGCGCTGTCGATCTCGATCGGCGCACTGGTCAACGCGGGCCTGCTGTTCAGCGGCCTGTGGCGGCGTGGCATCTACCGGCCGCTGCCCGGCTGGGGCCGCTACGTCCTGCAGGTGATCGCGGCCACGGCCGCGATGGCCGCGATGCTCGCCGTCACCGTCGGACGCTTCGACTGGATCGCCCTCCAGGCGCAGCCGCTGCTGCGCATCGCCCTCACGCTGGGCGTGATCGCCGCCGCCGGCGGCGTGTTCGTCGCGGTGCTGGTGATGAGCGGCATCCGCCCGCGGCAACTGCTGCGCCGATCGGCCGATTGAGATCGACGACGCACCGCCCCCCATTGAACCCGAACGGAGACCTTCCCATGCGCATCACTTTCATCGGCGGCGGCAACATGGCCAGCGCGCTGATCGGCGGGTTGCTCGCCGGCCGCCTGTCCCCCGGCGACATCCGCGTCGTCGACCCCGTGGAATCGCAACGTGCGCTGCTCGTGCAGCGCTTCGGCGTCGGCGTGTCTGCGGATCCGGCCGGCGCGGTGGCAGGCAGCGACGTGACGGTGCTGAGCGTCAAGCCGCAGCAGATGCGCGAGGCTGCCAGTGCATTGGCCGCGCACGTGCGCGGCCAGCTCGTGATCAGCGTCGCGGCGGGCATCCGCGCCAGCGACCTGTCCCGCTGGCTCGGCGGCCATGCGCGCATCGTGCGCGCGATGCCGAACACACCCGCGCTGATCGGACAGGGGGTGACCGGTCTGGCGCCGTTCCCCGG
Organism: Pseudomonadota bacterium; assembly: GCA_029779755.1. Classification (GTDB taxonomy): domain Bacteria; phylum Pseudomonadota; class Gammaproteobacteria; order Burkholderiales; family Burkholderiaceae_E; genus Quisquiliibacterium. The sequence goes on from JAKOZZ010000149.1 coordinate 26,904, forward strand.
GCTCGCCGACGCGGATCGCGCGCGCGCCGACGAGATCCTGCGCGCGGTCGGGCAGACGGTGTGGGTCGATGAAGAAGGCCTGCTCGACGCGGTGACCGCGGTCAGCGGCAGCGGTCCGGCCTACGTCTTCCACTTCATCGAGGCGATGCTGGCCGGCGCGCGCGCACTGGGGCTGAACGAGGCGCAGGCGCGTGCGCTGACGATCGGCACCTTCACCGGCGCCGCCCGTCTCGCGGCGGAATCGGACGAGCCGCCGTCGGTGCTGCGCGAGCGCGTCACCTCCAAAGGCGGCACGACCGCCGCCGCACTCGCGGTGATGAGCGAACGCGGCATCGCCACGCACATCGCCGACGCGATGGCCGCGGCCTGCCGGCGCTCGGTGGAGCTGGGCGACGAGTTCGGGCAGGGCTGACGCGGCACAAGTCACCGGCAGCCGCGCGGCCCTGCCGGACCCGTCAGCGCACGACCGCGCTGGCGTCCATCGTCATCCAGCCTTCGTGGTCGCGCG
>JAKOZZ010000152.1 GCA_029779755.1 Pseudomonadota bacterium
ACGAGACCGGGGCCGCCCTCGGCATGGACATCACCGTGCTGGGACGGCAGGCGAGCGGCGAGCGCTTCCTGCACGGCGAACTCGAGCAGCGGCTGCGCATCGTGCGGGCGGGCACGCTGCTGCTGGACGAGCGTGCCCGCATCCGCGGCGATGCGCACGCGGGGTACGCACAGGCGGCGGCCCTGGCCGGGCGCCATGTGAGCGGGCTGCTGTGGGCGGTGGGACGCGCGCCGTTCGACGATGACCTGGCCGAGCGCGTCGAAGGCGCGATGGGCGGCGAGGGCGCCGATCTGTTCGGTGCGAGCCGCGTCGAACCGCACCTGCTGCTGGCCCGGGTCGTCGACAGCGTGCCGCAGCGTGCGCGGCGTGCGCTGCTGGCGGCCTGGGCGCTGTTGCGGCCCGTGCTGGCCGGCCGTGCCGCGCACCGGCCCCGGATCTGGGCCACCTGACATGCGGGTACGGGCCACGAACGAAGCCGCGGCGGACGCGAGCGACACGGCCGCGCCGGCGGACGAAACGACAGCGCGGGCAGGGCCGAGGCGCAGCGCCTCCGACCGTCCGCGCACACGAGAGGAGCCACGATGGACCTGACACCACGCGAGAAGGACAAGCTGCTGATCTTCACCGCAGCGCTGCTGGCCGAGCGCCGACGCGCACGCGGGCTGAAGCTGAACCACCCCGAGGCGGTGGCGTTCCTGAGCGCTGCGATCCTGGAGGGCGCGCGCGACGGACGCAGCGTCGCCGAACTGATGGGCTACGGCCGCACGCTGCTGACCCGCGCCGACGTGATGGACGGCGTGGCCGAGATGATCCCGGACATCCAGGTGGAAGCCACGTTCCCGGACGGCACGAAGCTCGTCACCGTCCACCAGCCGATCGTCTGACGAGGAGACGCGCACATGATTCCGGGTGAACTGATCGCGGCAGCGGGCCAGATCGAACTGAACGCAGGCCGGCGCACGCAGGTGTTCGACGTCACGAACCGCGGCGACCGGCCGATCCAGGTCGGCTCGCACTACCACTTCGCCGAGACCAATCCGGCGCTCGACTTCGATCGCGCCGCGGCGCACGGCATGCGCCTGAACATTCCGGCCGGCACGGCGGTGCGCTTCGAACCGGGCCAGTCGCGCATGGTCGAGCTCGTCGACTTCGCCGGGCGCCGCCATGTCTACGGGTTCAACGCGCAGGTGATGGGCGCGCTCGACGCGCGCGGGGAGGGTGCCCGATGAGAATCTCCCGACAGGCGTATGCCGAGATGTTCGGCCCGACCGTGGGCGACCGCGTGCGGCTGGCCGACACCGACCTGTTCGTCGAGGTCGAACGCGACTTCACCGTGTACGGAGAGGAGGTGAAGTTCGGCGGCGGCAAGGTGATCCGCGACGGCATGGGGCAATCGCAGGCGGGCTGCGCGACCGCGGTCGACACCGTGATTACGAACGCGCTGATCATCGACCACTGGGGCATCGTGAAGGCCGACATCGGCCTGCGCGCCGGACGCATCGCCGCGATCGGCAAGGCCGGCAACCCCGACGTGCAGCCCGGCATCGACATCGTGATCGGCCCCGGCACCGAGGTGATCGCCGGCGAGGGCATGATCGTGACCGCGGGGGGCATCGACACCCACATCCACTTCATCTGCCCGCAGCAGGTCGACGAGGCGCTGATGTCGGGCGTCACGACCCTGCTGGGCGGCGGCACCGGCCCCGCCACCGGCACCAAGGCCACCACGTGCACGCCCGGCCCCTGGCACATCGCCCGCATGCTCGAGGCCGCCGAAGGCCTGCCGATCAATCTGGGCTTCATGGGCAAAGGCAACGCCAGCCTGCCCGGCGCCCTGGTCGAGCAGGTGCAGGCCGGCGCGATCGGCCTGAAGCTGCACGAGGACTGGGGTACGACACCCGCGGCGATCGACTGCTGCCTGTCCGTGGCCGACGAGCACGACGTGCAGGTCGCGATCCACACCGACACGCTCAACGAAGCCGGCTTCGTCGAAGCCTCGATCGCGGCCTTCAAGGGCCGCACGATCCACACCTTCCACACCGAAGGCGCGGGCGG
>JAKOZZ010000187.1 GCA_029779755.1 Pseudomonadota bacterium
TCGGGCTGACACCGCCCGGCGCGGTCGTTCACTCCGGCTGGATGCCGGCTCTCCTGACGACGCCGCCCCACTTGTCGATCTCGGCGTCGACGAACTGCGCGAAGGCGGGCTGCGTCATCGCGCCCGGCTCGGCGCCGAGCTTGCCCAGCTTCTCGCGGACGGCCGTCTGCGCCAGCACCTCGGCGGTGTCGCGGTTGATGCGCGCGGCCAGCTCGGCCGGCATCGCGCGCGGGCCGTACATGCCGAACCAGGCCGTGGCTTCGAATCCGCGGACCCCGGCTTCGTCGATCGTCGGCACCTCGGGCAGCGATGCGACGCGGGCCTTCGTCGTCACCCCCAACGCGCGCAGCTTCCCCGAGCGGATGTGCGGCAGGACGCCAGGCACCGAATCGAACATCACCGGGATCTGCCCGCCGAGCAGGTCGTTCAGTGCCGGCGCGGCCCCCTTGTACGGCACGTGCACCATGTCCACACCGGCCATCGCCTTGAAGAGCTCACCCGACAGGTGGTTCGCACCACCGATGCCGGTCGAACCGAAGCTGATGGCTCCGGGCCGGTCCTTCGCGACGCGGATGAGTTCCGCGACCGTTGCGGGCGCGAATCCGGGCGACACGACCAGCACGTTCGGCACCACCGCGATCAGCGCCAGCGAGGTGAAGTCCGCCTTCGTGTCGTACGGGAGTGTCTTGCGCATGCTCGGGTTGATCACGTGATGGGTCGCCGTGATCATCAGCGTGTGTCCGTCGGGCGCGCTGCGTTGGACGTCCTGCGAGCCGATCGTGCCGCTCGCCCCGGCCTTGTTGTCGACCGTGACCGGCACGCCCCACTTCTGGGCGAGCTGGGCACCGACCTCGCGCGCCAGGATGTCGGTGGTGCCTCCGGGCGGAAAGGGCACGATCAGACGCACCGTCCGGGACGGGAACCCCTGTGCGTGTGCTGCCGAGACGACCGTCGCCAGGACCAGCGCGGCGGTCACGCTGCGCAATGCGTTGAACATTCGAGTTCCTCGTCAGATGGACAGCGCGGCCGTGAGGTCGTGCGGAAATTCGACCATGGCCTCGCCAGTCGCGATCAGCACGCCCGACTGGTTGCGGATGTCGACGTCGAGCAGCACCCAGCGGCTCTGGTGCGTCGCCTGCTTCCGCGTGACCCGCGCCATCGGCTGGATCGTGTCACCCGGGCGCACGGGGGCGCGCCAGCGCGTCTCGAGCCTGCGATGAAGGGCGCCCTGCGGGTAGGCCCAGTCGGTCAGCATCCTTGTGAGCAGCCCGAAGTTGGTCATCCCGTGCATGATCACGCCGCCGAAGCTGGTCTTGCCGAAGCTGCCCTCCATGTACTTGTCGTCGAGGTGCAGCGGGTTGTAATCCAGCGACGCGTCGCAGAAGTCGCGGATCGTCTCGCGCGTGACCGCGAACTTCGGCCCTTCGACGACGTCGCCGGGCTGGATGGAATCGAATCCCTGGCTCATCGCCACCTCACATCGGGCGGATGGTCTGGCCGCGCCCCGCGCAGATCACCTGACCATGCTGGTTGAAGAACACGTTGTCGTGCACCGCGAACAGTCGGTCCTTGCGGATGAACTTGTCCAGGCAGCGGGCCTGCAGCGTGATCGTGTCGCCGGGGCGTGCCGGGCGCACGTAGCTCCACGACTGACCTGCGTTGATCGTGCCCGGGCTGCGCATCCAGTCGTCGGCGGGCGTGCAGGCGAACATCAGCAGGATGTGGATCGACGGCGGAGCGACGATGCCGCCGTACGGCGTGCGTTTCGCGTACGCCTCGTCGAAGTACAGCGGATGCGTCTCGCCGACCGAGCGACAGTACTTCTGGATCGCATCGAGGGTCAGCAGATAAGGCAAGGTGGCGCGCGGTTCGCCGGGCACCAGCTGGTCCCAGACCTTGCGCCGCGCGGCGTCCTTCCAGAAATCGGTTTCGAACTCCGTCATTCACATGCCTCCGGCGTGAGAAGATGACCGCCTGGCGAACAATCCAGGCGTCTGCCGGTCATTTGATTGGGAGACATCCGCCGCGTCAATGGCTGACCGCCTGGCGAACGGAGACGAGATGACCGAGGCACCCGACAGCGAGCTCTTCGTGCGCGCGTTCGCGCGGGGACTGGGCGTGATCGAGGCGATGGGGCGCGGACCCGAACGGCAGACGCTGGCACAGATCGCCGAAGCGGCCCGTCTTCCGCGCAGCGTCGCGCGTCGTCTTCTGATGACCCTGTGCGCCCTCGACTACGCGGGCACGGACGGCCGCCTGTACCGGCTCACGCCGCGCGTGATGAAGCTCGGCCTCGCGTATCTCTACGCGCAGCCCTTGTGGCGGCAGGCGCAGCGCACGCTCGAAGACCTCCGCGTCGAGGTGCAGGAGTCGTGCTCGATGGCGGTGCTCGACGGCACCGAACTGGTCTACGTGATCCGCGTCCCGGCCCGACGCATCCTGTCGATGAATCTCTCGGTGGGAAGCCGGCTTCCCGCACACGTGGTGTCACTCGGACGCGCACTGCTGTCAGGGCTGCCCGACACCCTGCTCACCCGCTATCTCGCGGAGGCGGACCTCGTGCGCCTGACGCCGCACACCGAGACCTCGCCCGTGAAGCTGCGCCGCGCGATCGAGGCGGTGCACGGGCTGGGGTACGCGTGGGTGGACGCCGAGCTGGACGAATCGATCTGCGGCATCGCGGTCCCCGTGCGCGACGGCGCCGGCCAGGTGGTCGCGGCGGTGAACGTCAGCCTCACGGCCGGCGAGTGGACCGAGCGCAAGGCGCGCACGCGCTTCCTGGCGCCCCTGCGGCGGGCGGCCGCACAGATCCGGTCGTCGATGCTCGCATGAGGCGGCCGCGCGGGGTGCGCAATGCGATCGCGCATTGCAGCCCGTGCACGACGGGCGTCCGATGACGCGATCGGAATGGGGATCGTCCTCCGGGGCGTCGCGCGCGGTCAGGCCGATCCCTGGCCGCCCTTCACCTTGCCCCACACGAACAGCAGCACGACCGCGCCGACCACCGAGCCGATGAAGCCCGCCCCCTGACCGGCGGCGTACCACCCCAGCGACTGGCCGACGAACCCGGCCGCGAACGAACCCGCGATGCCGAGCACCGCCGTCAGCACGATGCCGAGGCTCTGTGTGCCCGGCAGGATCGCACGCGCGATCAGGCCCACGACGAATCCGACGACTGCCATCCAGACATAGCTCATCTCTGCTCCCTCGAAGTGATCCAGTGATCCGCAGCTGCGCGCACGGTGATCCGCACCCGCGCGCACGGCTGCACGAGTATGACCGGATCGGCGCGAGAACGGCGCGGTCGTTGCCCGTCGCATCGGATGCCCTCGCATCGCATCGCCGCCGCGTCACCGCTGCGGCGTCTTGCCCTCGTCACCCGCGCGCCGTACCCTCACAGCACGATCGCGCCGTCCCGCCTCGATCGCATCCACGTGGAGCACGCCCCATGACCAACGTCGAGCAGTTCCAGAACTTCCTGATGACCACCGGCACCGACCTCGTGGTCAAGGTGCTGGCCGCACTCGCCTTCTGGATCGTGGGCCGATGGCTGATCGGCAAGGTGGTGCAGCTGATGCAGGCGGCGATGAGCCGCAACAACGTCGATCCGACCCTGACCAAGTACATGGGGTCGATCGTCGCGGTGTCGCTGAACATCGCGCTGGTGCTGGGCATCCTCGGCTACTTCGGCATCCAGACGACGTCGATCGCCGCGCTGCTCGCGGGCGCGGGCGTGGCGGTGGGCGTCGCGTGGAGCGGCCTGCTCGCCCACTTCGCCGCCGGCGCCTTCCTGCTGATCCTGCGCCCCTTCAAGGTGGGCGACTTCATCAGTGCCGGCGGCGTGACGGGCACGGTGCGCGAGATCGGCCTGTTCGGCACCACGATCATCACGCCCGACAACGTGTTCACCGTGGTCGGCAACAACAAGCTGTTCTCCGACAACATCCAGAACTTCTCGGCGCTGCCGGTGCGCCGCGTCGAGCGCGTCGCGCAGCTCGCCAACGGCGTCGACCCGCTGGACGCCATCCGGCTGCTGCGCGCCGAGGTCGCGATGATCCCGAACATCGCCGCCGAGCCGGCGCCCGAGATCAGCCTGCTCGACTTCAGGCTCGAAGGCCCGCAGATCGCCGTGCGCCCCTACTGCCACAACGATCACTACTGGCAGGTCTACTTCGACACCAACGAGGCGATCGCGCGGGTGGCGAAGGAAGCCGGCTGGCCGGTGCCGGCATCGTCGCACCACGTGCTGCGGGAGCCGTGACGCACCACCCGGTAGGATCGCACCCGACGATGCGCGCGCACGCGCGTGTCGGCCCGGCACGCGCCGCTGCCTGCCGGAACCTCACACTCAGGAGACACTCCCCCCGATGAACCCCCTGGACTTCACCGGCCGCACCATCCTGGTGGTGGGCGGATCGAGCGGCATCGGCAACGGCATCGCGCAGGCGTTCCGCGCGCACGGCGGCACCGTGCACGTGTGGGGCACGCGCGCCGCCGCGGCCGACTATTCGGCGGCCGAAGGCTCCGATCTCACCGGCCTGCACTACGCGCGGGTCGACGCCGCCGACACCGCCGCCGTCGAGGGCTGGCAGCCGCCCTTCGCCACGCTCGACGTGCTCGTGCTGTCGCAGGGCATCGTGATCTACGACCGCGGCGAATATGCGAACGCAGGCTTCGCGCGCGTGATCGACGTGAACCTGAACAGCGTGATGGCCTGCGCGCTGAAGTTCGAGAAGATGCTCAAGGCATCCCGCGGCGCGCTGATCACCGTCAGCTCGACCGCCGCCTTCCATTCCACCCGCGGCAATCCGGCGTACAACGCGTCGAAGGCCGGGGTCGTGGGCCTCACCCGCACGCTGGGCGACGCCTGGTCGCGCAGCGGGGTGCGCGTCAACGGCATCGCGCCGGGCCTGGTCGACACCAAGCTCACCAAGGTCACGACCGGGAATCCGCAGCGCCTCGAGGCATCGCTGAAAGGCATCCCGCTGGGCCGGCTCGGCACGCCGCAGGACATGGCCGGCGTCGCACTCTTCCTGGCTTCACCGCTGTCGGCCTACGTGGTCGGACAGACCATTCCCGTCGACGGAGGACTGATCCTGTGAGCACGAACACACAACGATATGCCGGCCGCGTGGTCCTGATCACCGGCGGCGGTTCGGGGCTGGGCCGCGCGACGGCGCTGCGCGTCGCCGCAGAAGGCGCGGCGGTGGCGGTGCTCGACATCAACGAGGCCGGCGGCCACGACGTGGTGCGCGAGATCCGCGAGACCGGCGGGGCGGCCGAATTCCTGCGCGTCGACGTCGGCAACCGCGCGTCGGTGCTGGACGCGGTCGGTGCGGCCCATCGGCGGTTCGGCCGCGTCGACGTCGCCGTCAACGGCGCCGGCGTCACCGGCCAGCGCGCGGAGATCCCCGACGTCACCGAGGACGACTGGAACCGGGTGGTGGCGATCAACCTGAACGGCGTGTTCTTCGGCATGCAGGCGCAACTGCCGATCATGGCGGCGCAGGGGGGCGGATCGATCGTCAACATCGCCTCGATCCTGGGCGTCGTGGGCCGCGCCAACGCATCGGCCTACGTGGCCACCAAGCATGCGGTGGTGGGCCTGACGAAGGCCGCGGCGTTCGAATGGGGCACGCGCAACGTGCGGGTCAATGCGGTGGCGCCCAGCTACATCCCGACGCCGATGACCGAGCCGCGGCTCGACGCCGACACCTGGGCCGCGCTCTCGGCGCAGCACGCGTTCAAGCGCTGCGGCACGCCCGACGACGTGGCGGCGATGATCGCCTTTCTCGGCTCCGACGACGCGAAGTTCCTGACGGCCGCCGTGCACCTCGTGGACGGCGGGTACACCGCCGGCTGAGGACGCAGGCGGGTCGACCGTCTCCGTCGACGGGTCCGCGCGGCGGGCCTCAGGTGCGGACGCGCATCGGGCGCGCCGCCGCCTGGCGGATCCAGCCCGCCACGCCCGACAGCGGCACCACGTCGGCGGCGGCGCCGAGCCTGATCGCCTCGGCCGGCATGCCGAAGACGACACAGCTCGCCTCGTCCTGCGCCGCCGTGAGCGCCCCCGCCTCGCGCATCTCGCGCAGCCCGCGGGCGCCGTCGTCCCCCATGCCGGTCATGATGATGCCGATCGCATTGCGGCCGGCGCATGCGGCGACCGAACGGAACAGCACGTCCACCGATGGCCGGTGATGGTTGATCAGCGGGCCGTCGCGCACTTCGACCACGTACTGCGCGCCGCTGCGCTTGAGCGTCATGTGGCGGCCGCCGGGCGCGATCAGCACGCGTCCGTTCACCACCCGGTCGCCGTCCTTGGCTTCGAGCACCTCCATGTCGCACAAGGTGTTCAGCCGCGCGGCGAACGACGCCGTGAAGCGCTCCGGCATGTGCTGCACCATCACGATGCCGGGCGCGGTGCGGTCGAGCTGCCGCAGCACCACCTCGATCGACTGCACGCCGCCGGTCGAGATGCCGATCGCCACCACGCGATCCGCGTGCGTCACGTTCGTGCCTGCAGCGCCGGGGCCGGTGGAACGCCTGGATGGAACGTACATGGAGTTGCCCGATCGGGGCCGAGGATGAAGCGTCGATGCCGATTGTGGCCGCGCCGCAAGCGCGGGCGCCGGCCCTGGCGACGAACGTCCGGGTTGCGCCGATCTGCGTCGACGCGGGGTACGATTGCCGCGTCACGACCCTCCGCTCCGGATCCGGCATGAACCTCCAGTTGAACGAGCGCCTCGAGCGCTTCGAGTCCCCGTTCCGCAAGCTCGACCTGCTGCTGTCCGACGTCGTTCCGGCGCCTGGGCTTCGGCCGGTCACGATGCACGTCGGCGAGCCGCAGGACAGCCCGCCGCCGCTGCTGGCCGAGGCGGTCGCGGCGCATGCGAACGCGTGGAACCGCTATCCGCCGTCGCTGGGCACGCCGGAGTTCCTCGCCGCAGTCGCAGGCTACATCGGGCGCCACTATCCGGCGGCGCGCGGTCGCATCGCCGCAGACCGCCATCTGTCGTCGGTGGCCAGCACCCGCGAGGCGCTGTATCTGGCCGCGGCGCTGGCCGTCAGCCCGTCCCGCGCGGCGCCGCTGGCGCTGATGCCGAACCCGTTCTACCAGACATACCGGGTGGCCGCGATCATGGCGGAGGCCGAACCGCAGTACCTGCGCCACAGCGGCTTCCCGATGTTCGCCGTCGATCTCGACGCGCTCGACGAGGCCACCCTGCAGCGCACCGCGGTGCTGTACCTGTGCTCGCCGTCGAATCCCGACGGTCGGGTGATGCCGGCGCAGCAGATCCTGCAGGCGGTGACGCTGGCGCGCCGACATGGCTTCCTGGTGGTGTTCGACGAGTGCTATGCGGAGCTGTACGACCGCGAGCGCGCGCCCGGTGCGCTCGAGGTGCTGGCAGCGAGCGATCCGACCGAAGGTTGGCTCGACAACGTGCTGGTGCTGCATTCGCTGTCGAAGCGATCGAGCGCCGCCGGCCTGCGCTCGGGCTTCGCGGCCGGCCCCGCCGCCGTGATCGCCGCACTGAACCGTCTGCGCCTGAACGGGACCGCGTGCACGCCGGTGCCGCTGCTGGCGGCGGCGACCGCGCTGTGGTCCGACGACGCACACGTCGAGGCGATGCGCGCCCGGCTGCGCGCCCGCTTCGACATCGCCGATCGCCACCTCGGCGGATACGCCGGCTACTACCGCCCGCCGTGCGGGTTCTTCCTGTGGCTGCGGGTGGACGACGGCGCGGCGATCACGCGCAGGTTGTGGGCGGAACGCGCACTGCGCGTGCTCCCGGGGGAATACCTCACCCAGCCGGCGACCGACGGCAGCAACGACGGCCGGCAGTTCATCCGGATCGCGCTCGTGCACGCCCCCGAGACGACGGACGAGGGGCTGCGGCGGCTGGCGAGCCTGCTCTAGACGCGGCGGCTGCCGGCGCTGACTTCGCCGAGCCCTTGGACGCCGTGTTCGGAGCCGGCTTCAGCGACGACCTCGGTGCCGACGCAGATCCGCGCGACGGCGTGGCCAGCATGCCGCGCAGCACCAGGCCGGCGCATTCGCGCGCGATCGGTGCGACCGGACCGCGTTCGGGCTTGTACCACTCGCTCGCCCAGTTGATCGCACCCAGCAGCAGCATGCGCACCAGGTCCAGGTCGGCGTCGGCGCGGATCGCACCGTCGCGCGCGCCCTGCTGCAGCAGCGCCCGCCACCAGTCCGCGTAGTCGCGACGGATCGGCAGCACGTCGCGCCGCACGGCGTCCGGCACCTGGTTGACGATGCGCAGGTCGGCCGACGTGTAGTCGGCATGCCCCAGCAGCTCGTCGAGGTGCGCGGCGATCGCGGCGGCCAGGCGGTCGTCGAAGCGCGCGTCCGCCGGCAGCGCGGCGACCGCCGCACGCGCCGCATCGAACGTGCGCGCCGCCGAGATGCGCAGCACCTCGCGCACGAGGTCCTCCTTCGAAGCGAAGTGGTAGTACAGGCTGGCGGTGCGCAGGCCCGAGGCGGCCGCGATGTCGCCCAGCGCGGTGGCCGCGTAGCCGTTGGCGCGGAAGAGCCTGGCCGCGCAGTCGAGGATGCGCTGCCGGCTGGCCGCGGCCTTGCCGCCGCGTTCGGGTGCTTGGCTTGACATCCGTCAATTTCTAACGAATATTAGGTAGAAATTCAAGAGGAGACCCCGTGAGCACGACGCCCACCGCCACCCCGGACGCAACCCCCGACGCGGCACGGACCGCCGGCCAGGCGCCGCAGCGCTACGACGCGATCATCATCGGCGCCGGCATGTCCGGCATGTATCAGCTGCACCGGCTGCGCGCGCTGGGCATGTCGGTGCGCGTGTTCGAGGCCGGCAGCGGCGTCGGCGGCACCTGGTACTGGAACCGCTACCCCGGCGCGCGATTCGATTCCGAGAGCTGGTCGTACGGGTACTCGTTCTCCGACGAGATCCTGAAGGCGTGGGACTGGACCGAGCACTTCGCGCCGCAGCCCGAGACGCTGCGCTACCTCGAGTTCGTCGCCGACACGCTCGACCTGCGCCGCGACATCACGTTCGACACCCGCGTGCGGTCGGCCGCCTTCGACGACACCGCCGGCCTGTGGCGCATCGAGACGACCACCGGCCTCACCGCCGAGGCGCGCTTCCTGATCACGGCCGTCGGCCCCCTGTCGGCCCCGACGATGCCCAAGCTGCCGGGTATCGACACGTTCAAGGGTGCGTCGTACCACACCGGCCTGTGGCCGCATCACCCGGTCGACTTCGCCGGCAAGCGCGTGGCCGTGATCGGCACCGGCGCCAGCGGCGTGCAGACCATCCAGGAGGTGGCCAAGGTGGCCGGCCACCTCACGGTGTTCCAGCGCAAGCCGAACTGGTGCGCACCGCTGCACAACGCGAAGATCACGCCCGACGAGCAGCGCCGCATCAAGGCGAGCTACGACGAGATCTTTGCGCGCTGCCGCGAGTCGCATGGCTGCTTCATCCACAAGGCCGACCCGCGCAAGGCGATGGAGGTCTCGCCCGAGGCGCGCGAAGCGTTCTACGAGAAGCTGTATGGCGAACCCGGTTTCGGCATCTGGATCGGCAACTTCCGCGACGTGCTCAGCGACGAGGCCGCCAACGCCACGCTCACCGACTTCATCGCACGCAAGATCCGCGCGCGGGTGAAGGATCCGCGCATCGCCGACAAGCTGATCCCGAAGGACCACGGCTTCGGCACGCGGCGCGTGCCGCTCGAGACCAACTACTACGAGGTCTACAACCAGGACAACGTCGAGCTCGTCGACCTGCGCGAGACCCCGATCGAGCGCATCACCGAGACCGGCATCCGCACGAGCGACCGCGACTTCGCGTTCGACATCATCATCTACGCCACCGGCTTCGACGCGGTGACCGGCGCGCTCGACCGCATCGACGTGCGCGGCACGGGCGGGCTCAGCCTGCGCCAGAAGTGGGCCGAGGGCCCCCGCACCTATCTGGGCCTGATGACCGCGGGCTTCCCGAACCTGCTGACCCTGGTGGGCCCGCACAACTCGGCGACGTTCTGCAACATCCCGCGCTGCATCGAGCAGAACGTCGACTGGGTGACGGACCTGCTGCGCACGATGCGCGACAAGGGCCTGACGCGGGTCGAGGCGACGCGCGACGCCGAGGACGCCTGGACCGCGCACGTGATCGAACTCGGCCAGAAGATGCTCTTCACCAAGGTCGACTCCTGGTTCATGGGCATCAACAGCAACGTCGAAGGCAAGCAGACGCGCACCTTCCTGCTGTATTCGGGCGGCGCGCCGATGTACCGCGAGAAGTGCGACGAGGTCGCAGCCCGGGATTACGAAGGGATCGCGCTGGCCTGAACGCGCCGCGCGCCGAGGGGTGCCGCGTTGCGCACCGACAGGTGCGGTGCCGCGCGCCCGCGCTCAGGCGCGCAGCGCGTAGAACGCCAGCGCGGGACTGCGGATCTCGAGCGGATCGAACCGGCCGAAGCCCGCCTGCCGGGCCAGGTCGGCCGCACGCGTGCGCCCCCAGCAGGCGCCCAGGCCCGGGCCGCCCTGGGCCAGCGACTGCGGCACGCAGTGCAGACAGCTGATGCCGTACAGCATCCGCGCGAACGGATTGCCGCGGTTGTCCTCCAGGCGGTCGGCGACCTTCGGCTCGACCATCAGGTAGGTGCCGCCGTCGGCCAGCGACGCGCGGATGCGTGTCAGCGCGCCCACCGGGTCGGGCAGGTCGTGGATCACGTCGAAGGTGCTGACGAAGTCCCAGCCGGGCTGCGTCGGCATCGCCTCGACCGGCGCGACGAGGAACTCGACGCGGTCGGCGACGGCCGCATCCTGCGCATAGCCGCGCGCGATGCCGATCGAGCGGGCGTCGAGATCGAGCCCCACGAACCGCGACGCCGGAAAGGCCCGCGCCATCGTGATCGGCACGACCCCGGTGCCGCAGCCGACGTCGATCGCGCGTCCGCCCGCCTGCAGCTTCGCGACCACGTCCGGCATCGTCGGCAGCCAGCTCTGCACGAGGCGGCGTTCGTAGACCGGGCGGTTCATCTGCTCGAGCGCCACCGGCAGCTCGGCGCCGAAGTCGCTGAACGACACGCCGCCGCCGCGCTCGAAGGCGTCGGCGATGCGCGGCGCGGCCGCCATCAGCGCGGGCAGCCCCTTGAACAGTCCGCCGAGGTAGAACTCCGAGGCGGGATCGGTGAGGAACAGCGCGTGCTCGTCGGGCAGATTGAAGCGCTCGGCGGCGGCGTCGTGCTCGACATAGCCCGCCCCCACCATCGCGGCCAGCCACTCGTCCACATAGCGCGGATGGATGCCGGTGCGCTCGGACAGCTGCGCACCCGACAGGGGCCCCGCACCGGCCATCGCCTTGAACAGACCGGTGCGGTCGCCGACGAAGACCAGCGCCGCGGCCATCGCGGTGCCCAGGTCGCCGACCAGCCGGGTCATGAACTGCTGCGAGCGTTCCTTGTCCATCGGAGTCTCCGTGTTCGTGCTGCGCGCGGCGTCAGGGGCGGCGCACCGGTCTCAATCCGCTCAGGCCGCTCGACCGCGCGGCTGGTGCCGCTTCCTCGGCGCGCGGCGGTTCGGTCACGCGTTCGGGCCTGCCCTCGCGTTGGGGCCTGGCCGCGCGTGGCGGCTCGGCGGCGCCCACCATGTCCAGGTACAGCTGCTCGACCTTCTCGCGCGCCCACGGTGTGCGGCGCAGGAACTTCAGGCTGGACGACACGCTCGGGTCGTGCGTGAAGCAGCGGATCGGCACGCGCGCGCCGAGCGCGGCCCACCCGTGGTGCGCGACCAGCGCGTTGACGATCGCTTCCAGCGTCAGCCCGTGCAGCGGGTTGCGGGGCTGGGCTGGCGAGGGCGAGGGCGAGGGCGAGGGCGCGGCCGGAGGGTCGTCGTGGGGCGTCATGCCGCGATCTTACGGCCCGGGGGGCGGGCGGTCGCGCCCGCTCTGTCACAATCCGTCATGAACGCATCCAGCCCACCGCCCGGCGACGACTTCGCCACCCTGCCCCTGTCCCCCGCGCTGCTGGCCAACCTGCAGCGTCTCGGGTACGTGCGCATGACGCCGATCCAGGCGGCCAGCCTGCCGCTGGCGCTGGCCGGCACCGACCTGATCGCGCAGGCCAAGACCGGCAGCGGCAAGACGGCGGCGTTCGCGCTGCCGCTGCTGGCCGGCCTGGACGCAAAGCGCTTCGTCGTGCAGTCGATGGTGCTGTGCCCGACGCGCGAACTCGCCGAGCAGGTCACCCAGGAACTCCGGCGGCTCGCGCGCGCCGAGGACAACGTGAAGGTGCTGACGCTGTGCGGCGGCGCGACCATGCGCCCGCAGGTCGCCAGCCTCGCGCACGGCGCACACGTCGTGGTCGGCACGCCCGGCCGCATCCTCGATCACCTGGTGCGCGAGACGCTGTCGCTCGACGCGCTGCGCATCCTGGTGCTCGACGAAGCCGACCGCATGCTCGACATGGGCTTCGCCGAGGAGATCGCCGGCGTCATCGCCCGCTGTCCGCGCCAGCGCCAGACCCTGCTGTTCTCGGCCACCTATCCGCCAGGGGTGATCAAGCTGGCGCAGCGCTACCTGCGCAACCCGCAGCAGGTGACGATCGACGAACGCCACGCCCCCGGCAAGATCCGCCAGCGCTTCTACGAGGTGCGCGAGGACGAGCGGCTGCGCGCGGTGGCCCTGCTGCTCGACCACTACCGGCCGGAGCGCACGCTGGCGTTCTGCAACACCAAGCAGCGCTGCAGCGAGCTCGCCGCCCTGCTGCAGGCCCAGGGCATCGTCGCGCTCGAACTCCACGGCGATCTCGAGCAGCGCGACCGCGACCAGGTGCTGGTGCAGTTCGCCAACCGCAGCTGCAGCGTGCTGGTGGCCACCGACGTCGCCGCGCGCGGCCTCGACATCGCCGGTCTCGAAGCGGTGATCAACGTCGACGTCACCCCGGATGCCGAGGTGCACACCCACCGCGTGGGCCGCACCGGGCGCGCCGACGAGGCCGGCTGGGCGTTCAGCCTGGCCAGCCGCAACGAGATGGATCGGGTCGGCCGCATCGACCGCATGCAGGGCAGCGACAGCGCCTGGCATGCGCTGAGCGAGCTGACACCGTCGCCCGACCCCGAGCCGCTGCGCCCGCCGATGGTCACGCTGCAGATCCTGGGGGGACGCAAGGACAAGATCCGGCCCGGCGACGTGCTGGGCGCGCTGACCAAGGACCTGGGCTATCGGGCCGACCAGATCGGCAAGATCAGCGTCGGTGAATTCTCCACCTACGTGGCCGTGGACCGCGGCATCGCGCGCGACGCGGCGCGCGCGCTGAACGCCGGCAAGGTGAAGGGCCGGACGGTGAAGGTGCGCCGCCTCTGACGGCGCTGGCGGTCAGCCGGCGTCCACGCCGCGCCCGGCCGCGAACCCCACGAACCAGTCGATCGACCCCGGATTGCCCATCGAGTCGCGATTGGCCGATTTCTCCGGCGGCTGGCCGAGCAGGATCTTCTTGATCGGCACCTCCATCTTCTTGCCCGAGATGGTGCGCGGCACGTCCGGGATGGCGAACACGTCGTTGGGCACGTGACGAGCCGACAGCTTCGTGCGGATCGCGTCGAGCAGGGCCTTCTTCAGCGCGTGCGGCACCCCGGTGTCGGCGGCATCGGCCGCGAGCGCGCCGACCCCCGGCCGTGCGTTGGACGCCGCCGCGCGGCCCGCGGCCTCGCCGGGCAGTGCGGGCCCGAGCGCGCCCGGCGCGGCGCCCGCCTCGCGCAGCACCACGAACAGCGCCATGTAGGACTCGCGTCCGAGGTACTCGAGGTCGATCACCAGCGCATCGGCCACGGCGTCGAACTCCTCGACGACGCGGTACAGCTCGCTGGTGCCCATGCGGATGCCGTGGCGGTTGATCGTGGAATCGGAGCGGCCGTAGATGACGCCGGTCACGGACTCGCGACGCGGGATCAGCTTCAGCCAGTCCCCGTGGCGCCACACGTTCGGCGGGCCGGGGAAGGTGTCGAAGTAGCTCTCGAAGTAGCGCTTGCCGCCCGGGTCGTTCCAGAAGTACAGCGGCATCGACGGGATCGTGCGCGCGCAGACCAGCTCGCCCACCTGCCCGAGCACCGGCTTGCCGGCGTCGTCGTACGCGTGCACGGCAACGCCCAGGCCGCGGCACGACATCTCGCCGGCATAGATCGGCAGGATCGGGCTGCCGCCCAGGAAGGACGTGCCCGGGTCGGTGCCGCCGGAGATCGACGCAAGCATCACGTCGGGATGCACCGCGTCGTAGATCCAGCGATAGCCTTCCTCGGTGAGCGGCGAGCCGGTGACACCGACCGTGCGCAGCGCCGAGAGGTCGAAGCGGGTGCGCGGCTTCGTGCCGGCCTTCATGTTGAGCGCGATGAACGCCGGGCTGGTGCCGAAGAAGGTGGCGCGCTCGCGCTCGGCGAAGCGCCACAGGGTGTCGAGATCGGGCCAGCCCGGGTTGCCGTCGAACTGCAGCACGGTGCATCCCACGGACAGGCTGGACACGAGCCAGTTCCACATGATCCAGTTCGTCGACGAGAACCAGAACACCCGGTCCTCGGGATGCAGGTCCAGCGCGAGCACGCGGTCCTTGAGGGCCTCGATGGTGACGCCGCCGTGCCCGTGCACGATCGGCTTGGGCATGCCGGTGGTGCCCGACGAGTAGACGATCCACAGCGGATGATCGAACGGCACCGCCTCGAACGCCGGCGTGGCCGGCTCGGCCAGCGCCTGCGCCCACGACGTGACGGGCACGGTGCGCCCGCCCTCGAAGGTCAGCGGCGGCAGCGTCGCCTGCGGATCGAGGTAGGGCACCAGCACCACGTGCTCGACGCCGGGCAGCGCACCGACCAGCTCGCGCACGTGGCCGAGGCGTTCGAAGTCCTTGCCCGAGTAGCGGTAGCCGTCCACCGAGATCAGCACCTTGGGCTCGATCTGGCGGAAGCGGTCTAGCACGCTGACCGGCCCCATGTCGGGCGAGCTGCTCGACCAGATCGCGCCGATGCTCGCCACCGCCAGCAGCGCCACGATGGTCTGCGGGATGTTGGGCATGTAGGCGACGACGCGATCGCCCTTGCCCACGCCCAGCCGGCGCAGCGTGGCGGTGAGCGCACCGGTCTGGGCGGCCAGTTCGGCCCAGCCGATCTCCTGGCGCGCCACCAGCTCAGACTGGAAGACGATCGCGGGGCGCGCGGCCGCGTCGGGGTGCGACGCCTGCGCGAGCAGGTGCTCGGCGTAGTTGAGGGTCGCGCCCGGGAACCACTGCGCGCCCGGCATCTCGCTGTGCGCGAGCACAGTGGTGTAGGCACTGTGGGACTTCATGCCGCAGAAGTCCCACACCGACGACCAGAAGCCTTCGAGGTCGGTGACCGACCATTGCCACAGCGGCTCGTAGCCGTCGAAGCGCCGTCCGTGCGTGTCGTCGAGCCAGCGCAGGTAGCGGGTGAGCCGGCAGTGCGCGACGCGTTCGGGGGAAGGGGTCCAGATCGGGGTCGGTTCAGCGCTCATGGTCGTGATGATCGTGGTCGTGGTCGTGTTCCTGAAGCACCAGATAGCAGGTGCGCCCCTCGGTGGCCAGGGCCACCTGCGCGCCGTGCGGCAGGGTCAGCTTGGGATGCTCGTGCCCGAACGGCAGGCCGGTGAGCACCGGCGTGCGGGTCTGCGCGCGCAGCCAGCGCACCACGGCGGGCAGGTCGAAGCCGCGGTCGTTGTCGGCGAGCCGGTAGCGGCTGAACTGGCCGAGCAGGATCGCCTGCTGGCGGTCGAGCACGCCGGCGTGCAGCAGCTGGGTGAGCATGCGCTCGATGCGGAACGGATGCTCGTTGACGTCCTCGAGGAACAGGATCCCGCCCTGCACCTTGGGGAACCAGGGCGTGCCGAGCAGCGCATTGACCATCGCGAGGTTGCCGCCCCACAGCGTGCCGCGGGCTTCGACCCCGGCCGGCCCGCCGTAGCGGAACCCGACGATCTCGAGCGCGCCGGACATCGCGTCCCGGAAGGTGCCGAGGGTGACCTCGTCGATGTCCTCGAAGCGCTCCGGGCCGAAGTCGCCCAGCAGCGCGGGGCCGGCCCAGGTGACGGCGCGCGCCTTCGCCAGCATCGCGAGCTGGAACGCGGTGAAGTCCGACAGGCCCACCCAGCGCTTGCGCGCACGCGCCAGGGCCTTGTAGTCGAGCTGCGGCAGATAGCGGGTGAGGCCGTAGCCGCCGCGCGTGATCATCACGATCGGCGCGGGCTGGGCCGCCGCGCGCGCGAAGGCCGCCGCACGGTCGGCGTCGCTGCCGGCGAAGCGCTGCCGCACGCGCAGGGCGGCGGGGTCGAGCGCCGCCACGTATCCGGCCCGCGCGAGGTGGCCGATCGCACGCTGCACGGGCGCGTCGGGTTCGACCGCGCCGGAGGGCGAGATCAGGTAGATGTCGGCGTCGGGTCGGGTTCGGGCGGTCATCGCCACAGTCTGCCATAGCGATCGCGACCGTCCGCGTCGGAGCGTGGCCGGGGCCGCGGCGATGCGATACTCGGCACGCACGCGACGCGGCCGCCCGGCCGCGCGCGCACCGTGCGGCTGCGGGTCCGCGCCGCGCATCAACGAGGGCATCGGGAGGCGGATCATGAGGATCGGAGACAGTCTGTCGGGCAAGCGGGTGCTGATCACCCAGGCCGACGAGTTCATGGGCCCGGTGCTGGCCGACACGTTCCGCGCGCACGGCGCCGTGGTCATCGCCGACACCCGCGTGCTGGACTCGGGCGCCGCCGGCGAAGCGGCCGTGCGCGACGCCGGCACGGTCGACGTGCTGATCGCCAACCTGGGCGTGCCGGCGCCGTCCACCCGCGCGCACCAGATCGGCGACGACGAATGGCGCCACGTGTTCGCGCACGTGGTCGACCCGCTGCCCGGCCTGGCGCGCGGCGTGCTGCCGCAGATGCTGGCACGGCGCAGCGGCAAATTCGTGGTGATGGGCAGCTCGACCGCGTTCCGCGGCCAGAAGCGCACGGCCACCTACAGCTCGGCGCGCAGCGCGCAGGTCGGCTTCGTGCGCGCGGTGGGCACCGAGGTGGCGCCCGACAACGTCCACGTGAACCTGATCGCGCAGAACTTCATCGAGAACCCGATGTACTACGGGCCCGAGGTGCAGGCGCTGCCGGCCTTCCAGGAACGGCTCAAGCGCGAGGTGCCGGCCGGACGGCTCGGCACGCCGCAGGAGGACGCACTGTTCGCGGTGTTCCTCGCCAGCAGCGAAGTGAACTTCTTCGCCGGGCAGAGCATCCCGTTCTCGGGCGGCTGGGCGACCTGAGTCGGGCGGACGGGCGATTTCGCCCCGGAGTGAAACCGAGGCCGCGCGGGCCGTTGCCGGATCGGCGACACTGCGGGGTTTCGATCGGCGCCCAGGAGACCCCCATGCCCCGCATCCCCTTCGTACCGGCCGACCTGTCCGAACCGGCGGACGTCGTCGCGGCGATCCGCGCGCGTCGCGGCGGCGAGCTGCTGCACCTCGACCGGATGCTGCTCAACAGTCCCGCGCTCGCGTCGGGGTGGAACGGCTACCTGCGCGCGGTGCGCAACGACCTCGGCCTCGACCCGATGCTGCGCGAACTGGCGATGTGCGTGGTTGCCGTGATCAACGGCGCGGAGTACGAGTTCACCCAGCACGCTCCGCACTTCCTGAAGGCCGGCGGCACGCAGGCCCAGGTGGCCGGCATGCGCGACCCGGACGCGGCGCTGCGCGACCCGACGCTGTTCGATGCGACCGCGCGGGCCGCACTGGCGCTCACGATCGAGATGACGCGCACGGTGAAGGTCTCGGACGCGACCTTCGACGCCGTGCGGGCCCGGCTGTCCGACCAGCACTGCGTCGAGCTCGTCGGCGTGATCGCGACCTACAACATGGTGTCGCGCTTCCTGGTCGCGCTGGGCATCGAACCCGAATGACCCCCCACTCCGGAGCCCTCGTGTCCACCAAAGCCCTGATCGACCGCGTCGACCACCTCGTTCTCACCGTGACCGACATCGAGGTCACCACGCGCTTCTACGAGCGCGCGCTCGGCATGCAGCGGGAGTTCTTCCGCGGCCCCGAAGGCCAGCCGCGCCATGCGCTGCTGTTCGGCAGCCAGAAGATCAACCTGCAGGACCGCAACACCGACACGCCGACCAAGGCGCGGGTGCCGACGATCGGCTCGGGCGACTTCTGCCTGATCGCCGCCGTGCCGCTGGACGAGGTGATCGCGCACCTGAAGGCCGAAGGCATTGCGATCGACACCGGGCCGGTGTCGCGCCGCGGGGCGCTCGGCCCGCTGCGCTCGATCTACCTGCGCGACCCGGACGACAACCTGGTCGAAGTGTCGGAGTACGTGGCCGGCTGAGCCCCGGGCGCACTGCCCGGCCCGGTGCGGGCGGCCCAGCGGCACGCGCGGGCCCGCGGCGCGGCGGTGCCGACCGCCGCGCACCCGGTCACTTCGCCTGGGATTCCTGCGCCGAGCGACGCTCGATGCGCGCGATCTCGTCGGCCGACGCGTACTCGAACACCGTGACGACACGGGTCACGCCCGACACCCGGCTGGCCACCTGCGCGGCGCGATCGCCCTCGGCGCGCGAGACGATCCCCATCAGGTAGACCACGCCCGCTTCGGTCACCACCTTCACGGTGTTGGCCTGCAGGTCCTTGGCGTCGACGAAGGCCGCCTTCACGCGCGTGGAAATGGTGGCGTCGCTGGCGGTCGTGCCGAGCGACACGCGGCCCGACACCTGCAGCTCGTTGTGCACCGAGCGCACGTTCTCGACGCCCGCCACGATGCGCTCGGCCGCCTGCCGGGTGGTGTCGTCGATCACCTGGCCGGTGATCAGCACCTTGCGGTTGAAGCTGGTGACGCTGATGCCGCCGGCGTTCTTGAGCTCCTCGCGCAGGCGGGACGCCGCCGTCACCTCGATGCCGGTGTCCTCGGTCTGCGTGCCGATCGTGCGCCGATCGGTGGCGGCCAGCACGCCGACGGCGACCCCGGTGGCGGCCAGCGGGAAGCAGCCGCTGAGCGAGAGCGTGGCGGCAACCAGCGCCGACGCCACGGCGGCCGACGCGAGGCGGCGGGGGAACGGTCGTGCGGAACGGTGCGCGATCATGCGTGTTCTCCTGGGTTCGATACGTGCAGCGCTGCGCTGCGGCGGGCGACGTTCGGCCGGCCCGACGGGGCCGGCCTGCGCCCGGGACTAGCCGTCCTCGCCGAGCAAGGCGGCATCGATGCCGTCGCACAGGCAGTGGATGACCAACAGATGCACTTCCTGGATGCGGGCGGTGCGTTCGTGCGGCACGCACACGTGCACGTCGCTCTCGCGCAGCATGGCGCCGATGCGGCCGCCGCCACGCCCGGTGAGGGCGACCACGTTCAGGCCGCGCTCGTGGGCGGCCTGGATGGCGGTGACGACGTTGGCCGAGTTGCCGCTGGTGGAAATGGCGACCAGCACGTCGCCCGCCTGACCCAGACCGCGGATCTGCCTGGCGAACACCTCCTCGAACCGGTAGTCGTTGGCGACCGCGGTCAGGATGGAGCTGTCGGTGGTGAGGGCCAGCGCGGCCAGCTCGGGGCGTTCGCGCTCGAAGCGGCCGATCAGTTCGGCCGCCAGGTGCTGGGCATCGCCGGCCGACCCGCCGTTGCCGCAGGCGAGGATCTTCCGGTCGCCGGCGAGGGCCGTGACCATCAGTTCGATCGCCTGGGCGATCGGCCCGGCCAGTTTCTCGTTGGCCGCCAGCTTCAGCTGGGCGCTTTCCTCGAAATGGCGACTGATGCGTGCGATCAGGCTCATGGGCGCAGAGTATAGCGCCCGGTCATCGCGACCCCGCTGCGGCCGGGGGCGCTGCCTGCGGCGCAGGGGCGGCGTCGGGGATGAGTACGTCGGCCACCGCGCCGACCGTCTTGGCGGTGATCTTCACGGCGGTGGCCGCGACCGTGACGGCGGCATCGGCCACGGCCACCACCGCGCAGCCGGACAGCGCAAACGCCGTCACCAGTGCGGGCAGCAGGCACCGCGTGCGGCGCAGAGGATGGCGCAGGGCAGAGGAACGCATGGGCGCGGATGATACCGGCGCGGCGAAGGCGATCTCGTGCCGGCCACGCCGCCGGACGACGTGGCTGCCGCACTTGGCTGGCCGTCAGAACGCGCCGCGGATCCATTCGAGCGTGGCGCGATCGCCGGCCGGGCCGTCGAGCGCGACCACGTCGAAGCGCAGCGGCGGCCAGCGCTGCGCCCCCCAGCGCAGCGCCACGAAGACCTGCGCGGTGCGCCGCATGCGGCCCTGCTTGGCGGACGTGACGCTGGCGGCCGCGCCGCCGAACCGCATGGAGGCGCGCTGACGCACCTCGACGAAGACGAGTTCGTCGGCCTCGGTCATGACCAGGTCGAGCTCGCCGATCGGAAGGCGGAAATTGCGTTCCACCAGGCGCAGCCCACGGGCGAGCAGATAATCGAGCGCCCGCTGCTCCGCGGCGCCGCCGGCGCGCTGCGCGGGCGAGACGGCGGCGAAGGTGCCCGGGGCTGGCCGGGTGCGCGGCGCGCGGGATGTGTTCATCGACGAGGCGACCGGCCTGGAGCCGGACGAGACCATGACCGGAAGATTGTATGTAGTGGCCACCCCCATCGGGCACCTGTCCGACCTAAGCCCGAGGGCTGCGGACGTCCTGCGCATGGTCGAGGTGGTTGCGGCCGAGGACACGCGTGTGACCCGTGTGCTGCTGCGCCACGTCGGATCGTCGGCGCAGACGATCAGCGCACACGCCCACAACCAGGCGCGCGCGTGCGAAGCGGTGCTCGCGCACCTGCAGGCCGGGCGCGCGGTCGCGCTGGTGAGCGACGCCGGCACCCCGGCGATCAGCGACCCCGGCAATGCGATCGTCGCCGCCGCGCACGAAGCGGGCTTCGCCGTCACGCCGATCCCGGGGCCGACGGCGGTCGCGACCCTGCTGTCGGCTGCGGGGCTGTCGGACGGGCCGTTCCTGTTCGAGGGGTTCCTGCCGGCGCGCCCGAAGGTGCGCGACGAACGCCTGGCCCGCGTCGCCGCCGCCGCGCGGGCTGCGGGCGCCGTGCTGGTGCTGTACGAGGCTCCGCACCGGATCGCCGCGACGCTGGCGGCGCTCGCGGCGCAGTTCGGCCCGGAGCGCCGCATCGCCGTCGGCCGCGAACTCACCAAGGCCTACGAGGAGGTGTTCCGCGGCACGGCCGCACAGGCCGTCGACTGGCTCACCGCGAAGCCGGAGCGCGTCCGCGGCGAGTTCGTGGTGGCGATCGACCGCGCACCGGGAGATCCCGACGGCCCGGAGCCCCGCACCACCGGCCACGCGGCGTGGATCGACGACCACGACCGCCTGCTGATACGGCTGCTGGAGGATCTGCCGCCGAGCCGCGCGGTGAAGCTGGCGCAGGAACTGACCGGCGCGCCGCATCGCGATCTGTACGCGCGCACGCTCGCCCTGCGCGCCGGCGCCGGCACGGAGGACGACGAGCGCGACGAAGCCGATACGAACGACTCGGATCCGGCCGACGCCGATACGCGCGGCGCGGGCGGCGCCGACGACGCACCGGCCGCGGACGGCGACGTGCGCTGAAGACTCAGCGCACCTGCCCGCCGCTGCGGGCGGACGCGACGCTCACCAGGTGTCCACCCACTGCCGGCGCTTGCCTTCCCTGGGCACCTTGGGCGGCACCGCGCGCAGCCCGGCGACGATCCAGCGACGCGTGTCGACGGGGTCGATCACGTCGTCGAGCTCGAACAGCGCGGCCGCGCTGAGGGCCTTGCCCTGCTCGTACATGCCGGCCACGCGCCGGTCGAACTCGGCCTTCCGGGCGACCGGATCCTCGATCGCGGCCAGCTCGTTGCGGTAGCCCAGCTTCACCGCGCCTTCCAGGCCCATGCCGCCGAACTCGCCGGTGGGCCACGCGACGGCGAAGAAGGGCGCGTGGAAGCCGCCGCCGGCCATGCCTTGCGCGCCCAGGCCGTAGCCCTTGCGCAGCACGACGGTGAACAGCGGCACGGTGAGGTTGGCGCCGATCACGAACGGGCGGCAGCAGTGTCGCACCAGACCGGTCTTCTCGAAGTCGGGCCCGACCATGTTGCCCGGGGTGTCGCACAGCGACAGCAGCGGGATGTCGAAGGCCTCGCACAGCTGCATGAAGCGCGCGGCCTTGTCGGCGGCCTCGCTGTCGATCGCGCCGCCGAGGTGCATCGGATTGTTGGCGATCACGCCCATCGGCCGGCCCTCGATGCGGATGAAGGCGGTGATCATCGCCAGGCCGAACTTCGGCCGCAGTTCCAGCACCGAGCCGGTGTCGGCCAGCGTCTCGAGGACCTGCCGCACGTCGTAGACCCGCAGCCGGTTCTCGGGAACGATCCGGCGCAGCAGGCGCTGGTCGGCGCAGGTCCAGTCGGCGACCGGGCCCTGGAAGTAGGACAGGTACTGCTTGGCCGCGCGCACCGCGGCCGCCTCGTCCGGCACCGCGATGTCGACCACGCCGCTGCGCGTCTGCACGTCGATCGGCCCGACCTCCTCGGGCTTGTAGATGCCCAGGCCGCCGCCCTCGATCATCGCCGGGCCGCCCATGCCGATGGTGGCGTTCTCGGTGGCGATGACCACGTCGCAGCAGCCCAGCAGCACCGCGTTGCCGGCGAAGCAGCGCCCCGAGGCGATGCCCACCAGCGGCACCGCGCCCGACAGCCGTGCGAACAGGTAGAACGCCTCGGTGATCAGGTTGGCGGCGAAGACCTGGTCGGTGTCGCCCGGGCGGCCGCCGCCGCCCTCGGCGAACAGCACCACGGGCAGCTTCCAGCGGTCGGCGATCTGGAACATGCGGTCCTTCTTCGCATGGTTCTTCTTGCCCTGCGTGCCGGCGAGCACCGTGTAGTCGTAGGACATCGCCACCACGCGCGACTGCTCGTCGCCGAACAGGTCGCCGTTGACGTGCCCCAGCCCCATCACCAGGCCGTCGGCCGGCGTCGTGCGGATCAGCTCGTCGATGGTGTTGCGCTGGCGGCGGGCCGCGAACACCAGCGCACCGTACTCGACGAAACTGCCCGGGTCGCAGAGGTCCTCGATGTTCTCGCGGGCCGTGCGCTGCTTCGTCTTGCGCCGCTTCGCGACCGCGTCGGGGCGGTTGGCGTCGAGCGTGAACGCATGGCGCGCCAGCGTCTCGGCGAGGTCGGGACGGATGTGGTCGAGGTCGACCTCCTCCTCGATCTGCTCGGCGGCGCCGAGCGCGTCCGACGGCTCGATGAACAGCAGCGGATGCCCCTCGAACACGGTCTCGCCCACCGGCGCGCCGATGGCGCGCACGATGCCGCCGGTGGTGGCCTCGATCACGTGCTCCATCTTCATCGCCTCCATCACCAGCACCGGCTGACCGGCGCGGACCGCGTCGCCGACCGCGGCCGACAGGCTGACGATGGTGCCCTGGATGGGGGCGGCCAGGGCCACCGTGCCTTCGGGTCCGGCGGGTGCGTCGCCGGACCCGGGGCCGGCGGCGCCCGCAGCGGCAGCGGCGCCTGCGTCGGTCGACGCGTCGGCACCCGCCGACTGCGGCGCGTCGCTCTTGCCATGCATCAGCACGGCCAGCGGATCGCTGCGATCGATCTGTGCGCCCGCGCCGGCAGCGGGTGCACGCCGTGCCGGCGCGCCGGCGGCCGGCGCCACCGGCTCGTGGAACAGGCGCTGGTGGCCCGCCCCCTCGGCGACGATCTCGGCCGCGTGCCGCTCGATGAAGCGCGTGTCGATCTTCGCATCGAGAAACGCCGGGTGCCGCAGCAGGTTCTGCAGCATGGGGATGTTGGTCTGCACCCCTGCGACGGAGAACTCGCACAGCGCACGGTAGGCCCGCGTCGCGACGTCGCGCAGCGACCCCGAGCGCGCGTGCACGATCAGCTTGGCCAGCAGGGAGTCGAAGCGCGGGCTGGTCCGGTAGCCGGCATAGCCGAAGGTGTCGACGCGCACGCCGGGGCCCAGCGGCGGCTCGAATGCCGAGAGCATGCCGCCGGCGGGCCGGATCGCGCCTTCGGCGGTGAGCGTTTCGGTGTTGATGCGCAGCTGGATCGCGATGCCCAGCGGCGTGGGCGGGCTGCCCAGCGACAGCCCCACCTCCGACAGGCTCGCGCCCGCGGCGATCTGCAGCTGCACCTGCACGAGGTCGACCCCCGTGACCTCCTCGGTCACGGTGTGCTCCACCTGCAGGCGCGGGTTCGCCTCGATGAACGCGAACTTCGCGTGGCCGCCGGCGGCGGCGTCGACCAGGAACTCGAAGGTGCCGACGTTGCGGTAGTGCACGGCGGCGGCCATGTCGAGCGCCGCCTGCAGCAGCCGGTCGCGCAGGCCCGAGTCGAGCGCCGGCGCGGGCGCGATCTCGACCACCTTCTGGCGCTCGCGCTGCAGGCTGCACTCGCGCTCCCACAGATGGGTGACCGCACCGGACCCGTCGCCGACGATCTGCACCTCGATGTGCCGGGCGGCGGTGAACAGCTGCTCGACGTACACGTCGCCGTTGCCGAACGACCCCAGCGCCTCGGAGCGGCAGCGCTCGTAGGCGGCGGCCAGATCCTCCTCGCGC
Source organism: Pseudomonadota bacterium (assembly GCA_029779755.1). Taxonomy (GTDB): domain Bacteria; phylum Pseudomonadota; class Gammaproteobacteria; order Burkholderiales; family Burkholderiaceae_E; genus Quisquiliibacterium. The sequence continues at coordinate 24,577 of JAKOZZ010000187.1, forward strand.
TGCACGATGCGCATGCCGCGTCCGCCGCCACCGGCGACGGCCTTGATCATGATGGCCGCGCTGCCGCCCGCGTCGGGGGCGCTGGCGAGCGAACGGAAGAAGGTCCGCGCCTGCTCGAGCGTGGTGGGCCCCGAGGTGCCGGGCATCACCGGCACGCCGCGCTGCGCCGCCAGCGCGCGCGCCTTGGCCTTGTCGCCGAACAGGTCGAGCGTCTGCGGGGTGGGGCCGACGAACACGATGCCCGCGTCCGCGCAGCGCTGGGCGAAGACCGCGTTCTCGCTGAGGAAGCCGTAGCCGGGGTGGATCGCGTCGCAGCCCTGCGCGCGCGCCACGCGCACGAGCTGTTCGAGGTCGAGGTAGGCCGGCACCCCGGTGCCGTCGAGCGCGACGCTGCGGTCGGTCTTGCGCACGTGCAGCGACGCCGCGTCGTCGTTCGAGTACACCGACACGGTTTCGATGCCCAGCGCGGACGCCGCACGGGCGATGCGGATGGCGATCTCGCCGCGGTTGGCGATCAGCAGTCTCTTGAAGGACATGGTCCGGTTCTCGGGCCCCGCAGCCGGGGCGGTTGGATTCGTGTGGAAGCGGCCCGCCGTCACGCCGCGGCGGTCTTCGGCGCGCCGCGCTTGCGCAGCATCGGCGACAGCGGCACGGTGCCGATCACGCCGGCGGACGCGAGCCGCTTCAGGTCGTCGTCGCCCAGGCCGAGCACGCCGCGGAGCACCTCCTCGTTGAACTGTCCGAGGGTGGGGCCCGGCCACGCGATGGGCACGGGGGGCGCGACCGGACCGGCACGGCCCGCCGCGGCCGCGCGGTACGGCGGGGACGGCTGCGGATGCGGGCCCACGTAGGCCCGGTCGGTCACCTGCCAGAAGCCGCGCGCCGCGAGCTGCGGGTCGTCGATCAGCTCGGCCGGCGCGCGCACGACCCCGGCGGACACGCCGGCGCGCTGCAGCGCGGCCATCGCCGCGTCGGGCGTGCGCGTGCGGGTCCAGGCCGCGATCGCAGCGTCGATGCGGTCGTGTGCGTCGCGGCGCCCCGCGACATTCGCCAGCGCCCCGTCGGCCGCGAGCGCGGCATCGCCGAGCACGCCGCACAGTGCGCGCCACATGCCGTCGTCCAGCACCGACAGCAGCACCCACGCGTCGTGGCCGCTGCACGGATACACGCCCTGGGGCGCGTGATCGGGGTGCCGGTTGCCGAGCCGGGGCCCGAGCCGGCCGTTGGCCGACTGCTCGATCGCCCACGGCGCGGTGAACGGCATCATGCACTCGACCTGGGACAGGTCCAGGTGCTGCCCCTCGCCGGTGAGCAGCCGGTGCCACAGCCCCACCATCAGGGCGGAAGCGGCGTTGAGTCCGCCGACGGCGTCGCCATGCGCGATGTGCGTCATCAGCGGCGGATCGCCTTCGCGGCCGGCGACGGTCGGCAGGCCGGAGCCGTGCTCGAGGGTCGAGCCGTATGCGCGGCAGGTGCTCCAGGGCCCCGTGGCGCCGAACGCGGCCATCGACACCATCACGAGCTGCGGGTTGACCTCGCGCAGCCGCGCGTAGTCGAGCCCCAGCTTGGGCAGGACTTCGCTCGAGTAGTTCTCGACGACGGCGTCCGCGCCGCGCACGAGCTCCTTGAGCAGGCGCGCGCCCTCGGCCGACGTGAGATCGAGCGTGATCGCACGCTTGTTGTGGTTGAGCGCGATGAAGCGCGGCTGCTTCTCGTACAGCTGCTGCTCGAAGTCGGACATGCGCGTGCTCGTGCCGCGCCACCAGTCGTGATAGCCGCAGGCCTCGACCTTGATCACGTCGGCGCCGAGGTCGGCCATGTTGCGCGTGCAGATCGGCCCGGCCCAGCCCATCGACAGGTCGATGATGCGCACGCCGGCGAGCGGCCCGGGCACGGCGCTGCGGATGTCCGCGCCGCTGGCCCGCGTGAGCGCGCGCGATGCGACGTCGGTCCGCGGGCTGCGCCAGCTGCCGCCCGCGGCCCCGCCGTCGTCGAGCTCGGGCATGGCGCCGCCGGACTGCGGCGGCGTGCGGTTCAGGTGCAGCGGCGACCCAGGCGCCTCCACCGTGCGCGCACCCACGCGGATGGGCACGATCACGCCGCGGTCGCGGAACACCTGCGTGGCGAGCTGCTCGTGCATCTCCGGGACGATCGCGAAGGGCAGCTTCATGCGCAGCCCCTCCTCGAACCACTCCTGCGCGGTGCGTTCGCGGAAGGCCGCGATCAGCCGCGGCTCGAGCGTGTCGGCATGCTCCAGCCGCTCGGGGCCCATCGCGTAGCCGGGGTCGTGGGCCAGCTCCTGCATGTGCAGCAGCTCGCACAGCGCGGCCCACTGGTGCGGCGTGACGACCGTGATGCCGAGCCAGCCGCTGCGGCAGCGGTACACGCCCATCGGATAGGTGGGGGTGAAGCGGTTGATGCCGCCGCGCGGCTGGCGCGTGCCCGCGCCGTGCCCCTCGGTGGCCTGGAATTCGGCGAGCGCGATCTCGGCCTCGTGGACGTTGGCGTCCCAGACGCTGCCGTCGCCGGAGCGCGCGCGCGCGTGCAGCGCCGCCATCGTGGGGATGAACGCAGACAGCCCGCCGACGATCGCCGCGTGGTAGTCGGGCAGCGCAAGCGGCGGACCTTCGATCGGCCCGATCGGCTGGACCTTGCCGGCCAGCGCGCGGCAGACGGCGTCACTGCCTTGGAAGGCGGCATAGGGGCCGCCCCGGCCGAACCAGCTCAGGCCCATCACCACGAGACGGGGATGCGCGGCGCGCAGACGCGCGTGGTCGAGCCCGTAGCGCGCGGCATCCTGCGCGTCGGTGGCGTCGATCAGCACGTCGGCTTCGGCGACCAGGGCGGCGATCCGCGCGGCAGCCGCCGGGTCCGCCGGGTCGACGACCAGGCTGCGCTTGCCGAAGTTGAGGTAGGCGAACCAGCCGCTGGCGCGACCGCCGCGGCCGTCGTCGATCATCGGCGACGCCTGGCGGGCAGGATCGCCCTGCGGCGGCTCGACCTTGACGACCTCGGCGCCGAAGTCGGCGAAGAACCGCGCACAGTAGGCGGCCGCGGGCAGGGTCCCGATCTCCAGGACCCGGAGCCCCGACATCGGCAGGGGATGCGCGCTCATGCTGCGTCTCCGGACACTGCCTTCCCATGCACCCGCGTGCGCACCCGTGCACGCGTCGTCCGTGCCCGTGCACGCGTCGCCCCTGCCCGGCCCTCCAGGCTGCCGATGCCGCTCATCCCGTCTCCTCGTGTGGTGGTGCCGCGCGTCGATCGCGACGGCGGCACCGACGGGTGCCCCCGGCTGCACGCATCACGCGCGCTCGACGTTCCGGACCTTGTTTCATTGGCCGAGCCTGTGACCGCCCGGCGGCGGTCAACAATAGACACTCGCAGATGAATTGGCAAACCCGGCCGGACGGGCGCGGGCGACGGGCGAGGCGCCCGGAGATCAGCGGGTCACGACGAACGGGCGGGATCCGCTGCGCTGCGCGATCCGCTCGGCGGCGGCGAGCGCGTCGGCACGGCGCGGATACGGTCCCATCAGCACCTTGAAGTGCGCGCCGTCGGCCCGGACGCGCAACGGCACCGCGATGTCGAGCTGCGACTCCAGATGATCCCGCAGGGCTTCGGCGTTTTCACGGGTCGAAAATGCACCCAGCTGCAGGAACACCCCTGTGTCGGCCACTGGCGCAGACGCGCCCGGCGCCGCGGACGCGCTCCGGGGGCTCGTGGTCACGGTGGCGGGCCGGGGCCCGTCCGGCGGCGGCGTCACCGGCATCCGCTGCGGTGATGCGCGCTCCGAGGGGGCGCGCTCCGGCGATGTCCGCTCCGGCGTTGTCCGCTCCGGCGTTGTCCGCTCCGGCGATGTCCGCTCCGGCGACGTTCGCTCGGAGGGGGCACGCTGCGGCGCAGCCCGTTCGATGGGGGCCACGACGGTCTCGACGTCGAGGCGCTCGGGACGGAGGGCCTCCGCACCCGATGCGGCAACCTGGACGAACCGGACGTCGGTGACGGCGGCCGCGCCCGAGGACAGTGTTGCGGCGGCCGGGCGTGCCGCTGGCGCGGCCGACACGGCTGGCACGGCCGGCGCGGCGGCAGGCCCCGGCGCGGCCACGCCCTCGAGGGGCACGCCGTCGAACCGCGTGATGAGTTCGACCTCGACCTGCGCGCTTCCGGCGCCCGCATAACCGAGGCGCGCGGCCGCGGTGTACGACAGGTCGATCACCCGGTCGTGCAGGAACGGCCCGCGGTCGTTCACCCGCACGACGACGCTGCGGCCGCTGGCCAGGTGCGTGACCCGCGCATAGCTGGGGATGGGCAGCGTGGGGTGCGCCGCCGTCATCGCGTACATGTCGTACACCTCCCCGCTGGAGGTGCGGCGACCGTGGAACTTGCGGCCGTACCAGGAGGCAACCCCGCGCTGGCGGAACGGCGACAGCTCGACCATCGGCTGATACTGCCGCTCGAACACGACGTACGGACGGTTCGCGCGCGCCAGCAGTGGCTCGGGCCGCGGCACGGCGTCGGGGATCGACATCAGGTCCGCCGGCGGATGCTCGCCGGGACCGTCGTCCTGGTAGTAGCCGCCGCCGCGCGCCACTGGCGGGCGCACGCCCGTGTCGGAACGCGCGCCCGGGGCGCCGGGTCGGGGCCCGGGCGACGAGCAGGCGGCCAGCGCGGCGGCCACGACGATCGCCGCCAGCGCCGCGCCCCGGCGACCAGCGGCCGTCTCCACGCGGCGTTTCGCGGTGCGATGGGCCGTGCCATTCGAAGGGCGATTCGAAGGGCGATGCACGGCGCAATTCATCGGGCGATGCACGGTGCGCTTCACGTGGCGCACTCCGCATCCAACGTGCGCCGGAACGCCCGCAGCCACGCGAGGCCCTGGATGGCGCGCACGCCGTACCAGGACGTCATCTCGCCGTCGATCAGCGTCACGGGCCGGCCGCCGAGGGCCGGATCGGCGCGCAGCGCGGCGACGTGGCGCGGGCCGAAGCGATAGGGCTCGGTGGACAGCAGCACCCGGTCGAAGCGCTCGGGACCGAAGCGCTGGAAGTCCACCTCCGGATAGCGCGCCCCCGTGTCCGGCGCAACCGCATGCAGGCCGACCGTGCGCAGCATGCGCGCGATGAAGGTGTCGGGGCCGACCGTCATCCAGGGGCGCTTCCAGATCAGGTAGAGCACGCGCTGCGGCGCGAACGCCGCCGCACGGTTGGCGGCGAGCTCGGCCTCGAGCCGGTCGCACCACGCCTCGGCCTGCGCCCCCCGGTCGAAGACGGCGCCGAACAGGCGCAGCAGGCCGGCGTTGTCGGCCACTTCGATCGGGTGCGTGACCAGGACGTGCGGCACGAACGCGCGCAGCGCGTCGACGGTGGGCTTCTCGTTCTCGTCGACGTTCACCACCAAGTGCGTGGGCGCGAGCGCGCGCACCTTGTCGAGGTCGACGTCCTTGGTGCCGCCGACCTTCGGAATGCCGCGCACGACGTCCGCCGGATGGATGCAGAAGCCGGTGCGCCCGACGACCTGGTCGGCCAGCCCCAGCGCGCAGAGCATCTCGGTCAGGCTGGGCACCAGGGACACGATGCGCACGTCGCCGGTGGCCGGCCCGTGCCACTGCCCGGCGGCGTCGATGGCCCCGGTCACGGCGCGCATCACGCCGACCCCTGCGGGTCGCGCGCCTTGCGGGGAGCGCGCGCGAACAGGGCGTCGAACACGCCGTTGGGCAGCAGACGCAGGCCGCGCGCGACCACCCCCATCTGCCACGGAATCACCGCGAACGAGCGGCGGGCTTCGATCGCCGCCACCGCCTTGCGTGCGAACACGTCGACGTCGGTGAGGAACGGCATGCGATAGCGGTTCGTCGCCGTCATCGGGGTGCGGATGTAGCCGGGCGCGATCGTGACGACGCCCACGCCGCTGCCCCGCAGCTCGACGCGCAGACTTTCGAGGTAGCTGATGGCGGCGGCCTTCGATGCGCTATAGGCACCCGCGCCGGGCAGGCCGCGCACGCCGGCAACACTCGCGATGCCGACCAGGCAGCCCGCGCCGGCGGCGCGCATGCCGGGCACGAACGGCGCGAAGGTGTCGAACAGCGCGATCACGTTCGTGCGCACGATGCGCTCGAAGACCTCGGCATCGCCGGGCGCTCCGGTGACCGTGCCCGCGCTGATGCCCGCGTTCGCGATCACGACGTCCGGCACGCCGAAGCGCTGCACGTAGGTGTCGGCCGCACGCTGCATCGCACCCCGGTCGGCCACGTCGGCGGGCAGCGCCAGCGTCCGGTCGCCGTCCAGCGCATGGGCCAGCGCGTGCAGCGCGTCGGCGCGGCGCGCGACGAGCCCCAGGGCGGCCTGCGGATGGCGGCGGCGGTATTCGCGCGCCAGGGCTTCGCCGATGCCGCTGGACGCCCCGGTGATGAAGACCTTCATCGCCTGCGCAGCCGCGGCGCCGCTATTTGCGGGCCTTGCGCTCCAGCTCGATCAGGTGGTCGAGCACGCGCAGCACCGGGGCGTTGCCGCCGGCCATCGAGGGTGCGGTGTACCACTTGCCGTTGACCGACATGGCCGGCACGCCGTCGACCCGGTACGCCTCGGCCTGCTGCTGCGCCTTGCGCATCTTGGTACGCACGGCGAACGAATCGAACGTGTCGGTGAAGAGCTTGCGGTCGACGCCCTGACGGGCCACGAACTCCGCCATCTGCTCGGGCTTGGACAGGGACTGCCCGTCGACGTGGATGGCCTTGAACACGCGCTCGTCGAGCTCGGCGGACTTGCCCATCGCGTCGAGCGTGTAGAACAGCTGCTGATGCGGCACCCAGGACGGCCCGAGCCCGACGTGCACCTTCTGGAACACCACGTCGGACGGCAGCCGCCTGACCCAGTCCTTGAGCAGCGGCTCGAGCGCGTTGCAGTGCGGGCAGCCGTACCAGAAGAACTCGAGCACTTCGATCTTGCCGCTGACGGCGACCGGCTGCGCCGGCTTGACCGCACGGTAGGCCGAGCCTTCCTGCAGCGCCCCGGCCTGCGCGAACGCGGTGCCGGCGCCGGCGAGCGGGGACAGCAGCGCGGCCTTCAGCAGCGTGCGGGTGACGGGGTCGATCGTGTGGGACATCGGGGCTCCGGTCATCTGGCCCGCACCACGGAAGCCTCGATGCCGTTCTCGGCCAGGCGGGTGCGCGCCTTGTTCATGTCGTCGAGTTGCGCGTACGGGCCGATTCGAACGCGGTGCATCGTCTGCCCGTTGACCTCGGCGGCGACGACGCGCGCCTCGAAGCCGATGAACGCGAGCTTGGCCTTCATCGCTTCCGCGTCTTCCTGCGTGCGGAATGCGCCGGCCTGCAGCAGATAGCTGGAACGCTCCTCCTTGGGCGCCTCCGCCTTCGGTGCGTCGGCGGGGCGGGCGTCGGCTTTCACGGCCGCCTGCGGGGCCGGTGCCGGCGCGGGGGTCGGCGACGCCGGCGCGATGCCGGCGGACTCGGCCGCGCCCTTGCCGAACAGCCGGTCGAGCATGCTGGCCTTGTCCTCGACCGTGTTGGGCGGCACGGTGCCGCTGGCGTCGGCCGCCTCGGGCGCCGCCGGGGACGCCGGGGGCGCGGCGCGCCCGTTCCCCGCCGCAGCCTTGGGATTCAGCGGACGGTTGGGATCGGGCGCGTCGGCAGCCGACTTGGGCTCGGTCACGCGCTCGGCAGCGCGGTTGGTCTTGTTGACGAACGGCACCGGCGCCTGGGTGATGAACACGGCCACCACCACCGCGATCGACAGGCCGAGCACCAGCCCGACCATGAATCCGAGCAGCGTGCCGCCGCGCTGCGCGGTGCGCGCGGGGGGCGTCGAGGGGCGCGCAGCGACGAGCATCACATCCTTTCAGGTGCCGAGACCCCGATCAGCGCAAGACCGTTGCGCAGCACCTGGCGCGTGGCCAGCAGCAGCAGCAGCCGTGCCTGACGCAGCGACGGGTCGTCGACGAGGAACCGTTCGGCATTATAGTAACTGTGAAGTTCCGCCGCTAAGTCTTTGAGATAGAACGCAACTGCGTGCGGCGCCAGTTCGTCGGCGGCGGTGGCGACCAGCTCCGGGAAGGCCGCAAGTCGCGCCGCCAGCGCGAACTCGCGCGGCAGTTCCAGACGCGCCAGCAGACCTGCCGGGTCGCCGGATTGCACCGCAGCCAGCAGCGCGTCCTCGTCGTCGCCGTTCTGCGCGCGGGCCTGCGCCAGCACCGAGCAGATGCGCGCGTGGGCGTACTGGATGTAGTACACCGGGTTCTCGTCGGTCTGCGACAGCGCCAGATCGACGTCGAACACGAACTCGCTGTCGGCCTTGCGCGAGATCAGGAAGAAGCGCACCGCGTCGCGCCCGCGGCGCAGCGCGTCGTCGGCGGTCTGCGCGCGCGCGACGACCTCGCTGCCCGTGCCGTCTCCGGCGCCTGCCGCGTCGCCGGCCCCGGCGCCGTCTGCGCCTGCGCCGCCGCTCCATTCGATCAGGTCGCGCAGCGTCACGTACGAGCCGGCGCGCTTGGAGATCTTGACCTCCTCGCCGCCGCGCATCACGGTGACCATCTTGTGCAGCACGTAGTCCGGGTACCCCGGCGGGATGCCGACGCCCAGCGCCTGCAGGCCGGCACGCACCCGGGCGATCGTGCCGTGGTGGTCGGAGCCCTGCACGTTGATCGCCCGCTGGAAGCCGCGCTGCCACTTGGTGACGTGGTAGGCGACGTCGGGCACGAAGTACGTGTAGCCGCCGTCGGACTTGCGCATCACGCGGTCCTTGTCGTCCCCGTACGCGGTGGAGCGCAGCCACAGCGCGCCCCCCTCCTCGAAGGTGTGGCCGGCGCGCACCAGGCCGTCGACCGCCTGCTGCACGCGCCCTTCGGTGTAAAGCGACGACTCGAGGTAGTACTGGTCGAAGCGCACCCCGAACGCCTGCAGGTCCATGTCCTGCTCGCGGCGCAGGTAGGCGACTGCGAAGCGGCGGATCGCGTCGAGATCGTCGGGGTCGCCCGAGGCGGTGACGGGCGCGACGCGCTCGGCGCCGACCGTCGCACCGGCGAGGTAGTCGCGCGCGATGTCCTGGATGTAGTCGCCGCGATAGCCGTCGGCGGGAAAGCGCTCGTCGCCGGGCTCGATGCCGCGTGCACGGGCCTGCACGGACAAGGCCAGGTTGGCGATCTGGGCGCCGGCGTCGTTGTAGTAGAACTCGCGCTGCACCTTCCAGCCGTTGGCCTCGAGCAGCGCCGAGAGGGCATCGCCCAGCGCCCCCTGGCGGCCGTGTCCGACGTGCAGCGGCCCGGTCGGGTTGGCCGACACGAACTCGACGACCACCGGCGCGCCGGCCCCGCGGTCGCTGCGGCCGTAGGCCGCGCCCGCGCGCAGCACGGCCGCCACCGGCGCCCGCCGCGCCGGCGCCGACAGGCGGATGTTGATGAAGCCCGGTCCGGCGATCTCGAGGCCGGCGATCATCGCGGATGCGGCATCGCACAAGCCACCGGCCGCTGCCCCGTCCGCGGCCGGGACGGCACCCGCGGAGCTCGCGGCCGCAGCGTCGAGCTGCGTCACCCGGTCGACCAGGAATTGCGCGACGTCACGCGGGCTCATGCGCAGCGGCTTCGCCATCTGCAGCGCGAGGTTGCACGCGAGATCCCCGTGCGACGCCTGTTTCGGCCGATCCAGCACGACGTCGGGCACGCTCAGCGTCGCGTCGCCGAGACTGCCGGCGCGCGTGTGGATCAGTTCGCCGGCCGCGGTGCGGAACCAGGCGGCCAGGGTCTGCTTTTGCTCGATCAACATGGCGGCGGATTGTACGGGAGTGGTTTTTTGAGGACAGACTCTAAAGTCATTGTTGCGTCGCAACAATCAAACAGGTACAGTTGCACCTGTCTCCTCCACCCTCCTCCAAAAGGTGGATTCAGCCCGAACCCCAAAGGTTCGGGCTTTTTTTTTGCCTAGTTCAGCGCGGAACTCAGGCGGCGGCGCCAGGCCGACACCAGCTGCGGCTGCGAGGCGGCCAGGTCGAACACCTGCACCATCGTCTTGCGCCCGATGTCGTCCCCGAACGCGCGGTCGCGCTGCACGATCTCGATCAGCTGCTCGAACGCCAGCTCCCAGGCCTTGTGCGCGATGAAGTGCTGCGCCAGCTCCAGGCGCGCCTGCAGATCGGCAGGATTGGCCAGCACACGCGCTTCCAGCGCCGGCGCGGGCGGCAGCGTGTTCTCCTTGAGCACCGCCTCGATGCGGGCCAGCAGGGCCTGCGCGTGCGGATCCTGCCGCGCCGCCGCCGACAGTGCCTCCCACTGCGCCTTCGCGGCCGCGGCATCGTCGCCGTCGAGCAGCACCTGCGCGTACGTCATGCGGGCGGTGTCGTTCGCGGGGTCGAGCGCCAGGGCCTTGCGCAGGTGCTCGGCCGCGCCGGCCAGGTCGCCCTGCTCGATGCACTGCAGCGCCGTGTCGAGCTCGATGTCGCTCGGGTTGGGCATCAGCCGGTCGATGAACTCGCGCAGCTGCGCCTCGGGCAGCGCACCCTGAAACTGATCGACCGGGCGACCGCCGACGAACGCGTAGACGGTCGGAATCGAGCGGATGCGGAAATGCTGCGCGAGCTGCTGATGCTCCTCGGTGTTGACCTTCACGAGCCTGAACCGCCCGCCGTACTGCTGCTCGAGCTTCTCGAGCATCGGTCCGAGCGTCTTGCAGGGGCCGCACCAGGGGGCCCAGAAATCGAGCAGCACGGGCACCTGCATCGACGCGTCGATGACGTCGGCCTGGAAACGTTCGAGGGAGGTTTCGATCATGGTCGCGATCCGGCAGCTTTGAGTACGGTCGCAATGGTGCCATGATGCGGGCCCCCCGCACCCGCCGCCGCGCCGTCCGCATCGACCGTCATGTCCGTCCGCTCCGCACCGTCGAACCGATCCGCCCCCTGCTCGAGCGCCCGTCCCGAAGGCCCGCACCGAGACGGGCGGGGGCCCGCATCGCGCACGCCGACCGCACCGATGCGGGTCGCCACGCGCGCGCTGGCCGCCGCGCTCGTGCTGGCCGCCGGGCTGACGCTCCCGGGCATGTCGTGCGCCGCCGGCGGCGCAGCCGGCGGCACTGCGCGTCCGGCGCTGGCCTCGATCCCGCCCGCGCCGCTCGAGGAGGTGCCCTACGTCCAGACGCCCCAGTCGGTGGTGGATGCGATCCTGGCGCTCGCCGGCGTGCAGCGCGGCGACCGGCTGATCGACCTCGGCTCGGGCGACGGCCGGATCGTGATCACCGCCGCGCGCACGCACGGCGCCCGCGGGCTGGGCATCGAACTCGCGCCCCATCTGATCGATCTGTCGAACCGCCTCGCGCGCGAGGCCGGGGTGGCCGACCGGGCGCGGTTCGTCGCACAGGACCTGTTCGACACCGATCTGTCCGGCGCCAGCGTGGTGACGATGTACCTGCTGCCCGACGTCAACCTGGCCCTGAGGCCGAAGCTGCTGTCGACGCTCGCGCCCGGCACGCGGGTCGTCTCGCACGACTGGGACATGGGCGAGTGGCGCGCCGACCGGCAGGTCGTCGTGCCGGCACCGAACAAGCCGGTGGGCCTCGAACGCACGAGCACGCTGCGCCTGTGGATCGTGCCCGCCCGTGTCGACGGCCCCTGGACCGACCCGCGCCGACGCCTGACCCTGACGATGAAGCAGACGTTCCAGGACGTCGAGGCCGAGCTGCGCGCTGACGGCATGCCGGTGCGCCACCTCGGCGGCACGGTGGCCGGTCGATCGCTGCGCCTGTTCGCGATCGACGGCGGGCCGCTCGTGCGCCTCAACGGGACGGTGCGCGCAGACCGCATCGAGAGCCGGCTGTCGATGGGGGGCGGTGCCCCGCGCCGCCTGGCGCTGCGGCGCGACTGAGGCCGCGCCGCAGTTCACCCGGCCTGCACGCTCCCGATCCCCGCACCCGCGAACGCGAACCCCTCGGCCATCGCGTCGGGGGCCTCGCCGGTGTCCATCCAGCGCAGGGTGACATCGCGCTCGGCGTCGCAGGCCAGCCCGTTCGCGCGCAGCCAGGCGTCGTCGAAGTAGGTCTGCCGGTAGCGGTCGCCGGCGTCGCACAGGATCGCGACGATCGACCCGGCAGTGCCGGACGCGCGCATCGCGCCGGCCGCCCACAGCGCGGCCACCAGGTTGGTGCCGGTGGAGCCCCCGACGCAGCGCCCCAGGCGCCGCGACAGCGCGTGCATCGCGCCCAGCGACCAGCGGTCCGGCACGCGCACCATCGCATCGACCACGTCCGGCAGGAACGAGGCTTCCACGCGCGGGCGGCCGATGCCCTCGATGCGCGAGCCCTGCGCGCGGACGATGCCCGGATCCCGGTCACGGTAGTAGTCGAGGAAGACCGAACGTTCGGCGTCGGCGCACAGCACCCGCGTGTCGTGGCGGCAGTAGCGGACGTAGCGCCCCAGCGTCGCGACGGTGCCGCCGGTGCCGGCGCTCGACACCAGCCAGCGCGGCACCGGATGCCGCTCGAGCCGCATCTGGGTGAACACCGATTCGGCGATGTTGTTGTTCGCCCGCCAGTCGGTGGCGCGCTCGGCGTACGTGAACTGGTCCATGTAGTGGCCGCGGCGCGCGCGCGCGATCTCGGCCGCACGCGCGTAGACGTCCTTGGGATCGTCGACGAGCGCGCACTCCCCGCCCTGGAACTCGATCGCGGCGATCTTCTCGCGTGAGGTGGTGCGCGGCATCACGGCCACGAACGGCAGCCCGAGCAGGCGCGCGAAGTACGCCTCCGAGATCGCGGTCGATCCGCTCGACGCCTCCACCACCGTGGCGCCCGCGCGCAGCCAGCCGTTGCACAGCGCGTACAGGAACAGCGACCGCGCGAGCCGGTGCTTGAGACTGCCGGTGGGATGGCTCGACTCGTCCTTCAGGTACAGGTCGATGCCGGGAAAGCCCGGCAGCGCAACCGGGATCAGGTGGGTGTCGCTCGAGCGCTGGAAGTCCGCCTCGATGCACCGCACGGCGTCGTGCACCCAGGCGCGTTCGGGCATCACGCCCCCTCCGCGCGCGGCACGCCACCCGGGGAACCACCGCCATCGGACCTGTCGTGTTCGGTCGGGGACAAGGCGCACTCCTGCATGGATCGGGTGCCGACCGGCACCCGCCGGTCACATCGGGTCGAACGGGTACACGGGACGCACGACGTTCCGGTACCGGAAGCGCGTGTGGTCCGCCGTCGTCACGCCGCCGCTGTCGCACTCGACGAGGCCGCTCGACAGCGGCCCGAACACCGGGCGGCAGTACATCCGCGACTTCAGCAGAAGATACGCGAAGGCGGTGGCATCGATGCCCACACACTGGAACACGCCGAGGTCCATGGGCTCGTGGGTCTGTTCGACGACGACGATCTGCGCGGCGCCGATGTCGAAGCACACGGTGCGGCCCATGTGGACGCGCTGGCCCCGGTAGATCGGCCCGGTGATCGTGTACGCGCCGTCGCTCACGGCGCGCACGACGCCGCGCAGCCGCAGGGGAGGCGTGTTCCGGCCGATGGCCGTGAGCGGCGCCTTGTTGCCCAGCGCGACCTCGACCGTCCTGCCCGGCCCGGCGGCCACCAGCTGCGCGACCGCCTCGGGATCGCAGATCGGGCCGACCGCAATGCCGGTGAGGCCCTGCGCAAGCGCCTCCGCCAGCACGTCCATGGTGTCGCAGGTGCCCCCCGACATGCAGTTGTCGCCATGGTCCAGCAGGAGCACGGGACGGGTGGCGCCGGCCGCCAGTGCCCGCGCGCGCCGGATGGACGTGGCCAGCGGCTCGTTGTCGTAGCCGTAGTCGGCCCGCTCGGCCCAGATCCGGGCGGCCAGCGCATCGACCGCGTCCTGGGCGGCGGCGCACTGGTCGACACGGCTGGTCGCGACCACGGACATGCCCGGCTCGGCGATGTCGGCCAGCGAGAATCCGCCGAACACCGTGACCGCGGGCAGCCCCGCGCGCTCGAGATCCTTCGCGGCCTCGACCGCGGCCTTCATCGCGCCCGACAGGGTGCTGCTCCTGAGCGTGTTGATCAGCAGCGGCAGACGCTTCCAGCAGACCGTGTAGCGGGCCTCGCCGCGCAGCATCTCCAGCAGCAGCCGTCCGGCGTGCTCGCCCGTCTCGTACATGTCGACGTGCGGATAGGTCTTGAACCCGACCATGACATCGGCGTTGCGCACCATCCGCGGCGTGATGTTGCCGTGCAGATCGAGCGCCACGCCGATCGGCACGCCGGGCGCGGCCCCGCGCACGCGTTCGAGCAGCGCCCCTTCGCCGTCCGGCTCGCCTTCGGCGACCATGGCGCCGTGCAGGTCGAGCAGGATCGCGTCGCAGCCCGGCACCGCATCGACGATCCGCCGGGTGATCTCCTCATAGGCCTGCGCGCTCACCACGCCGCTGGGGTTGGCCGTCGCGGACACCGGTGTGACCAGGGTCGCACCGCACGCCTCGGCCAGCTCGATGAACGCCGCCATCGCGGTCCGCATGCCCTTGTCGGCTTCGTACGCCGCACGTCCGTACGCGGGGGAGAACGCGCTCAGCGGCGTGGGGACGGGCGAGAACGTGTTCGTCTCATGATTGAATCGGGCGATCAGGATGTTCATGTTCCGGCTTCATCAGCGATGGCGATCATGGTTCGAGACAGAAGACTACAACCGGTCGTGCCGGACGACGCGGCCGCGCGGGCCACGCGCCGGCGCGCGCTGGTCGCCGTTCCGCTGATCGCCGTGCTGTGGGGGCTCAACTGGCCGGCCGTGCGCACGGTGCTGGGCGAGGTGGCGCCCTGGACGCTGCGCACGATGGGCATGGGGCTGGGCGCGTCGCTGCTGATCGCGATCGCGATCGCGCGCGGGCAGACCCTGGCCGTGCGCCGCGACCACTGGCCGCGACTGATCGTCGCCGGGCTGCTGTCGGTGGCGGGCTTCAATCTGCTGGTCGCGTTCGCGCAGCTCGCCGGCAGCACGTCGCGTGCGGCGATCGTCACCTACACGATGCCGGTCTGGGCCGTGCTGCTGGCGCGGATGGTGCTGGGCGAACGCCTGGACGGGCGGCGCGTGGCCGCCCTGCTGCTGGGGGTGATCGGGCTCGGCGTGCTGGCATGGCCGATCCTGCACGCGGGCGGCGTGACGTCGGGCGTGCTGCTGTCGCTGGCCGCCGGCTTCACGTGGGCGGCCGGCACGGTGTTCACGAAGCGCTTCCCGATCGACGCGCCGCCGATGCCCTCGACCGCCTGGCAGCTCCTGGCCGGCGCCGTGGCGGCCGGGATCGGGATGCTGGTGTTCGAAGGCGTGCCCGTGCCGAAACCGCTGGGCGCAGCGGCAACCCTGGCCCTGGTGTTCCACGTCGTGCTGGCGACCGCACTCGCGTACTTCCTGTGGTTCGAGGTGGTGGCCCGGCTGCCGGCGGGGGTGGCCGCGATGGGCACGCTGATGGTGCCGGTGGTGGGCGTGACGGGCGCGATGCTGCTGCTCGGAGAGCGTCCGGGCGCGGCCGACCTGGGCGGATTTGCGCTGATCTTCGCCGCGGCAGCGATCGCGCTGCGCCCGCCGCGCAGCGCCTGAGCGGCTCGAAAGGATCGAACCGGGTGAACGGTCAGACCACGTAGCCGAGGTCGATCGGCGCGCCGAGCAGATCGTATGCCGCCCGCGCCTCCCCGCTGCCGAACAGCAGGAAGTGGGCGAGCGCGCCGTTGTCGCGGCTGCCCAGGAAGTCGCCCAGATGCGCATCGACGTAGGCGGCGACGTCCGGGTTGTCGGTCAGATAGCGTGCCCCGTCGAACCGCTCGAACGCCGGCGCGGCGCAACGACCCTCCCAGATGCCGTACAGGTTGTAGTGGGTGAACAGCATGCCGGCATCGAGATCGAGCGCTGCGAGATCCCCCCACCGGGCGGCATAGAAGGCGGCATCGAACCAGGCGTTCGGCGTGCACCCCACGTGGCAGCCGTCCTCGAGATAGTGCTGCAGGGCGTCGGCCGGGGACGCGTCGCCGCCGACGGCGGCGTGGGCGAGCCGATAGAAGACGGGGTCGAACAGGAAGGCGGCGGAGGCGCCGTAGGCCGGGGACGCCTCGGGCGGCGGTGCGACGAGGTCGTAGGCCGCATCGGCGAAGACCAGGCGTTCGACGCCGACGAGGTGGTCGCCGCCCTCGCCGCCCTCCACACCCTCGCCGCCGGTGTGCGCGCGCACCCGCCAGCCGTCGGGACCGTACTCGATGCGATACGCCGCACGTTCGCCCGCGAAGACGACGCTGTCCGTGCCGGCACCGCCGTCGATCGCGTCGTCCCCGTCGCCCCCGGTCAGCGTGTCGTCGCCCTCGCCCCCCGCCAGCACGTCGTCGCCGCCCCCGCCGTCGAGGATGTCGTTGGCGCCTCCGCCGTCGAGCACGTCCGCCTGCTGCGTGCCGGTGACGACGTTGCTCTCCTTCATCAGCGCCTCGAACAGCGCACCGAAGCCGCGACTGCCGTCGAGTGCACGCGTCAGGGTCGACAGCGGCTCGTGCAGGTCGGTCCAGGCCATCAGCAGCGCCCCGGTCACCGTCGTGACGGAGAACTCGTGCATGGTGTCGTGCTCGGGGTCCTGCGCGTCGAAGTGACCGTAGGCCACGACGACCGTGCCGGTCGACGGGTCACGAAAGGTCACCGAGGCCTGTCCGCCCGCGATCCGTTCGGCCGGCCGCGTCGAGAAGTGGCGTTCGAGCCCCAGACCCGGTCCGGAAGACATGTCGAGGGGGATGCTGCCGAGCGTGAGTTGGCACATGGGCGAGGAGGATCGATGGTGGGTGCGGCGTTCGAAGCACGCCCGGCGGCGATGCTGCGGCGGCACGTCGTCCGGGCGGATGGTCCCCGGACACGGGCCGCCGCGCGTCGACCGGAAGCCGGGCGGACACGGGCATTGCCCAAGGGGTTTCGGACGCGGCGGGCGGATCTTGAGCAGCACCCGCCCTCCGCCCGGGCGCGCGCAGGCGGGCGGTCAGGCGGCGGGGATCGGCGGTGATCGGTGATGACCTGCGGGGAGGAAGGTGCTGGGCGGCGATGGAGGTGCCGGGCAAGACGCGACCCGCCGCGACGCGTCGCGGCGGGTCGCACCCGGCGGTCGCTCAGGCGACGTAGCCGAGATCGATGGCCTGGCCCGCGGTGTCGAACGCCGCACGCTGCTCGCCGGCACCGTAGATGATGAAGTGCGCGATCGCGCCGTTCGTCCGGCTGCCGAGGAAGTCGCCGATGAACGCGTCGACATAGGCGGCGACGTCGGGGTTGTCGGTCAGATAGCGCACGCCGTCGAACCGCTCGAACTTCGGGCCGGGCGAACGGCCTTCCCACACGCCGTAGAGGTTGAAGTGCGCGAACAGCGTCGCCTCGTCGAGCGCCAGCGGCGTGAGGTCCGACCAGCGGGCCTCGTAGTAGGCAGCGTCGAACCACGCGTTCGGCGCACGCCCGGCAGCGGCGCCCCCGCCGAGATAGTGCTGCAGCGCGTTCTCGACCGTCACGCCGCCCCCCGATGCCGGATTCGCCAGCACGTAGTACACCGGGTCGAACAGGAAGTCGGAGCGCTGACCGTAGGCCGGCGCCGGCGCGCCCGCGGGCGCGGCCGGAGCGATCAGCGCAAGTGTCTGGTCGGCGAACTGCAGCCATTCGGCGGTGGACACGCGATCGACGCCGTCGGGGCCGGCAAGCGCCGTCACCTGCCAGTCGGCGCCCGTCTTCGCCACCCGGTATTCAGCCCGCACCCCGGCATAGGAGACGGTGTCGACACCCGGCCCGCCCTCGAGGAGGTCGTCGCCGTTGCCGCCGATCAACAGGTCGTCCCCCTCGGCCCCGAGGAGCCGGTCGTCGCCTTCGCGTCCGCTGATCGTGTCGTTGCCGCCCATGCCGTCGAGCACATCCCCGGCGCTGCCCCCGTTGACGGCGTCGTCACCGGCCAGGAGGGACGCGAAGAACGCCTCGAATCGACCGGGCTGCGTCAGCACGGGCTCGACCTGCGCGTACGTCAGTGCGAGCTGGCTCCACTGCATCAGCGTGGGTCCGAACTGACCCTCCGCGTAGAAACCGGTGACGACCGAGCGCGTCGGCACGAGCAGATCGAACGTGCCCGTGGCGACGAAGGCGGTCCGCGTCACGGGATCACGTGCCGCCACCGAGGTGTTGCTCGTCCCCGTCAGCACGGGCGTTGCGGTCGAGAAATACTGCGGGAACCCGAACGTCGCACGTTCGGTCATGTCTGCAGGCAGGCTTCCGAAGTCGAGCTGGCTCATCACGGTCTCCATGAGGAACGACCACCGCAGCCGACAGGTTACGTCCCGTTACCACTTTTCGCATCCCCGCGGCGGCGGCGCCGTCAGCCGCAGGCGCGCGGCGCGCGTTGAAGAAGGCCACGTCCCGGATTGCGAAGGCTCCGACATGACCACCAGGTTGAAGGCGATCGCGCTCTGCGCTGCAGCGCTGTCTGCGGGCGGCTGCGCCGTCCTGCCGGCCGACTCGGGCGTGTACGACCCGGGTCCCGGGGTCTACGGGCCGCCGGTGGTCGGCACGACCGGAGTATACGGCACGACGGGGGTCTATGGTGGGCCGGTCTACGGCCCCGGCGTGTACGGTGGTCCGGTCGTGCCGGGCCCTGGCGTGATCGTGACGCCCCCGCCGGTCATCGTGCGGCCCGGGGTCGTCGTGCCGCCGCCGCGACCCCATCCGGTGTATCCGGCCTACCCGGTGCCGCCGCGCGCCGTGTTCCCCGGGCAGGTCGTGCCGATGCACCCGCCGGGGGGCGTCGGACCGCGGCCGGGGTTCGGGGCGCCGGGCCACGGACAGCCGGGGTACGGTCAGCCGGGGTACGGTCAGCCGGGGTACGGACAGCCGGGCCACGGACAGCCGGGCCGGCCGGCGATGCCGCCGCGGGGCCCCGGACGCGGCGAACCGACGTGGGGATCGGGGGCTCAGCCCCTGCCGCCGCGCGGGATGCCCCACCTGGGCGGCCCTGCCTCCGGCGGACCGGCGATGGCGCCGAACCCGCGCATCGTCGAGAAGCCGGTCGGGGGCGGACAGCGCCCGCCGAGCGGCGGGCAGTGGCACGGCGGCGACCGCCGCGACCACGGCCCGCGGTGAGCGGACCTGGCCCCTCTGCGCACGGGTGCGCGCACCCGTGCGGATGCGGGCGCGGCTTCAGCCGATGGCGCCCGCCGACCCCACCTTGCCGCGCAGCACGTGCTTCTGGATCTTGCCCGTGCTGGTCTTGGGCACCACCTCGAACCGCACCTCGCGCGGGCACTTGAAGCGTGCCAGGTGCGCGCGGCAGTGCTCGATGATCTCGGCGGCCAGCGCCTGTTCAGCCTCGGGCGTGGCCGGCATCCGCTCCGGGCGGACCTCCACGAACGCCAGCGGCGTCTCGCCCCATTTCTCGTCAGGCTTGGCCACCACCGCGCAGGCCAGCACGGCCGGATGCTTGTACAGCGCGTCCTCGACCTCGATCGAGCTGATGTTCTCGCCGCCGGAGATGATGATGTCCTTCGCGCGGTCCTTCAGCTTCACGTAGCCGTCCGGGTAGATCACGCCCAGGTCCCCGGTGTGGAACCAGCCGTCGCGGAACGCCTCCTGCGTGGCCGCCGGATTCTTCAGGTATCCCTTCATGACGATGTTGCCGCGGAACATGACTTCGCCCATCGTCTCGCCGTCGCGCGGGACCTCCTGCATCGTGGCCGGGTCGAACACGCTCAGCCCCTGCTGCAACTGGTAGCGCACCCCCTGGCGCGCGTTGCGGTCCACGCGTTCGGCCAGGCTGAGGTCGGCCCACGATTCGTGCTTCGCGCACACCGACGCCGGGCCGTACACCTCGGTGAGGCCGTACACGTGCGTGACCTCCCAGCCCATGCGCTCCATGCCTTCGATCATCGACGCCGGCGGCGCGGCGCCGGCCACCATCGCCTTGACCGGCCAGTCGATGCCCTGCTTGAGCGCGGGGTCGGCGCTGATCAGCGTGCTCTGCACGATCGGTGCGCCGCAGTAGTGCGTGACGCGATGCTCGCGCACGAGCGCGAAGATCTGCACGGGGTCGACCTTGCGCAGGCAGACGTTGGTGCCGGCCACCGCCGGCAGCGTCCACGGGAAGCACCAGCCGTTGCAGTGGAACATCGGCAGCGTCCACAGGTACACCGGATGCCGGGGCAGGTTCCACGCGACCACGTTGGCGATCGCGTTGAGGTACGCGCCGCGGTGATGCACCACCACGCCCTTCGGATTGCCGGTGGTGCCGGAGGTGTAGTTCAGGCCGATCGCATCCCACTCGTCCTCGGGGTAGCGCGCGACGAAGTCCGGATCACCCGAGGCGAGGAAGGCCTCGTACTCCATCGCGCCGACGCGCTCGCCCGGCCCGGTGTACTGCGCGTCGTCGACGTCGATCACGTACGGCACGATGGCCCCTTCCGCGCGCAGCTGGTCGAGCGCCTCGCGCACGGTCGGCGAGAACTCGCGATCGGTGATCAGCACCTTCGAGTCGGAGTGACGCAGGATGAACGCGACCATCGCCGCATCCAGCCGCGTGTTGATGCTGTTGAGCACCGCGCGTGTCATCGGAACCCCGAAGTGCGCCTCGAGCATCTCCGGCGTGTTGGGCAGGCACACCGCAACCGTGTCGCCTTCGCCGATGTCCAGCGCGACCAGCGCGCTGGCCAGCCGGCGGGCACGCGCGCGCACCTCGGACCAGGTGCGGCGCAGGCTGCCGTGGATCACCGCACAGCGGTCGGGGTACACGTCCGCGGCCCAGTCGACCAGGCTCATCGGCGTGAGCGGCACGTGATTGGCCGGATTGCGGTCCAGGTTCTGACGGTAGGGATTCGGATACGTCGGCATGAGGCGCTCCTGCGGGAAGACGGCGGCGATCGGACGATTGTAGGGTCGGGGCCTTGCGCGGCGCTGACGCGCGCACGACGCGCCCGCAGACCCTATGATGAGGCCCCGGCCCGCGAGGGCCGTTCCAACGGAGAACCGCCATGGCCGTCGACACCCTGACCGCCGACAACTTCGATGCCACCGTCACCGACAACGACATCGTCGTCGTCGACTTCTGGGCCCCCTGGTGCGGCCCGTGCCGCGGTTTCGCGCCGGTCTTCGAGAAGGTGGCCGAGGAGAATCCGGACATCAAGTTCGTGAAGATCAACACCGACGAGGAGCAGGCGCTCGCCGGGCACTTCGGCATCCGGTCAATCCCGACGCTGATGATCTTCCGCGAACAGGTGATCGTGTTCCAGCAGCCGGGCGCGCTGCCCAAGGGCGCGGTCGACGACCTGCTGGGCAAGGTGCGCGCGCTCGACATGGCCGAGATCCGGCGCAGCGCCGTGCCGTACGAGAACGAGGGCGGCGGCCAGGCGCAGTGAGCGGCCTTCGCGTGGCCTGCGAGCGGCCTTCGCGCGGCTTGCGAGCGGCCTTCGCGCGGCTTGCGAGCGGTCTCTGAACGGCCGCCGATCGGCCGCACCGCGCGCGGCGCCCTGCCCTGGCCGACGCGATGCGGTGCGCCTGATCGGCCCGAATTCGAACCGTGACGCCAGGATGGCAGGCGCCTCTCAGGGTGGCTCCGCATTGACTTCGCGAATGCGCCCATGCATGGTGTGCCGGGCGCACGACAGCGGTTGCTCCGCTGCGCTTATCCATTCCGAGGAGAGTTCATGAAGCGTCGAGAGTTCGTCAGGCACGGCGGTATCGCCGGCATCCTGGCCGCGGGCAGCGCCCCGGCCATCGCGCAGACCCAGCCGGAGGTGCGCTGGCGCATGGCGTCGAGCTTCCCCAAGAGTCTGGACACCCTGTGGGGTGCTGCGGAGTTCATCGCCAAGCGTGTCAGCGATATCACCGGCGGAAAGTTCAAGATCTCGAACTTCGCCTCGGGCGAGATCGTCCCCGGACTGCAGGTGCTCGACGCCGTGCAGGCCGGCACCGTCGAGTGCGGCCAGACGGCGATGTACTACTACTTCGGCAAGAACCCCGCATTCGCCTTCGCCACCTGCATCCCGTTCGGGATGAACATGCGCCAGCAGAACGCCTGGTGGTATCACGGCGGCGGCGAGCAGGCGTACAACGAGTTCCTGAAGCAGTACAACATGGTGGCCATCAACTATGGCAACACCGGTACGCAGATGGGCGGCTGGTTCCGCTAGGAGGTCAAGACGGTCGAGGACCTCATGGGCCTGAAGTTCCGGGTCGGCGGTGTCGCCGGCGCGGTGCTCACGCGCCTGGGCGTGGTGCCCCAGCAGATCGCCGCGGGCGACATCTACCCGGCGCTGGAGAAGGGGGCGATCGACGCAGCCGAATGGATCGGCCCGTTCGACGACGAGAAGCTCGGCTTCGTGAAGGTGGCGAAGTACTACTACGCGCCCGGCTGGTGGGAGCCCAACTCGATGGGCCACATGATCGTCGGCCAGAAGGCGTGGGATGCGCTGCCCAAGGAGTATCAGGCGGCCTACCTGGCGGCCTGCGGCGACAGCGTCGCCTACACGATGGCCAAGTACGACCACCTGAACCCGATCGCGCTGCGCAAGCTGGTCGCCTCCGGTGCTCAGCTGCGCTCGTTCAGCCGCGGGGTGATGGACGCCTGCTACAAGGCGGCCCAGGAGCAGTAC
>JAKOZZ010000198.1 GCA_029779755.1 Pseudomonadota bacterium
CCGGGCTCGAGCACCTGCGCGCGTTCGGACAGGATCTCGCGCACGATGCCTGCGTGCGGGGCCTCGACGACGTGCTCCATCTTCATCGCGTCGAGCACGGCCACCTGCTGACCGGTGCGCACGCGCTCGCCCACCGTCACGCTGATCTCCACCACCGACCCGCGGGTGGGCGCGACGACGCAGTCCGGATCGACCGCGTGCGCGGCGCCGGCCGCGCGGCGCAGTGCGGCGTCGGACCCGCTCCCCTGCCCCGCGCCCGCGCCGGCACCCGCCCCCGATGGCGCCGGCTCGAAATACCGCCGGCGGTGCCGGCCGTCGTCGTGCGCGGCGAGTTCGGCGAGGTGCTCGTCGACGAAGCGCGTGGTGACGGCGCCGGCACGGACCACCGGATGCCGCAGCAGGTTCTGCAGGAAGCCGATGTTCGTGGCCACCCCCACGATGCGGCACTCGGACAGCGCCCGATAGGCGCGATCGACCACGTCCTCGAACCGCGTCGACGGGTGATGCACGATCAGCTTCGCGAGCAGCGCGTCGAAGCGCTGGCTCGGTGCGAAGCCGCTGTAGCCGAACGTGTCGACACGGATGCCGGGGCCGCTGGGCAGGTCGAACACGGTGAGCGTGCCCTGCGCGCCGTCGGCGCCCGCCGCGCCTGGGGCGGCGCCCGTCGCACCCACGGCAGGACCCGGTGCCTCCATGTTGATGCGCAGCTGCAGCGCCATGCCGCGCGGCGTGGGCAGGCGATCCGGATGCAGGCCCACGTCGGCGAGCGTCGCGCCCTGCGCCAGCCGGATCTGGCACTGCACGAGGTCGACGCCCATCACCGCCTCGGTGACGGTGTGCTCGACCTGGATGCGCGGGTTGGCCTCCATGAACACGAAGCGGTCGGTGTCGGCGTCGACGAGGAACTCGAAGGTGCCGACACCGCGATACGCGACCGCGCCGGCCATGCGGGTGGCCGCCTGCGCGAGCTGCGCGCGCATCGCCTCGGACAGCGACGGGCTCGGTGCGATCTCGACGATCTTCTGGTGGCGACGCTGCACGCTGCAGTCCCGCTCGCCGAGCGCGACGACCGTGCGTCCGTCCCCGACGATCTGCACCTCGATGTGGCGCGCATGCCGGATCAGCGCTTCCACGTAGACCTCGTCGCGCCCGAACGCGGCACGTGCCTCCGAGCGGCACCGCGCATAG
>JAKOZZ010000205.1 GCA_029779755.1 Pseudomonadota bacterium
CGATCGCGAGAACCGCGTGCCGCTGCGCACCGATCACATCTTCCGCGCGTTCTCCAGCACCAAGCTGATCACCTCGTGCGCGGCGCTGCTGCTGCACGAGGAGGGACGCATCGACCTCGACGAGCCCGTGCAACGCTTCCTGCCGCAGCTGGCCGACCGGCGCGTGCTGCGCCCGGGCGCCACCAGCCTCGACGACAGCGAGCCGGCCCGCAGCCCGATCACGCTGCGCCACCTGCTCACGCACAGCGCGGGCCTGAGCTACGGCATCTTCGATCCGGGGACGCCGATGTTCAGGGGCTACAACGAACGGCGCGTGCGCCATCCGGAAACGACGCTGGCCGAGATGATGGATGCGCTCGCACCGCTGCCGCTGTCGTTCCATCCCGGCACCGGCTGGGAATACTCGGTCGCGACCGACGTCGTCTCCCGGCTCGTGGAGGTGCTGGGCGGCGAACCCTTCGACCGTTTCATCGAGCGCCGCATCCTCGGCCCCCTGGGCATGAACGACACGGCCTTCGTGGTGCCCGAGCACAAGCGCGACCGGTTCGTCGCGTACTACGCCGGTGCGGACCTGATGGACCCGATGAAGCCCGGCCTCACGCGCACGGACGATGCACCGTACCGCGGCGCGTACCTGAAGCCCTGGCCGATGCTGTCGGGCGGCGGCGGACTGGTGAGCACGCTGCACGATCAGGTGGCGCTGATCCGCAGCCTGCTGCCGGGCGGCCCCACCCTGCTGAAGCCGGCGACGATCGAGATGGCGATGCGCAATCACCTGCCCGAAGGCCAGTGCATCGACTTCCTCGGGCGCGGGCAGATCCCCGGCAAGGCGTACGGCCTGATCGGGGCGGTGACGCTGAAGCCGTCGTCGATCGATCCGCCGGACTCGACGGACGAGGTGCAGTGGGGCGGCATCGCGGGCACGCACTGGTGGATCTCGCCCAGGCGCAACCTGGCCGGTCTGGTGATGGCGCAGCGGCAGATGGCGTTCTGGCATCCGTTCGCGTTCGACCTGAAGCGGCGGGTGTATCGGGCGGTGGGCTGAGGTCGCCGGCGCGCGTGCGTCGCCGAGACGAGAGGCCCCCGCACAGCGCCGGGCGCTCGCCCACGCTGCGCGTGGGTGCCCTGCGGTGCTCGGCCCGGGCAGGTGGCTGCGCAACTCGGCCCTTCGGGCCTCAAACAGTGCTCGCCACCGTCGCGCTGCGCGCGCCGGAACCTGCCCGGGCCTGTGCGCCTCGGCTTCGCACACGGCGCTGTGCGGGGGCCTCTCGTCTCGGCTCGTGCAGCAGCGGGGCACGCGGATCGGGTCGAGCGGCTCGAGCGCGTCGACCGGGTTCACCGGATTGACCGGATCGGGCTGATCTCGATCGCTCCGGACCGCGTCACGCTGCGCGGTGCATCGAGCGAGCGGTGGCCCCAAGGCCCGGGGGTGGGCCTCGGCGGCGCCGAGGAGCGCAGGGCCGGTCGGGTTCCGACGCACGCGCAGCGGGCGGCGGTGGCGAGCACTGTCCGAGGCCCGCAGGGCCGAGTTGCGCAGCCACCCGACCGGACCGAGCACCGCAGGGAACCCGGCGCAAAGCGCCGGGCGCCGGCGCGGCCCACCCCCGGGCCTTGGGGCCACCGCTCGCCCGCGCCGAACGCCGAACGCCGAACGCGGAGAACCCGACCGATCACCCCCGCGGCGCGTGATCCAGGTCCGGCCGCTTCCACGGATCCACGTGCGTCATCAGGTTCAGCACCCGATGCCGCTGCATCACCCGCTGCCGCGCCGCCACCGCGATGTCGTGCCCCGCCTCCACCGAGATCGACGCGTCCACCTCCAGGTGGGCATCCACCACGATCAGGTCGCCCATCTTGCGTGTGCGCACGTCGTGCACCCCGCTCACGCCGGGCGTGTCCATCAGCGTCTGCCGGATCGCCGCCACCTCCTGCTCGTCGGCGGCCCGATCCATCAGATCGTGCAGCGCATCCCAGGCGAAGCCCCAGCCCATGCGCGTCACCATCAGGCCGACGATCAGCGCCGCGATCGGATCCAGGATCGGATAGCCGGCCATGTTGCCCACGATGCCGACCGCCACCACCAGCGACGACGCCGCATCCGAGCGCGCGTGCCAGGCGTTGGCCACCAGCATGCTCGACTTCACCTTCTTGGCGACGGCCAGCATGTAGCGGAACAGCAGCTCCTTGGCGATCAGTGCGCCGCCGGCCACCCACAGCGCCAGGGCACCCACCGTCGGCACCGTCTCGGGCGACTGCAGCTTGCCCAGTGCCGACCACAGCATGCCCAGCCCGACGGCCAGCAGCAGTCCGCCCAGCGCCAGCGACGCGGCGGTCTCGAAGCGGTGGTGGCCGTAGGGATGGTCGGCGTCGGCGTCCTTGCGGCTGTGATGGCCGGCCAGCAGCACGACGAAGTCCGAGACCAGGTCGGACAGCGAATGGATGCCGTCGGCGATCAGCGCCTGCGACCTGGTGAGCACGCCCACGGCGATCTGCGTGGCGGTGAGCAGCAGGTTCACGACGACGCTGACCCAGGTGCTGCGGGTGCCGGCCGCCGCCCGTTCCTGAGGACTGTGCTCGGGGTCGTCGTCGTCGTCGGAGAAGTCGATGAATTTCATGGCGTCGATTCGGAGGGGGGCCGAAGCATACCGTGCGGCACCGCAGGCACCGCAGGCGCCACGCTGCCACGAAGCGCCGAGGCCAGGGGCCGGCGCACGGCGACGTGTGCGACGCCGAGGAGCGCAGGCCCGGGCAGGTTCCGGCGCGCGCAGCGCGACGGTGGCGAGCACTGTCTGAGGCCCGCAGGGCCGAGTTGCGCAGCCACCTGCCCGGGCCGAGCACCGCAGGGCACCCACGCGCAGCGTGGGCGAGCACCCTGCGCCGTGCGCCGGCCCCTGGCCTCGGCGCCGAGCGGTCGTATGCCCTGAGGCGCCGCGCAGCCGTCAGCCCTCCGTCGACACCTCGCCCGCAAGGTAGAACCAGCGCCCGTCCTCCCGCACGAAGCGGCTGCACTCCTCCAGCCGGTAGCCGCGGCTGCCCACCCGGTAGCGCGCCACGAACGCCACCAGGCCGCATTCACGCCCCTGGGCATCGGCGGGCAGCGTCTGCGCGCGCCGCACCTGCAGCCCGATCCACTTGGTGCGCGCCTGATCGGGGTCGCCGAGATCGGCCGGCCGCGTCGTCGGATGCCAGGTCTGCAGCAGGTAGTCGTGCCGCTGCAGCGCATAGGCGCTGTAGCGCGACCGCATCAGCGCCTCGGGCGTGGGGGCCGGGGCGCCCGCGTGAAAGCGGCCGCAGCAGCGCGTGTAGGCGTCGCCGCTGCCGCAGGGGCAGGCTTCGTTCGGCTTCACGCGCGGCCCGCGCTCAGATCACCGGCGCCGACACCCCGTCCATCGGGATGATCGCGCCCGACACGTAGCTCGCCCGGTCCGACGCCAGGAACAGCGCGACCTCGGCGACCTCCTCCGGTTCGGCCATGCGGCCCATCGGGATGCGTGCGGTCTCCTCGGCAAGCAGCTCGTCCTTCGGGCGCCCGGTGGCGCGCGCCGCGGCCTCGAGGCCCTCGTCGACGCGGCTGGTGCGCGTCAGGCCCGGATTGATCGCGTTGCAGCGCACGCCGTCGCCCGCGTACGCACGCGCCAGGCCCACGGTGTTGAGCATCAGCGCCGAGTTGGCGGCGCCGCCCGCGATGTGCATCACGCCCGCCATGCGCCCGCCCTGCCCCACGATGTTCACGATGCTGCCGCGCCGGCGCTGCGCCATGGCCTTGATCACCGGCTCGGTCACGTACACGTAGGTGAAGTACTTGGCCTCCATCGCCTGGCGGAACGCGGCCGGCCCGAGCTCGGCCGGCGCGTAGCGGCGCGCGGCGCCCGCCGAGTTCACCAGCACGTCGATGGGGCCCACCTCGGCCTCGACGCGCCGCACCGCGGCAGCGGCCGCGTCGGCGTCGCCGACGTCGGCGGCGATCGGCACGAAGTCGAGCCCTTCGCTGCGCAGCGCGGCGCGGGCGGCGGCCAGGTTGGCCTCGCTGCGCGAGATGCCGACCACCCGTGCGCCTTCGCGCGCCAGCGCCCGCATGCACGCCAGCCCGATGCCCTTGCTCGCGCCCGTCACGAGCGCCACGCGCCCCTTCAGTCCCGTGTCCATGCCTTCCCCCGTCTCGTGGTGTGTGTGTCCGCGTGGCATTCTGCGCGATCCGGACGGATTCTTCAGGAGGACGCGATGCGGTCGTGGATCCGCGCGGCGACGGTCGTCGCCGCCCTGTGCGTCGGCGCCGCGGCCCTGTGCGTCGTCGCCCCTGCCCCCGCGGCGGCGCAGCCCGTGCCGGTGCCGATCGCCCCCGAGCGGCCGGTGTTCCAGATCCGCCAGGGCGAGCTGTTCGGGCTGATCGACGCCACGGGCAGGGTGATCGTGCCGGCGGAGTTCCCGCAGCCGCCGGTGGCGGGCACGCCGCTGATCCTGGTGCGCAAGGGCGCCCGCAGCGCGTACTACGACTACGACGGCACGATGGCGATCCCGCCGCAGGAGGCGCTGGACCAGCCCTTCGTGCAGGGCCTCGCGGCCGCGCGCCTGAAGGCCGGCGACGGGCGCATGCGCTGGGGCTACGTCGATCCCGCCGGCCGCCCCGTGATCGCGGCCGCCTTCGACACCGCCGAGCCCTTCAGCGACGGCCTGGCCACCGTCGGCCTCGGCGACGCCTGGGGCACGGTGCGCTACGGCTGCATCGACCGCACGGGGCGCCTGGTGGTGCCGGCCCGCTTCGACCAGGTCTTCCCCGCGTCGGGCGGCGTGGTGCGCGTGAAGGACGGCGGCCGCTTCCGCCTCTTCACGCGCGAGGGCCGCGAGATCACGCCGTCCGGCGTCGACTTCATCGGGGTGCAGTCCGAGGGGCGGGTGCGCGTGTGGGCGGGCCGGCGCCAGGGCTTCGTCGACGTGCAGGGCCGGATGGTCGTCGAACCGCGCTACGACCTGGCCAGCGAGTTCCGCGACGGCCTGTCGCGCGTGGCGATCGGCAGCCGCTTCGGCTACGTGGATCGCGACGGCCGCGAGGTGATCCCGCCGCGCTACGAATCGGCCGAGGACTTCTCCGACGGCCTGGCGCTGGTGCGCAGCGAGGGGCGCGCGATGTACGTCGACCGCACGGGCGCGGTGGTGCTCCAGCCCGACGCCGACCGCGTCTACCCGTTCTCCGAAGGTCTGGCGGTCGTGCGGATCGGACGGCAGTACGGCTACATCGACAAGACCGGCGCACTGGCGATTCCCGCGCAGTTCTCGTTCGCCCGCGCGTTCTCGAACGGGCTGGCGGGCGCGAGCATTGGCCGCACCTCCGGCTGGATCGACCGCAGCGGGCGCTTCGTCTGGCAGAGCGCGCCCTGAGCGCGCGGTTCGGTGCGGTGCGCGCGGTTCGGTGCGGTGCCCGCGGTTCGGCGTGGTGCCCGCCGTGCACCGCGTGCGCCCGGTACCCGCGGTGCGCCGGGTGCGCCGCCCCGGGCACCGCGCGAGACGGCGCGCCCGCGGCCGGCGCATCCGGCGTGATACCGTTTCGGCCGTCGCCCGGGGCCCCGTGCGGGCCCCTCCCCCACTCGAAGAACACGACCAGGAGACTCCCATGCCCTCCCCGCACACGAGCGGCGCGCTGTCGCGCTTTCGCGTGATCGACCTGAGCCAGGTCCGCGCCGGCCCCACCTGCGTGAAGCAGCTCGCCGACTTCGGCGCCGACGTGATCAAGGTCGAGCCGCCGCCGGGCGGGCGCAAGGACATCATGACGGGCGAGCGCGACGGCGCCGACATGCAGAACCTGCATCGCAACAAGCGCAGCCTCACGCTCGACCTCAAGTCCGCCGACGGCAAGGCGATCCTGCTCGACCTGGTGCGCTCGGCCGACGTCGTGGTGGAGAACTTCCGCCCCGACGTGAAGTACCGGCTCGGCATCGACTACGACTCGCTGGCGGCGATCAACCCGCGCATCGTGCTGGCCAGCATCTCCGGCTTCGGGCAGGACGGCCCCTACCTCGACCGGCCGGGCTTCGACCAGATCGCGCAGGGCATGAGCGGCCTGATGTCCGTCACCGGCAAGCCGGGCGAGGGCCCGATGCGCACCGGCGCGGCGATCGCCGACATGAGCGCCGGGCTGTTCGCCGCGCTGGGCATCCTGACGGCGCTGCTCGAGCGCGAGGTCAGCGGGCGCGGCCAGTGGGTGCAGTCGTCGTTGCTGCACGCGGGCATCGCGCTGATGGACTTCCAGGCCGCGCGCTACCTGGTCGAGGGCGTGGTGCCGGGCCAGGTCGGCAACGACCACCCCACCAGCATGCCGACCTCCTCGTATCCGACGGTGGACGGGCACATCAACGTGGCCGCGGCCGGCGACGCGATGTGGGAGAAGCTGTGCCAGGTGATCGACCGCGCCGATCTGCTGCAGCGGCCCGAGTACACCACCAACGGCGGCCGCGCGAAGCACCGCCAGGCGCTCAACGCCGAGCTGGCCACGGCGTTCAGCACCCGCACCAGCGACGAGTGGGTGCGCCTGCTGAACGCCGCCGGCGTGCCGTGCGGGCCCATCTACACGGTCGACCAGGTGTTCGCCGACCCGCAGGTGCAGCACCAGGGCATCGCAGCGCCCGTCACGCATCCGCGCCTGGGCGAGATCCGGCTGGTGGGCCAGGCCGCGCGCCTGTCGCGCACCCCGGCGGCCATGGCCTGCGCCACGCCCGACAAGGGCCAGCACACCGACGAGGTGCTGACCGAGCTCGGCCTGGACGCCGACCGCATCGCCGCGCTGCGCGCCGCGCGCGTGGTCTGAATCCCACCCCCGGGGCGGCGGCCGCGCGCCGTCGCCCGCAGCCCGGGGCTGCCGCACCGCGCCACCCGAACCCGTTCCCGCCCCGCTGCGCCGCCCTCAACCCGCTCGTGCGGCCCAGCGCCGCCCACTCTCCGGAGCCTCCACCGTGACCACCCCGACGCCCCGCCTGATCGTCCGCCGCGACGGCCCGATCGGCACCATCGCCTTCTCCAACCCGGCGAAGTTCAACGCCATGACCTACGACATGTGGGCCGGCCTGCCCGGCGCCATCGGCGAGCTCGACGCCGACCCGGCCATCCGCGTGATCGTGCTCGAAGGCGACGGCGACAAGGCCTTCGTGTCCGGCGCCGACATCTCGCAGTTCGAATCCAACCGCAGCGCGCCCGACGCACAGGCGCGCTACAACGCCGCCACCGACGCCGCCTACCAGGCGCCCGGCCGCGCGACCAAGCCCGTCATCGCCAAGATCCGCGGCATCTGCATGGGCGGCGGGCTCGGGCTGGCCGCCGGCTGCGACCTGCGCTTCTGCTCCGACGACGCGCGCTTCCGCATGCCCGCCGCGCGCCTGGGCCTGGGCTACGGCGCGAGCGGCGTGCGCCGCTTCGTGTCGCTGATCGGGGTGCAGAACACCTACGACATCTTCTATTCGGCGCGCATCTTCGGTGCGGCCGACGCGCTGCGCATGGGCTTCGTCACGCAGGTGTCGGCCCCGGCCGAGCTGGATGCGATGGTGGCGAAGTGGACCGAGCTCACCGCCGTCAATGCGCCGCTCACGCTGAAGGCGCTGAAGCTGTCGGTCGGCGACGCGCTGCGCGATCCCGACCAGCGCGACGCTGCGGCGGTGGACGCGGCCGTGGCCGCCTGCTTCGCCAGCGAAGACTACAAGGAGGGCGCCCGCGCCTTCATGGAGAAGCGGGTGCCGCAGTTCAAGGGACTCTGAACGCCTAATCCACGTTCCCGAATATCCAATCCGGATTTCCTTCGTTCCCTTCGAAGCACGCCCCACGCAGCATACGGTTCCCTCAACGACGACCGCGCCGGCCTCCGGTGCGGCCGTCCCTCGGAACGGTTCGCTGCAGCATGTACCTCTACGACGACATCGACCAGCGCCTGGTCGACGAGCGCGTCCGGCAGTTTCGCGACCAGACGCGCCGCTACCTCGCCGGCACCCTCGGCGAGGACGACTTCCGCCCGCTGCGGCTGCAGAACGGCCTGTACGTGCAGAAGCACGCGCCGATGCTGCGCGTGGCCATCCCCTACGGCCTGCTGAGCGCGCGCCAGCTGCGCATGCTCGCGCACGTGGCGCGTGAGTACGACCGCGGCTACGGGCACTTCACCACGCGCCAGAACATCCAGTTCAACTGGCCGGCGCTGGAGGACGTGCCCGAGATCCTCGCCGCGCTGGCGACCGTGCAGATGCACGCGATCCAGACCAGCGGCAACTGCGTGCGCAACACCACCACCGACCAGTTCGCCGGCATCGCGCCCGACGAGATCGTCGACCCGCTGGTGTGGACGGAGCTGATCCGACAGTGGTCGACCTTCCACCCCGAGTTCGCGTTCCTGCCGCGCAAGTTCAAGATCGCCGTCAACGGCGCCGAGAACGACCGCGCCGCGGTGCTGGTGCACGACATCGGCATCCAGGCGGTGCGCGACGACGCCGGCACGGTGGGCTTCCGCGTCGTCGTGGGCGGCGGACTCGGACGCACGCCGATGATCGGGCACGTGATCCGCGACTTCGTCGCCTGGCCGCACCTGCTCACCTACCTGGACGCGACGCTGCGCGTGTACAACCGCTTCGGCCGCCGCGACAACAAGTACAAGGCGCGCATCAAGATCCTGGTGAAGGAGCTCGGCCCGGCCGAGTTCGCCCGCCAGGTCGAGGAGGAGTTCGCGGCGATCGCCGGCGGCCCCGGCACGCTCACCGAGGACGAGGTGGCGCGCGTGCACGCGCGCTTCACGCGCCCGGCCTACGCGACGCTGCCGGCCGTCGACGCGGACTTCGAGGACCGCCGTCGCAGCGTGCGCGCGTTCGGCCGCTGGGTGGCGCGCAACGTGGCGCCGCACCGCGTGCCGGGCTACGCCGCGGTCACCCTCACGCTCAAGCGCACCGGCGTGCCGCCCGGCGACGTCACCGCCGACCAGATGGATGCGATCGCCGACCTCGCCGACCGCTTCAGCTTCGGCGGGCTGCGCGTCACGCACGAGCAGAACCTGGTGCTGGCCGACGTCGAGCAGCGCGACCTGTTCGACCTGTGGAACCGGCTCGTGCCGCTGGGCCTGGCCGTGCCCAACCTCGGGCTGCTCACCAACATCGTGTGCTGCCCGGGCGGCGACTTCTGCTCGCTGGCGAACGCCGCGTCGATCCCGGTGGCGGCGGCCGTGCAGCAGCGCTTCGACGACCTCGACTACCAGCACGACATCGGCGAGCTGGACCTGAACATCTCGGGCTGCATCAACGCCTGCGGCCATCACCACGTCGGTCACATCGGCATCCTCGGCGTCGACAAGGCCGGCGAGGAGTGGTACCAGGTCACGATCGGCGGCCGCCAGGGCAACCAGGCCGCGATCGGCCGGATCATCGGCCCGTCCTTCGCCCGCGACGAGATTCCCGACGTCGTCGAGAAGCTCGTCACCACCTACCTCAGGCTGCGCGACTCCGAAGCGGAACGCTTCGTCGACGTCGTGCAGCGCACCGGCATCGCCCCGTTCAAGGAGTCCGTCTATGCCCACGCTGATTGACCGCACCGGCGTGCGCGCCGACGACTGGACGCTGTTCGACGGCGACGCCTCGGCACTGCCCGCGGACGCCAAGGTGCTGCTGCCGCTGGACGCCTGGCGCGAGTACCGCGACGCCTGGCTGGCGCGCGGCACGCCGGTGGGCGTGATCCTGGGCCCGGCCGACGATCCCTTCGTGCTGAAGGACGACCTGGCAAAGCTGTCGCTGATCGCGGTGCGCTTTCCGCACTTCACCGACGGCCGCGGCTACTCGATCGCGCGCCAGCTGCGCCAGCGCCTCGGTTACACCGGCGCGCTGCGCGCGGTCGGCGACGTGCTGCGCGACCAGATCTTCTTCTACGCCCGCGTGGGCTTCGACGGCTTCGCGCTGCGCGACGACCAGTCGGTCGACGACTGCCTCGCCGCGCTGGCCGATTTCAGCGAGGTGTACCAGGCCTCGAGCGACCGCGGGCCGGCGTTCGCGCGGCGCGCAGCGGCCGGTGTGCCCGCGGTGACCGGCACCCCGGTGACGCGCACGCGCACCGCCGCAACGACCGAATCCGTCGCCCCATGATGCTCGACGACCGCATCGCCGCCGCGGTGCAGGCGCTGCGTGCGGCCACCGCGGCGCACGCGCCGGCCGTGTTCACCACCAGCCTCGGCCTCGAGGACATGGTGGTGCTCGACCTCATCCACCGGCACGGCGTGCCGGCCGAGGTCGTGACGCTGGACACGGGCCGTCTGCACGAGGAGACGTACCGGCTGTTCGACACCGTGCGCCGCACGGTGCCGATCCGCGCGCTGTACCCCGACGCGCAGGCGCTCGAGCGCTTCGTGGCGGCCGAAGGCGTCAACGCGTTTCATCGCGGCATCGCGCTGCGCAAGCAGTGCTGCGCGATCCGCAAGCTCGAACCGCTGCAGCGTGCGCTCGCGGGCCAGGGCCTGTGGATCACCGGCCTGCGCCGTGCGCAGTCGGTGACCCGCGCCGACCTGCCTCTGCTCGAACACGACGCCGTGCACGGTCTGATGAAGCTCAATCCGCTGCTGGAGTGGAGCACCGCTGACGTGCGTGACTACGTCGCACGCTTCGACGTGCCGGTGAACGCACTGCACGCGCAGGGCTATCCCAGCATCGGCTGCGCGCCCTGCACGCGCGCGGTCGCGCCCGGCGAGGACGAGCGCGCCGGCCGCTGGTGGTGGGAGCAGCCCGACACCCGCGAGTGCGGCCTGCACATGACGCCCGACGGCCGGCTGGTGCGCGCGTCGGGGCCCGGCACCGCGCAGCGATCGGTCGGATCTCTCTGACCTCCCCGATCCCACAGACGACGCCCACGAGACGCCCCCCATGGATCTTGCCGTTCCCGAACTCGACGCCCTGCGCCGCACGCAGGGCGAGGCGCTGGCCGCGCGCCGCTGGACCCACCTCGACGCGCTCGAAGCCGAGTCCGTCCACATCCTGCGCGAGGTCGCCGCCGAGTGCGACCGCGTCGCCCTGCTGTTCTCGGGCGGCAAGGACTCGGCCGTCGTGCTGCGCCTGGCCGAGAAGGCTTTCTTTCCGGAGCCGATGCGCTTCACGCTGCTGCACGTCGACACCGAGCATAACTTCCCTGAAGTGATCGCCTTTCGCGACCGCATCGCGCGCGAACGCAAGCTGAACCTCGTGGTGCGCTCGGTGGGCGACTCGATCCGCGCGGGCCGCGTGCGTCTGCGCACGCCCGACGAACCGCGCAACCCGCACCAGTCGGTGACACTGCTCGACGCGATCCGCGAGCTCGGCTTCGACGCGTGCATCGGGGGCGCGCGCCGCGACGAGGAGAAGGCCCGCGCCAAGGAGCGAGTGTTCTCGTTCCGCGACGCGTTCGGTCAGTGGGATCCCAAGAACCAGCGCCCTGAGCTCTGGTCGCTCTACAACGGCCGCGTGCACCCGGGCGAGAACATCCGCGTGTTCCCCCTCTCGAACTGGACCGAGCTCGACGTGTGGCAGTACATCCTGCGCGAAGGCATCGAACTGCCCGAGCTCTACTTCGCGCACGAACGCGAGATCGTGCGCCGGGGCAACGCGCTGGTGCCGGTCACCCCGCTCACGCCGCCGCGCCCCGGCGAGACCGTCGAGCGCGCAACGGTGCGCTTCCGCACCGTCGGCGACATCACCTGCACCGCGCCGGTCGCATCCGACGCGCGCACGCTCGAGGACATCGTGCGCGAGACCGAGCAGACCCGCGTGTCCGAGCGCGGCGCCACCCGGCTCGACGACCAGGCCAACGAGGCCGCCATGGAACTGCGCAAGCGCGAGGGGTACTTCTGATGCCGGCCACCACGACATCCGCACCGGGCGGTCTGCTGCGCTTCGCCACCGCCGGCAGCGTCGACGACGGCAAGAGCACGCTGATCGGCCGCCTGCTGTACGACAGCAAGAGCCTGCTGGCCGACCACGTGAGCGCGGTCGAGGCCGCGTCGCGCAAGCGCGGCATGGCCGACATCGACCTGTCGCTGCTGACCGACGGCCTGCTCGCCGAACGCGAGCAGGGCATCACGATCGACGTCGCCTACCGCTACTTCGCCACCGCGGTGCGCACGTTCATCGTCAGCGACTCGCCCGGCCATCTGCAGTACACCCGCAACATGGTGACGGCCGCCAGCACCGCCGACGTGGCCGTGCTGCTGGTCGACGCCACCAAGGGCCTGCTCGCGCAGACGCGTCGTCACGCCTACCTGTCGCGCTGGGTGGGCATCCGCCGCATCGTGCTGGCGGTCAACAAGATGGACCTCGTCGGCTGGGCGCAGGCGCGCTTCGACACGATCCGCGCGGAATTCGACGCCTTCGCGGCCACCCTCGGCTTCGAACGGATCGAGGCGATTCCGCTGTCGGCGCTGTCCGGCGACATGGTGGTCGAGCGCGGCGACGCGATGCCCTGGTACACCGGGCCGACGCTGCTCGAGTTCCTGGAGACGGTGCCCGCGCGCGACGGCGCGCACGCGGGTGCGGCGCGCTTTCCGGTGCAGCGGGTGGTGCGACTTCCGGCGACGGTGACGGACGCACTGTCGGCGTGGCGCGCAGCGCCCGGATCCGCACACACACCGGATGCGCCGGGGCGCACCGTGACCGGACCCGCTGCCCCCGGAGCCGATGCGGCGCCCGCCACATTCGGCTCGCGCGGCTACCAGGGCACGATCGCCGCGGGCCGCATCGCGATCGGCGACCCGATCGTCGTGCTGCCGGCCGGCGTCGAGGCGCGGGTGGCGCGCATCCTGCGGCTGGACGCGCCGGTGGCCGAAGCGCACGCCGATCAGGCCGTGACGCTGGTGCTCGACCGCGAGCTCGACGTGTCGCGCGGCGATCTGTTCGCCGCGGCGGATGCGGCGCCGGCGCCGGCCCGCGAAGTCACCGCCGAGGTCTGCTGGTTCGACCCCGAGGCGCTCGACCCCACGCGCGCCTACCTGCTGAAGCACGGCGCGGCCACCGTGCGCGCCCACCTGTCCGCCCCCGACCACCGCGTCGACGTCGACACTCTGGCGCGCGTCGCCGCCCCCGGGCTGTCGATGAACGACATCGGCCGCCTGCGCGTGTCGGTGCAGCAGCCGCTGGCCTTCGAGCCCTACGACGCGCAGCGCGCGACCGGCGCGTTCATCCTGATCGACCCGTTCAGCAACCGCACGGTGGCGGCGGGGACGGTGGTCGCGGATCGACCGGCATGACCGGCACCGCCTCGAACACCGCGCCCGGGCGCGTGTACCTCGTCGGGTCGGGCGCCGGCGCACCCGACCTGCTCACCCTGCGCGCGGCACGCCTGCTGGAGCGCGCCGACGTCGTCTTCCACGACGCCCTCGTGCACCCCGAGGTGCTGGCCCTGGCCACGCGCGCCGAACACGTGCCGGTGGGCAAGCGCTGCGGCCGGCTGTCGACCGCGCAGCACTTCATCAGCAAACGGCTCGTCGACGCCGCCCGCCGCCACGCCGTGGTCGTGCGCCTGAAGGGCGGCGACCCGATGCTGTTCGGCCGCGCGCAGGAGGAGATCGACGCCCTGCAGGCGGCGGGCATCGCCGTCGAGGTGGTGCCCGGCGTCAGCGCGGCCTTTGCGGCCAGCGCCGACCTGCTGCAGTCGCTGACCGCGCGTGGCGTCAGCCGCAGCGTGGTGTTCCTGACGCCGCGCGTGGGGGACGGCGAGCAGGACCACGACTGGGCACGCCCCGCGTGCGCGGCCGACACGGCCGTGCTGTACATGGCCGGTCGGCAGTCCGGCCGCATCGCCGACGGCCTGATCCGCGCCGGTCTGCCCGCCACCACCCCGGTGGTGCTGGTGGAGAACGCCTCGCTGAGCGATCGGCGCATCCTGCCGGCGCGGCTGGACGGTCTCGAAGCGGCCGCCCGGCGGCTCGGCGACGGACCGGCCCTGATGCTGATCGGAGCGGTGTACGAGGCGGTCGCGGCCGCGGCGGAATCGGCGGCGCGCCTGGCCTACGACGTCGCGTGAGGACGACGCGCGCCGGACGCGCGTCCGTCCGGCAGCTTCACGACTGGACCCACGGCAGCCCGGCCGCCCGCCATCCGCCGACCCGCCCGCGACGCTGGTCCGCGTCGAGGTCCCCCTCGAACCCCTCGAGGATGTTCAGCGCCGACGTGAACCCGGCGGCCGCGGCCTTCTGGCCGGCGTTGTGCGAGCGCACGCCGCTGCGGCACAGGAACATGACCACGTCGGTGGGGCCGGCGACCGCGCGCAGCTGCGCGATGAAGTCGGGATTGGGATCCTGGGCACCGTAGGCACGCCATTCGATCAGCGTGCTGTCGGGCACCCGCCCCACGTACTCCCATTCGGCACGGGTGCGCACGTCGATCAGCTTGGCCGCGCCCAGCGTGTGCAGCCGGAATGCCTCCTTCGGCGTGACGGCGCCCGCATAGGCGATGTCGGTGCCGAGGCGACGGTTGGCCGCGCGATACAGGATGTCGAGGACTTCTTCGCTCATGATGAACAGGTCGCGTCTCATGGGTCCGGGCTTCGTGGGTCTGCAGGTCGATCGGATGCGATCAGTCTAGGCAGGCACCGGCCCGGTCCCAACCAAGGAATTCTGCGAACGATAGCAGGTGCGCTGCGAACGGACAGTGCGCTGCGCATGGACGGTGCGCTGCGCATAGGCGGTGCGCCGCAGCGGTATTCCCGGGATGGGCCATCGGTTCATCCGAGCTCGGCCTCGCGGCTGGGCGACACCGCCTCGCGCACGCGCGCCTCGTCGAGATCGGCCGAGCACAGTGCGATGAACCGGTACGCGAACCCGCGCAGGTAGTGCCCCTTGCGCACGGCGATCCGCGTGGTGTTGGGCGGGAACAGGTCGCCGAGATCCAGGCGCACCAGCCCGTGCTCGCGCCCTGCGACGTACCCGTTGGCGGCGATGATCCCCACCCCCAGGCCCACGCCGACGTAGGTCTTGATCACGTCGGTGTCGAGCGCGGCCATCACGATGTCGGGCGCCAGGCCCGCCGCCGCGAACGCCGCGTCGATGCGCGCACGTCCCGCGTAGTCGTGGTGGTAGGTGATGATCGGGTGCTCGGCGAGGTCGGCCAGCGTGATGGCGTCGAGCGCCGTCAGCGGATGGCCGTCGGGCACCACGGCGGCGTGGCGCCAGGTGTAGAACGGAAACGCGGCGAGGTCGCGCTCGGCGTCCAGTGCCTCGGTGGCAATGCCGATGTCGGCCTCGCCGGTCTGCAGCATGGCGACGATCTGCCGCGGGCTCGCCTGGTGCAGCTCGAGGTGCACCTTGGGGAACTCGGCCTTGAAGGCGCGCACCACCTCGGGCAGCGAGTAGCGCGCCTGCGTGTGCGTGGTGGCGACCACCAGGCTGCCCGTCTCGCGGTTGGCGAACTGGTCGGCGAGCTGGCGCAGGTTCTTGGCGTCGAGCAGCATGCGCTCGACCAGCCGCAGCACCTCGCGCCCCGGCTCGGTCGTGCCCAGCAGACGCTTGCCGCGCCGCACGAACAGCTCCACCCCGAGCTCGTCCTCCAGGTCCTTGATGTGCTTGCTCACCCCGGACTGCGAGGTGTACAGCGCATTCGCGACCTCGGTCAGGTTGAAGTTGCGCCGGGCGGTTTCGCGGACGATGCGCAGCTGCTGGAAATTCATCGCCGCATGCTAGGCGCGGCGTGCGGGATGCAGAAGCATCACCGGCGTGCGGGAGGTGCTTATGCGCCGCGCGCATGAGTCCGGAGACGGTGCCGTGCGGTGACCGTGCGCGTGACGGTGACGCCGGCGACCAGCGCCGCGGCCACCGGCCAGGATCAGCCCGGACCGCGCGCCGGCATGCCCGCGACGCCGAAGCGCCGGTACAGCACCGGCAGCAGCACCAGCGTCAGCAGGGTCGACGTGACCAGTCCGCCGATGACCACGATCGCCAGCGGCCGCTGGATCTCGGACCCGGGACCGGTGGCCAGCAGCAGCGGCAGCAGGCCGAACGCGGCGATGCTGGCCGTCATCAGCACCGGCCGCAGGCGGCGCGTCGCGCCTTCGACCACCAGCCGGTCGACGGCCATGCCCTGCGCGGCCAGGTGGTTGTAGTGGCTGACCAGCACGACGCCGTTGAGCACCGCCACGCCCAGCAGCGCGATGAAGCCGACCGATGCGGGCACCGACAGGTACTCGCCCGACAGCCACAGTGCGCACACGCCGCCGATCATCGCGAACGGCACGTTGCTGAACACGAGCACGGCCTGCCGCACCGATCCGAAGGTCGCAAACAGCAGCACGAAGATCATCGCCAGCGCGCCGGGCACCACCAGCATCAGGCGGGCGGCGGCGCGCTGCTGGTTCTCGAACTGGCCGCCCCACACGGCGCGGTAGCCGGGCGGCAGCGGCACCTCGGCCTCGGCCTTGCGCATCGCCTCCTCGACGAAGCCGACGAGGTCGCGGTCGCGCACGCTCGCCTGCACCACCACCATGCGCGTGGCGTTCTCGTGATCGACCTTGACCGGCCCGTCGACGCGGCGCAGGCGGGCGACGTCGGCCAGCGGCACGGTGCGCCCGCCGTCGAGCGTCAGCGTCACGCCGCCGAACAGCGCCGCCGATTCGCGCACGCCGTCGGGCCCGCGCAGCAGCAGCGGCGTGCGGCGTCCCTGCTCCAGCACGATGCCCACGATGCTGCCTTCGACCTCGGCACGCAGCGCATCCTGCACCTCACCCACGTTCAGCCCCATCCGTCCGGCGGCCAGCCGGTCGACCTCCACGCTCAGGTACTGCATGCCTTCGTTGCGGATGGTGAGCACGTCCTCGGCGCCGGGAAGCGTCCTGAGCGCGGTCACCAGACGCGCGGACAGGTCATTCAGCGTGGCGAGGTCGGGCCCGAAGATCTTGATCGCCACGTCGCCACGCACCCCGATCACCATCTCGGCCACGCGCATCTCGATCGGCTGCGTGAAGCTGTACGCGGTGCCGGGGAAGTCGTGCAGCACGGCGCGCAACTCGTCCAGCAGCCACTGCTTGTCGGGGGTGCGCCAGGTGTCCTTGGGCGCGAGCACGAGGAAGGTGTCGGTCTGGTTCAGGCCCATCGGGTCGAGGCCCAGCTCGTCGGATCCGACCCGCGCGACGATGCGCCGGACCTCCGGCACCCGCGCCAGGATCGCCTTCTGGATGCGCAGATCGCCCTGCACGCTCGCATCGAGCGCGATCGACGGCAGCTTCTCCAGCCCGATGATCACGTCGCCTTCGTCCAGCGTCGGCATGAACGTCTTGCCGATCTGCAGGTACAGCGCCACGGTGCCCGCCAGCGCCACCAGCGCAGCGACCACGACGGCGCGCGCATGCGCGAGCGACCAGCGCAGCGCGGGCACGTAGACACGGGTCGCCAGGCGCATCAGCCAGGGATCTGCGTGCGCACCGGGCCGCAGCAGGAACGAGGCCGCCACCGGCACCACCGTCAGCGACAGCAGCAGCGACGCGCTGAGCGCGAACACGATGGTCAGTGCGACCGGCACGAACAGCTTGCCTTCGAGCCCCTCCAGCGTGAGCAGCGGCAGGAACACGATGACGATGATCAGGATCCCCGAGGCCACCGGCGTGGTCACCTCGCGCACGGCATCGGCGATCAGCGTGCGCAGCGGCGGCGCGGATCGGCCGCGCGTCGCGGCGTCGGGTGCTGCGCCATCGTGGTGTCCTGCGCTGTCGGACGCCGCGCCCTCGTGCCCCGCGCTGTCGCGCCCCCCGCCGTCGTGCAGCGCGCCGTCGTGCGCCAGCCGC
This sequence comes from Pseudomonadota bacterium, assembly GCA_029779755.1. GTDB lineage: Bacteria > Pseudomonadota > Gammaproteobacteria > Burkholderiales > Burkholderiaceae_E > Quisquiliibacterium. The sequence goes on from JAKOZZ010000205.1 coordinate 17,737, forward strand.
GTCACGATGTTCTCGACCACCACCACCGCCGCATCGACCAGCATGCCGATCGCGATCGCCAGCCCCCCCAGGCTCATCAGGTTCGCCGACAGCCCGAAGACGCGCATCAGCACGAAGGTGGCCAGCGCCGACAGCGGCAGGATCAGCGCGACGACGAGCGCGGCGCGCAGGTTGCCGAGGAACAGCAGCAGCAGCACGACGACCAGCACGACCGCCTCGGTGAGCGCCTTCGCCACCGTGTTCACCGCCCGGTCGACGAGGCTGCCGCGATCGTAGAACGGACGGATCGACACGCCTTTCGGCAGGGTCTTCTCGATCTCCGCGAGGCGCGTGCGCACGCCCTCCACCACCTGCCGCGCATTGGCGCCGCGCAGCCCCAGCACCAGCCCCTGCACGGTCTCGGCCTCACCGCTGGCGGTGACCGCACCGTAGCGGGTGAGACTGCCGACGCGCACGTCGGCCAGGTCGCCCACCCGGACCGGCTGGCCGTCGCGCACGGCGACGACGATGGCACGCACGTCCTCGAGGTCGCGGATCGCCCCTTCGGCGCGCACGACCAGCGCCTCCTCCCCGTCCCGCAGGCGCCCGGCGCCGTCGTTGCGGTTGTTGGTCTCGAGCGCCTCGCGCAGCCGCGCCAGCGTGACTCCGCGGGCGTTCAGCGCGGTGTTGTCGGGCACCACCTCGAACGCGCGCACCGCGCCGCCCAGCGCGTTGACGTCGGCCACGCCCGGCAGCGTGCGCAGCGCCGGACGGATCGTCCAGTCGAGCAGCGTGCGGCGCTCGGCCAGCGACAGGCCCTCGCCTTCCACGGTGAACATGAACATCTCGCCCAGCGGCGTGGTGATCGGCGCGAGCCCGCCGGACACCCCGGCCGGCAGGTCGCGGGCGACGTTGCCCAGGCGCTCGGCCACCTGCTGGCGCGCCCAGTAGATGTCGGTGCCGTCCTCGAAGTCGAGCGTGATGTCGGCGATCGCATACTTGGAGGTCGAGCGCACGACGCGCTTGTGCGGGATGCCCAGCAGCTCGAGCTCGATCGGCGTGGTGATGCGCGCCTCGACCTCCTCCGGGGTCATGCCGGGCGCCTTCATGATCACCTTGACCTGCGTCGACGAGACGTCGGGAAAGGCGTCGATCGGAAGACCGAGCCACGCGCGCACCCCGCCGGCCACCAGCAGCGCGGTGGCCACCAGGATGAGCAGGCGCTGCGCGAGCGCAAACGCGCTGAGTCGGGTAAACACGCTGACCGTTCCGGTGTCCGTCGTGCTACTCGACGCCGATGCCGAGCAGCGCCGACTTCAGCGACGCGACCCCGCGCACCGCGATGCGATCGGCAGCGCCCAGCGGCGTGGCGATCAGGCTGGACTCGGCCCCTTCGCCCACGATGCGCACCGGTTGCGCCCGGAACCCCGTGCCGGTGCGCACGAACACGAACACGCGCCCGCCCTGCCGGGCCAGCGCCGCGTTCGGCACGCGCCACTGTCCCCCCTCGGGACTGGTCTGCAGGCTGGCTTCGACCAGCTGCCCCGGGCGCAGACGCGCGGCGCCGCGCGTGATCTCGGCCCGCACGAGCGCGGTCTGGCTCTCGGCGGCGACACTGCGCCCCACCGCCAGCACCGTGCCCGAGGCGTCGGCGCCCGGCACCCGCACCGGCGCTCCGCGCTCGAGCCCGGACAGGCGCGCCACCGGCACCTGGATCTCGAGCCACAAGGGGTCGAGGCGCGCGAGCTTGATCAGCGGCGCAGCCGCCTCGACGCGCTGGCCCACCGTGGCCAGCTGCTCGACGACGACCCCGTCCATCGGCGCCGTCAGCTCGATCACGCTGCCCACCGCCCGCCCCTGCCGCAACTG